>JAIXTK010000138.1 GCA_027483995.1 Acetobacteraceae bacterium
ATGATTCCCGGCTGCCGGCGGAGCTGCGCGACTTGCTGTCGCGCCGGCCGGCGAGCACGCTGGAGCGGGGTCTTTATTTCCGCGAACTGCTGCGGCTGCAGGCGAAGCTGGTGAAGCTGCAGGATTGGGTGATGCACCGCGGGCTGAAGGTGGTGGTGCTGTTCGAGGGGCGCGACAGTGCCGGCAAGGGCGGCGTGATCAAGCGCATCACCCAGCGGGTGAACCCGCGCACTTGCCGGGTGGTGGCGCTGCCGGCACCTTCCGACCGCGAGAAGACGCAGTGGTATTTCCAGCGCTACGTGCCGCATCTGCCGGCCGCGGGCGAGATCGTGCTGTTCGACCGCAGCTGGTACAACCGGGCCGGGGTGGAGCGGGTGATGGGCTTCGCTAACGAGGACCAGGTGGAGGATTTCTTCCGCGACGTGCCGGAATTCGAGCGGATGCTGGTGCGCTCGGGCATCATCCTGATCAAGTACTGGTTCTCGGTGACGGACGAGGAGCAGCAGCTGCGCTTCCTGATGCGCATCCATGACCCGATCAAGCAGTGGAAGCTGTCGCCGATGGACCTGCAGAGCCGTGTGCGGTGGGAGCAGTACACCAAGGCGAAGGAGGAGATGTTCGAGCGCACGAACATCGCGGAGGCGCCGTGGTACATCGTGCAGGGCAACGACAAGAAACGGGCGCGGCTGAACTGCATCGCGCATCTGCTGGCGCAGGTGCCGTATGAGGTGGTGCCGCATGAGCCGGTGGTGTTGCCGGAGCGGGTGTACAATCCGGATTATGAGCGGGCTTCGTTGCCGCGGGAGCTGTATGTGCCGGATCGATACTAGGGAAGAGTCTTCTTTTTTCTGAAGAAAAAAGAAGCAAAAAAGACTTCATTCGTTTGCGCCCGCTTCAGGGCGAGCCGCAAACGAATGAAAGTTTTTTGGTTCTTTTTTTCAAAAAAGAACGCGCTTACTTCGCTTTCGCTTCCCGCCGCCGGGCATGCAGCACGAACTCGGTGTAGCCATTGGGCTGGCTGCGGCCCTGGAGGATGAGGTCGCAGGCGGCGGCGAAGGCGGGGCCGGTGAAGCCGGGCGCCATCGGGGTGTAGAGCGGGTCGTCGGCGTTCTGGCGATCGACGACGGCGGCCATGCGCTTCATGGTTTCCATCACCTGGGCTTCGGTTGTGATGCCGTGGTGGATCCAGTTGGCGACGTGCTGGCTGGAGATGCGCAGGGTGGCGCGGTCTTCCATGAGGCCGATGTCGTGGATATCCGGCACCTTGGAGCAGCCGACGCCCTGGTCGATCCAGCGGACGACGTAGCCGAGAATGCCCTGGATGTTGTTGTCCAGCTCCTGCTGCACGGCGTCGGGCGCCCAGTTGGGGCGGTCGGCCAGCGGCAGGGTGAGGATGTCGGAGAGTGCCGCGGGCGTGCGGGTGGCGATTTCGGTCTGGCGGTCGGCGACGCTGACCTGGTGGTAGTGCAGCGCGTGCAGCGTGGCGGCGGTGGGGGAGGGGACCCAGGCGGTGTTGGCGCCGGCGCGGGGGTGGCCGATTTTCTGCGTGAGCATGTCCGCCATACGGTCTGGCATGGCCCACATGCCTTTGCCGATCTGGGCCTTGCCGCGCAGGCCGCTGGCGAGGCCGGTATCGACGTTGTTGTTCTCGTAGGCTGATATCCAGGGCGTGGCGCGCATGTCGTTCTTGCGGATCATGGCGCCGGCTTCCATGGAGGTATGGATTTCGTCGCCGGTGCGGTCGAGGAAGCCGGTGTTGATGAAGGCGACGCGCTCGCGGGCGGCGTGGATGCAGGCGGCGAGGTTGATGGTGGTGCGGCGCTCCTCGTCCATGATGCCCATTTTCAGGGTGTTGCGGGCGAGGCCGAGCAGGTCTTCGACGGCGGCGAAGAGATCGGAGGCGAACTGAACCTCGTCCGGGCCGTGCATCTTGGGCTTCACGATGTAGACGGAGCCGGTGCGGGAGTTGCGGATCGGGCTTTCGGACTTGAGGTCGTGGATGGCGATCATGGAGGTGACCGCGGCATCGAGGATGGTTTCCGGGATCTCGTTGCCGGCGCTGTCCAGCACGGCATCGGTGAACATGTGGTGGCCGACATTGCGGACCAGCATGAGGGAGCGGCCGGGGATGGTGATGGCGGCGCCGCCGCGCGGGTTGGTGTAGGGGCGGTCGGGGTTCAGGCGGCGTTCGATGGTGCGGCCGCCTTTTTCCAGGCTGGCGACGAGGTCGGCCTTCATCAGGCCGAGCCAGTTGCGGTAGACGTCCACCTTGTCGGCCGCGTCGACGGCGGCGACGCTGTCCTCGCAATCCATGATGGTGGTGATGGCGGATTCGACCATGACGTCGGCGAGGCCGGCCGGGTCGTCGCGGCCGATGGGGTGGGTGCGGTCCAGCACGAGTTCGATGTGCAGGCCGTTGTGCTTCAGGAGGATCGACTTGGGCAGCACGGCGTCGCCGTGGAAGCCGACGAACTGGGTGGTGTCGGCGAGGCCGGTCTGGCCGAGGCCGGGGGCCAGGGTCATTTTCAGGACGCCGCCGGTGACGGTGTAGGCGCGCACGTCGGCGTGGGAGTAGCCGGCGACCGGGACGGCTTCATCCAGGAACTTCTTCGCGGCGGCGATGACGCGGGCGCCGCGGGCGGGGTTGTAGCCGCTTCCCTTGGTGGCGCCGTCATCCTCGGGGATGGCGTCGGTGCCGTAGAGCGCGTCGTAGAGGCTGCCCCAGCGGGCGTTGCCGGCGTTCAGCGCGTAGCGGGCGTTGCTGACGGGCACGACAAGCTGTGGGCCGGCGATGGTGGCGATTTCCGGGTCCACGTTGGCGGTGGAGACGGCGAAGGGGGCCGGGGCCGGGAGGAGGTAGCCGATGGCGCGCAGGAAGGCTTCGTATTCCGCGGCGTCGTGCGGCTTGCCCTTGCGGCCGAGGTGCCAGGCGTCGATCTGGGCCTGGAGGCGGTCGCGGGTGTCGAGCAGGGTGCGGTTGCGCGGGGCGAACTTGGCCACGAGGGCGGCGAGGCCGGACCAGAAGGCATCGGCGGCGATGCCGGTGCCTGGCAGGGCTTCGGCCTCGATGAAGGTCTTCAGGACCGGCGCGACCTTGAGCGCGCCCACCTCGACATGGGTCATGCCCGTACTCCCCGTTGTTTTC
>JAIXTK010000193.1 GCA_027483995.1 Acetobacteraceae bacterium
CCCGGCTGGTGCATGTCGGCTCGATCGCCTCGCTCTACCTAGGCCCCGATGCCGGCATCATCACCGGCGCCACGCCGCCCGATCCGCGCGAGACGGAGCGCGGCGACTATGCCCGCGCCAAGGTGCTGGCCGACCGGATGCTGCTGGGCCTGCATGCCACGGACGCGCTGCCGGTGGTGATCCTGCGCCCCGGCGTGGTGGTGGGGGAGGGTGGGCCGCCGCTGCATTCCGGGCTCGGCCTGTTCAACAACGACCAGCATTGCATCGGCTGGAACGATGGCCGCAACGCGCTGCCCTTCGTGCTGGTGGAGGATGTCGCCAGCGCCATCGTGCGCGCCTGCGACGCCGCGGGGGTCGAGGGGCGCTGCTACAACATCGTCGGCGAGGTGCGGCCAAGCGCGCGGGAGTATCTGGCCGATATGGGCCAGGCACTCGGGCGCCCGCTGCGCTTCCATCCGCAATCGCCCACCGGGCTCTGGCTGGTGGATGTGGCGAAGTGGCTGGTGAAGCGCGCCACCGGGCGGGCGGTGGCGATGCCGGCGAAGCGGGACTTTCTCTCGCGCGGCATGGCGGCAACCTTCGATGTGTCGGACGCCAAGCGCGACCTGGGCTGGCAGCCGGTGGCTGAGCCCGCCCTGTTCCGTGCACGCGCGATCGATGTGCAGGCGCCGGCATGACGGCGCCGCTGCTGCTGCATGTCTATTCCACCTTTGCTGTCGGCGGGCCGCAGGTGCGTTTCGCGGCACTGGCCAACCGCTTCGGGCGCGAGTTCCGCCACGCCATCGTGGCGATGGACGGCAACACCGCCTGCCGCGAACGGCTCGATCCCGGGCTGGACGTGACGTTCCCCGAGGTGGAGATCCGCAAGGGTGACACTTTGGGCAACCGGCGCCGCTTCCGCGCCGTGCTGGCCGCGCTGCGGCCCGATGCGCTGGTGACCAGCAACTGGGGCAGCATCGAATGGGCGATGGCCAACACGCCCACCCTGGTGCGCCACCTGCACGTGGAGGACGGGTTCGGCCCGGAGGAACGCGACCGCCAGCAACCGCGCCGGGTCTGGACGCGCCGGCTGCTGCTGCGCCGCGCCACGGTGGCGGTGCCCTCCCAGGTGCTGTTTCGCCTCGCCACCGAGGTCTGGCGGCTGCCGCGCGGGCATGTGCACTACGTGCCGAACGGGATCGACCTCGCGCGCTTTGCGGTGCCGCGCCGCGTGAATGAGGTGCCGGTGATCGGCACAGTGGCGGCGCTGCGGCCGGAGAAGAACCTCGCCCGCCTGCTGCGCGCCTTCGCGGCGGTGCGCACGCAACGCCCCTGCCGGCTGGTGATCGCCGGTGGCGGGCCGGAGCGGGCCGCGCTGGAGACGCTGGCAGCCGAGCTGGGCGTCGCCGCCGACGTGAGCTTCCCCGGCCACGTGGCCGACACGCCTTCGCTTTACGCCGGGTTCGACGTGTTCGCCCTGTCCTCGGATACGGAGCAGATGCCGCTCTCGGTGCTGGAGGCGATGGCCGCCGGGCTGCCGGTGGCCGCCACCGACGTGGGCGACGTGCGCGCCATGCTGGCGCCGGACAACGCGGCGGAGGTGGTGGCGCAGGACGAGGCGTTGCTGGCCGCCGCGCTGGCCGCGCTGCTGGAAGACCCCGCGCGGCGGGCGCTGCTGGGTGCCGCGAACCGGGCCCGGGCAGAGGCAGCGTTCGACCAGGAGGCGATGTTCGCTGCCTGGCACGCGCTGTTCCGCGGCCTGCCCCTGAGCCAGGCACGTGCGGCATGAGCGGGCGGCGATGCTTTGCATTGGCCCGGTCCGCGGCGGTATACAGGCGGGCTTCATTCCCGCACGGCGCAGGAGGCTGGCATGGTCGATCTGTTCGCCCTGGTGGTGTCGCTGGGGATGCTGGCGGTGGTGATTTTGATTGCCATGCGCCTGGACCGTCGCCTGCCGTGGTTCGAGCGGCCGCGCCCGCCCGGCAAGGCGCCCGCACCGCGGCCGGAGCATGCCCCCCCGGCACGGCAGGATCGGCCGGCACGGTTCCTGGGGCGGCGATGACAGGGCAAGCGGGGAGCTAGCGACCGATGGGCGTCAGCGACATTGTCATCTTCGTGGCCTATGTTGGCCTGCTGGCGGGTGGCTTCCTGACGCCGTTTGTCTCGACCCTGGGCTATGTCTGGATCGACTCATTCTACCCGCAATACCTGTCCGACATCCTGAAGGGCGTGCCCGTTGCCGCCGTGATGGGCGCGGGCGCCTTGCTCACCTATGTGCTGATGGACCGCAGGTCGGCGCCGCGGATCGGCATGTACATGATCCTGTGCGGCGCGCTGGCGGTGTGGATGACCGCCACCCTCACCTGGGCGGTGCGGCCCAACAGCGCCTGGCTCAAATGGGACTGGGCCTCCAAGGCTGTGTTGTTTGCGGGGTTCCTGCCCTTCGTCATCCGCAGCCGCGTGCAGCTCGAGGCGCTGCTGCAAACCCATATGCTGGCCTCCGCCATGCATCTGATCGCCGTGGGCATCAAGGGCCTGCTGACAGGTGGCGGCTATAAGTGGCGCATGACGGCACTGCCGGCCGACTCAGGGCTGGTGGAATCGAGCGCCATGGCCACCGTGGCCATGATGTTCATCCCGCTGCTGTTCTACATGCGCGAGCATTCCATCCTGGTGCCGTGGAAGAATGTTCGGAACATCTTCTACCCGACCTATGCGCTGCTTTGCGTCACCGCGATGGTTGGCACCGGAGCGCGGACCGGCCTCGTGTGCCTTGCCGTTCTCGCGATGCTCTACTGGCTGCTGACACGCCACAAGGTGGCCGGCGCGGTGGCGATCATGATGCTCGGCGTCCTCCTCCTCATCTTCTCGCCCGACCGCTGGAAAGAGCGCATGGGCACGATCGACGACTACAAGGAGGAAAGCTCCGCGCTCACCCGCATCAAGGTGTGGCAGTGGGCAATCGATTTCGTGGCCGACAACCCGATGGGCGGTGGCTTCCGGGCCTATGAGATCAACGTCATCCGCATGCCGCCGGACAACATGAACCCCGATGGCTGGGTGCAGACCAGCCGCGCGCCGCACAGCACATGGTTCGAGTTGCTGAACGAGCTTGGCTGGCCCGGGTTCTTCATGTTCCTGGGGCTCATCTTCCTCTCGTTCTCGAGCTTGTGGCGGATCTGGAAGCGATGCGAGGGGATAGAGGAACTGCGATGGTGCCGGGATTTGGCGCGCGCGCTGGGCATGTCGCTGCTGGTGCTGATGGCTGGCTCCTCCTTCATCGGTATCGCCTTCCAGCCCTGGTACTGGATGATGTTCGCCTGCTGTTTCATCCTCAGCGAATACGTGCGCCGTTGCCTGGCGCCGGAGCGCAAGCCGGGAACCTTTGTGCGGGATACGCCGTCGGCGAACCTGGCCGGCCCCGTAGGCGTGCCCCCGGTGGGTGTCCCCGGCCTGTCGGCGCGGCGCCGGGTCTGAGCGCCCGGCCTCAGCTTGTGGTGGTCGGGCGCAATGTCCGGCGGAGCCTGCCGAGGCCGTGGCGCAGCAGGGCCGCCATGCCGCCGGGGTGCAGCGGATTGGCCAGCACCACGCCCATGCGCTGGCGCCGCTCGCCGGTCCACATCTTCTTGTAGGGATCGTCGCCGCGGCCGAAATCGACCGCCTGCACCCGCTCCTCGTCGATCAGCCGGCGCAGCATCCAGGCGGAGAGCGCGGTCCCGGGCGAGATCGGCTTGAACGCCTCGTCATGCGCCAGCTTCAGCACCGCGGCGGTGCCGGCATGCACCACCCAGAGCTGGGTGGCGATCGGCGCCCCGTTCCGGCACAGCACGCCCAGCCGCAGCGCGCCCACCGCCGCCGCCTGCTGCATCAGCACGGCGTTGAAGCGCGGGAAGGGTTCCGGCTCCTTCCAGCTGCGGGCGTAGACGGCCTCGTATTCGGCGATCCCGGCCGCCACCGCGTCTGGCGCGGCGTGGCAGGCGAAGCTGAGCGTGGGGTCGCGCTCGGCGGCGCGCAGGCGGCGGTGGATGGTCTCGCGCAGGGCGCCGGGGCGGGAGGCGAGGTAGGATTGCCAGTCCCGCCCCTCCAGCTCCTCGCGCCAGTTGCCGAAATGATCGAAGCGCAGCGGCAGGAGCCCGCCGGCACGCGCGCCTTGCAGCAGGGCGGCCAGCCGTGGATCTTCGGGATCGAGCGCATCGAGGCGCAGGGCGGGCGTGCCGCGCACCAGCCGGGCCAGCGCGCGCCCGGCGGCGGGTAGGTCGGCGCCGGGGGCGGCCGTGATCGGATAGAGGCAGGTATAGGGGGTGGTCAGCGCCTCCAGCCTGCCGGCCGTGTCGCGCAGCAGCGGCAGCAGCACCCCGGCCCCTTGCGTGCCGTGCAGGGCGAAGACCGGCGTGCCGCCTTCGGGCACCCCGGCCTCCCATACCGTGCGCCACCAGGCGCGGGTGGAGAAGAACCCGTCCCGGTCCAGCAACTCATCCGCAGCCCAGTCGGGCAGGGCGGCAAGCGTGGGGTAGAGCTGCATCATCTCAGGGCCGGGCCTTCAGCTCGTACCAGGCCAGCCCGATCCACTCGTGCAGCGCCAGCTGGTTGTTGGCCCAGGCATGGGCATTGGGCACGAAGGAGGCGAGGTTCGGCCGCTCCGGGCCGGTGAGGTGGGTGGGGGCCGCCACCACGGGATATCCGGTGGCGCGGAAGGCCAGCAGGCTGCGGCGCATGTGCCAGCCATGCGTCACCAGATAGGCGGCGGTGATGCCATCGGCCTGCAGCAGCGGGGCGGAGAAGGCGGCATTCTCCCAGGTGGTGGCGGAGCGGTCCTCTACCCAACGGGCCCGGATGCCGAACTCCTCGGCCAGAACGCGGGCCATGGCGGCGGCGATCGGCGGGCTGCCGCGGCGCAGCACGCCGCCGGTGACCAGGATCGGCAGGCCGGTGCGCCGGTGCAGGGCGGCCCCCGCCCGCAGGCGTTGCAGCGTCATCGGGCCGATATCCGGCTCGGTGAAGATGCCGCCGGGCACGGCGCGCAGTTCCTCCGCCGAAAGGATCACGATCGCACCCGGCGCCACCCCTTCGGCGGGGGCCAGTTTCAGGTCATGTTCCAGCGCGCGCAGCAGAAGCTGGGCGGATGCCGGAAGGGACAGCACGACGAGGCCGAGGAAGGCGATGCCCGCAAGCCAGTTGCCGAAGCGGCGCAGCAAGCCGGGCCGCCGCGCGCCCGGCCGCCGGCCGGCCCCGCGCAGCAGAAGGCCGAGCATCACCAGCACCAGCAGATTGACCGGCGGCTCCACCAGCGCCTGCGTCAGCACGTCAGCATCTCCGGAAGCGTTGCGGCGGCATCATGGCGGGCGCTGGCGCAATGCGCGAGGGGCGGCTCCGGATTGACAGGCGCGCCTGTGGGCGGTTGTTTCGCTGGGAATGCCCGACATCAGCCTGATCCGCCCCCCTGCCTGGAGCATGCTCGGCGAACGCTGGCGGGCGCTGGAGGCGCAGGCCGATGGCTCCTTCTTCCAGAGCTGGTCCTGGGTGGGCTGCCGCGTGGCGGCGCGCTTTCCCGATCCCTGGCTGCTGGCGGCGGAGGAAGGCGGGCGCACCGTGGCATTGGGCCTGTTCAACCGCCGGCCCAGTTTCCCCTGGGGCGCGCGGCACTGGCTGAACGAGAGTGGGCAGGCGGCGGCGGATAGCATTCATGTGGAGCATAACGGCCTGCTGCTCGCCCAGGGCACGCCGCCGGGCCTGCTGGCGCGGCTGCTCGGTGGGCTGGTGGCCCAGGGGCAGTGCGTGGTGCTGAGCGGGGTGGACGAGGCCCACGCCGCCGCGGCGCGGGCCACGCCGGGGCTGCGGCGCGACCGGGCGCATCCGGCGCAGGCGCATGTGGTCGATCTCGCGGCGGTGCGGGCGTCGCCGGGCGGGCATCTGGCGCTGCTCAGCGCCAATGCACGCCAGCAGATCCGCCGCTCGCTGCGCCGCTATGCCGGCGCGGGGGAACTGCACGTGGCGCGTGCGGCCACGCTGGCCGAAGCGCGGGACCATCTGGCCGCCCTTGCCGCGCTGCACCAGCAGACCTGGACGCGGCGCGGCCAGCCCGGCGCCTTCGCCAACCCGGAGTTCGTCGCCTTCCACGCCGCCCTGCTGGAGGCGGCCTGGCCGCGCGGGGAGATCGACCTGCTGCGCATCGCCGCCGGCGGGCAGGTGCTGGGCTATCTCTACAATTTCCGCTGGCGCGGCCGGGTGGCGAACTACCAGAGCGGGTTCGACTATTCGGCTGATTCGGCGCAGCTGAAGCCGGGGCTCACCTGCCACCATTTGGCGGTGGCGATGTATGCGGCGGAGGGGCAGGGCATCTACGACCTGTTGGCCGGCAATGACCGCTACAAGACCAGCCTCGCGACCGGGACAGAGCCGCTGCACTGGTTCGAACTGCTGCCGCGCGCCTCCCTGCCCGGGCTGGTGCATCGGCTGCGGCAGGCGCTGGGCCGGGGGTAGGCGAGGGGGCTAGGCGAGGGGGCTAGGCCGCAGCCACTTCCAGGCTGGCCAGGGTGCGGGCGAGCCCATCCTCCAGCTCGATGCCGGCGCGGACGCCCAGCGTGGCCACGGCGCGGGCGGGGTCGCCCAACGAGCGACGGATGTCGCC
>JAIXTK010000444.1 GCA_027483995.1 Acetobacteraceae bacterium
CCGATCAGCAGCGGGATATGCGCCGACAGCGCCGTGGCTTCGGGCGCGAAGACCTGCCGCGGCAGAACCTCGCCATCCACCACCGGCCCGAACGGGTAGCGATCCAGCAGCGGCCGTGCCGAAGGTCCCAGCGCGCGCTGTGCCGGCGCCACCGCGGCCATCAGCCGCTCCAGCGGCACCGCGGCCAGCCCGGCGGCATCGGTGCCCAGTTCCTTCAGCACCGCATCGGTCAGCCGTGCCGCGCGCTCCTGCGTGCGGTGCAGCACCACCGCGCCGCTCTGCACCACGGCGCGATGGAACAGCCCCTGCGCCGCCGGCATGCCCATCAGCGTGCACACTTTGCCGCCACCGCCGGATTCGCCGAACACCGTCACGCAGCCGGGATCGCCGCCGAAGGCCGCGATGTTGTCCCGCACCCATTCCAGCGCCGCCACGATGTCCAGCATCCCGGCATTGCCCGAATGCCGCCAGGCGTCGCCCTGCGCCGACAGATCGAGGAACCCCAGGATGTTCAGCCGGTGGTTCACGCACACCACCACCACATCGCCGCGCCGTGCCAGCCGGCTGCCACGGCTGCGCTCGCCATTGCCGGTGCCGTAGCTGAAGGCCCCGCCATGCAGCCACACCATCACCGGCCGCTTCGCGCCATCAGCGGCCAAGGGGGCAGCAGCCGAGGTCCAGACATTCACCGAGAGGCAGTCTTCCGTCGGCGCGGAGGTATCACCCACGCCATAGAGATCGGCGAGCTCAGGGCGAGAGGCAGGACGCAGCCCCATCTGCGGCGCATGGCCCGAATAGGCGGTGGCATCGCGCACCCCGGTCCAGGCCACCGGCGGAGATGGCGGCAGGAAGCGCGCCGCGCCGACGGTGGGGGCGCCATAGGGCACACCCTTGAAGGCCAGCACGCCATCCACCACCGCACCGCGCACCCGCCCGGCCCGGGTCTCCACCACCGGCGCCACCGCGCCTGCCGCATCGCCTGCCATAAGCCGTCCCCCGCCCTGCCCCGGCACCATGGCCGCGACGGCCGGGGCTGTCGACCCGGTCAGGACGCAGTGGCGAGGGCCCTGCCATCCTCCAGCAGGCGCGCCATGCGCTCCTCCAGCTGGGCGATGGTGAACGGCTTGCGCATCACCTGGCCGGACTCGATCAGCTCCGCAGTCTGCGATTCCGCATTGCCGGTCACCAGCAGCGCCCGCAGACCAGGCTGCAGCACCTGGGCCGCCTGGATCAGCGAAACGCCATTCATGCCGGGCATGACATAGTCCACCAGCATCAGGTCGAAGGGCTGCTCGTGCGCGGCAGGACCATCCAGGATCGCCAGCGCCTCCGTGCCGTCCGCCGCCGTCACCACGTTGTGGCCGCGTTCCATCAGCATCTCGGCCGCCATCTCGCGCACCGCCCGGTCATCATCCACCACCAGCACGCGCAGCCGCCGCAGCCGCCGCAGCCGCGCCTGCGCCTGCGGCCCCGCCTCCGCCCCGGCCATCGGCATACCAACGGGCGCGCGCGGAAGCAGCACCTCCACGCAGGCCCCGAAGCCCGACCGGCTGGAGATGCGAACATCCCCGCCCGACTGCACCGCGAGCCCATGCACCTGGGAGAGGCCCAGCCCCGCCCCCTCCCCGGCCGGCTTGGTGGTGAAGAACGGCTCGAACACCCGCTCCAGCACCACGGGGTCGATCCCGCTGCCGGTATCGGTCACTTCCAGCGCCACGTAGTCCCCGGGGGCCGCGTTGGGATAGCCGTCATGCCCGTCACGCAGCGACAGGTTGCGGGTGCGAATGGTCAGCACCCCCCCCTCCGGCATCGCATCGCGCGCATTGATGGCGAGGTTCAGCACCACCGCCTCCAGCTGCGTCGGGTCCACCATGGCCGGCCACAGATCCGGCGAAAGATCGGTCTCGATGCGGATGTTGCGCCCCAGCGTGCTGGCCAGCAGGCCCGTGAGCGCCAGCACCGGCACGTTGAGGTCGGTCGGCGCCGGCAGCAGGCGCTGGCGGCGGGAGAAGGCGAGCAGCTGCGCCGTGAGCCGCCCGCCGCGCTGCGCCGCCTCCAGCGCATTTTCCACCAGCGGCCGCAGCTGCGCCTGCTCCGGCGGCAACCGGCGATGGATCAGGTCCAGCGCGCCCACCACGGCGGTCAGCAGGTTGTTGAAGTCGTGCGCGATGCCGCCGGCCAGCTGACCCACCGCCTGGAGCTTCTGGGCCTGGTGCAGCTTCACCTCGGTTCGCTCACGCTCGGCGATCTCGTGCTCCAGCCGGTTGCGGCTTTCCTCCAGGTCGCGCGTGCGCTCCTGCACGCGGGCCTCCAGCGTGGCGTTCAGCTCCTCCAGCTCCGCGCGCCGACGGCCGAGCGCCTCGGCCATCGCGTTGAACGCCGCCGCCAGCCGCCCGAACTCGGAGCCCGGCGCCTCCTGCAGCCGCGCCCGCGCATGCAGGTTGCCTTCCGACCAACGCCCCGCCGCATCCAGCAGCGCCGCCGTGGGCCGGCGCACGAAGCGCTCCCCCGCGAAGGTGGCCAGCAGCAGCGACAACGCCGCGCCCAGCAGCATCAGCAACAGCCCCTGCCAGGCGGCATCGTCGATATCGGCCAGGATGTCGGGGGCGTAGAGCCCGATGCTGACGAACACGCCCTGCCCCGGGATGCCCGCCGGCACATAGCCCACGATCCGCTCCCGCCCATCCATCCCCGTGGCCCAGACATTGCCACGCTGCGCACTGCCCACCAGCGGCAGCACCACATCCGGCAGCTTGCGCCCGGCCATCCCCTGATCGGGCACGCGCACCAGCACCGTGCCCTCCCGGTCGGCAATGCCCACGGTGCTGCGCGTCGGTAGCGGCAGCTCGGCGATGTGCCCGGCCAGCCAATCCAGGCTCAGCTCCAGCACCAGGTAGCCGATGCGGCCCTCGGTGGCGGGAAAGGCGATGCACAGCGGCAGCACGGGGCCGCGAGCGGCGGTGGCGGGCGTGAACAGCCCGGTCCGCACCGCCCACGGATCTGGCGCATGGCCGGGGCGCGTGCAGTGCTGCTCCATCGCGGCACTCGCCGCCGCGGGGTTCGAACTGCACACCAGCCGGCCCTCGCTATCGCGCACGGACACCACGGCATAGGAGGGCAGATCGCCCTGCACCTCCAGCATATGGCCCACGCAGCGCGCATCCAGCCCGCGCACCGTGGCATAGCGCGCCATCGCCGCCCCCAGCTGGCGCGCCCCCTCCATCACACTGCGCATATCAGAATTGATCAGCTCGGCCTGCTGCAGCGCCTCGCCCGGAATCCGCTCCATCCGGTCGTTGCGCAGGTCCTGCTGCAGGTACACCAGCACGAGCAGCGCCGGCATGGTGGCCGCCACCACCAGGACCAACAGCCGGGCGAAGAGGTTGCTCCGGAAGATCATTCGGCCACACCCTCGTTCCAACCGGCATCGCGGGAACTGGTGCGAGAGGGGGGATTCGAACCCCCATGACTTGCGTCGGTCGATTTTGAGTCGACTGCGTCTACCGTTCCGCCACTCTCGCTCCGCCCCCTCTATAGCGCAGCCGTCGCGCACCACCAATGCGCGAGGCAGCCCTGCGCGAGCGAAACCGACATTCTTGCCACAACCTGGGTTGACCGCACCGGCCGCGGAATCTAGATAGTCGGCCTCCGCACTGGGATGTTCGGGCGTAGCTCAGCGGTAGAGCAATCGGCTGTTAACCGATTGGTCGTAGGTTCGAATCCTACCGCCCGAGCCATCCCGCGGAGCCTCCTCCAGCCTAATGTTGCGCGGCTGCCACCAGCCCCGCCGCAGCGCGCTTCCAGGCGCCATCGATCTCCTCCGTCCACGCCGCGCCCAGCGCCGCACGGAAGGTTTCGATCACCGTGGCATAGAATCGGTCGAACATCTCGGCCGGCACCC
Source organism: Acetobacteraceae bacterium (assembly GCA_027483995.1). Taxonomy (GTDB): domain Bacteria; phylum Pseudomonadota; class Alphaproteobacteria; order Acetobacterales; family Acetobacteraceae; genus CAMDGX01. The sequence continues at coordinate 3,902 of JAIXTK010000444.1, forward strand.
CCAGCCCGCCATGGTTCACCCGCTCGCTGCCGACGAAATGGGTGGCGTAGGACCCCTGCCCCGCGAAATCCACCAGGCACTCCAGCGTCGTCGTCAGCATGTTGCCGCGGATCATCCCGCTCACATCGCGCACGAACAGCGCTTCCAGCTCCGGGAACGCAGCAAACAGCCGCGCATAGACCAATGGTGCCGGGTCGCCCACGCGCTCGGCGACCAGCGCCAGGCTGTGCTCGATCAGCGCCGCATCATCCATCAGCCGAACCCGCATGCCGCCCGCACCGCCGCCCCCACCGCCGGGGCGCGCAGCGCCGCGATCCGGTCCAGCCGCCGCTGCAGCTCCTCCGGGGTCATCTTCGCGTAATGCGGGTTGTCCACATGCGTCTTGCGGTGCCAGGCCTGCAGCACCGTGCCGATCGCCGCGCGCACCGATGTCAGGATCGGCAGCAGCGCCACCTCCTCCGCCAGCAGCGGCCGCACCGCATGGAACCCGCCCACGAAGCGCGCCAGCGCCTCGGCCATCGGCATGTCCTCGCCCACCGCCGTGATCGCCCCCACCGCCACGTCGATCACCAGCGCCGTGTGCACGAGGTCGCCGAAATCGATGATCCCCGCCACCTCATCGGGGTGCGCCGGGTCCACCAGCGTGTTGCCGTGGTTCATGTCGTTGTAGAGCACCTGGTGCCGCAGCCCCGGCAGTACCGGCGCCACCTCGCGCTCGTAATCGTCCAGCAACCCGCCGATCGCCCGCTCCGCCGCCGCGTCCTCCAGGTTGTGCAGGATCTCGCGCAGCCGCAGCGCATGCGTCAGGTCCCAGATCAGCTCATAGTGGCTGTCAGGATGCGCGAAGCCTTGCAGCGCCAGCCCCAGCCGCGCCAGCGCCCGCCCGCAACTCTCGCGCTGCGCCGCCGTGCGCGGGGCATAGCGCAGCGGCGTGCCATGCACCCAGGACAGCAACCGCACCCGGGCCGGCTGCGGCGCCCGCTGCACCACCGCCTCGATCGCGCCCCCCGGCAGCGGGATCATGCGCGGCACGTTGAACGCCGGATCCGTGCGCGCCACATGCTGCAGCGCCTTGATCTGCAGATCCGTCACCCCCGGCGGCTCGGCCGGGTTGGCGAATTTCAGCACGAACGCGCGCCCGTCTTCGGCCACCAGGTGGAAGTTGCGGTCGCGCTCGCCGGTCAGCAGCTTGGCGCGTGCGGCGATGCCCCAATGCGCCCGCGCCACCGCCACCGCCTCCTCGTCGGAAACGTCGTCGGCCGGAACGGTCATGGTGGCGAAGATCGGATGCAGGTCGGTCATGCCCGCACTCTAAGGGGCGGAACGCGCGGGTGGGAACTCCCCCCGAAGGCAGGCAAGGAAGCATGTTCTTTTTTGAAAAAAAGAACCAAAAAACGTTTGTTCGTATGCACGCAGGCCAGATGCCAGCAAACGAACAAAAGTCTTTTTGCTTCTTTTTCTTCAGAAAAAGAAGAATCCTTGCTTACTGAATCCGCCCCCACCCCTCGGCCGTCAGATGCGCCACCGCCCCACCGACAACCGTCGCCACCAGCCGCGGCGCCGGCCCCGACGCATCCACCAGCACCAGGTCGCCACGCTTGCCCGGCGCAATCACGCCGCGATCCGAAAGCCCGCCGGCCGCCGCCGCATTGGCCGAAACCAGCGCCCAGGCCTGCGCCAGGCTGAGCACCCCGCGCCCCGCCAGCACGAACGGCGCCCGCAGCAGGCAGGGGTAGTAGTAGTCGCTGCACAGCACGTTGCAGATGCCCGCCTCCGCCAGTGTCGCCGCCGAGGCCCAGCCGAGGTGAGACTTGCCGCGCACCACGTTGGGCGAGCCCATCGCCACGAAATCCCCCGCCGCCCGGGCCGCCACGCCCACCTCCTCCGCCACCGGGAACTCGCAGATCCGCGCTCCCTCGGCACGGAACCCGTCGCGCGTGGCAATCGTGTCGTCGTCATGGCTCGCCATCGGGATGCCCGCCGCCCGCGCCGCCGCGGCAATGCGCGCCTGCGCCGCCGGCACATCGCCGGCCCGCGCGCCGACCTTTGCAGCCAGAGTCCGAAACGCTTCCAGCTCCATCCCGGCCCGGTCGCTGTATTTCGCCCCCGTTGTGGCGTCGCCCAGCTTCTTCAGGATGGAGGGTGTGTGGTCGTTGAACGCCAGCATATGCACCCGCCCGGCGGCGATATCAGAAATCGCCATGTCCAGCGCATCGAGGTTGTAGGCCTCCCACCGCAGATGCACGCGCATGTCGCAGGTCCAGGCACGGGCCGCGAGCCCATCCAGCATCGCCCGCCATGCATCGGCGCTGCGAAGCCCAGGCTCCCAGGACAGCGTCACGCCATGGAACGCGGTGGTCACGCCACAGGCGAGCAGCTGCCGCTCCGTCTCCTCCAGCGCGAGATCGGTCGGAAACCCCACGCCCGGCCGCGGCTGGAACTGCCGCTCGAAGGCGTCGCCATGCATGTCCACGATTCCCGGCAGCACCAGCAGCCCGCGTGCATCCAGCACCTGGGCACCGTCCGGCGCCCCGCCATCGATCACGCCGTCTCGCAGCGTCACTTCGCCCTCGGCCAACCCGCCCTCGGCGAGCACGTTGCCGCCGGTGATCCGCAATGCCCGCATCGTCCCGTTCCCTTGTTATGTCCCGGCCGCTCAGGGCTCGAAGACGAGCTGCACGCGCGGAGTTGGATAGCGCGAGAGGCCGAACTCCACCACCGCGCCCGCCGCATCCACGTTGATGTTTTCCGTCACCAGCAGCGGCCGGTTGCGCGGCATGCCCAGCAGCGCCGCCTCCGCTTCCGTTGGCATGCGTGCCGAAACCCGCGTCACCTGCCGCCGATAATCCTCCACCCCGGCCTGCGCCAGCGCTTCGGAAATGCCGGCCCCGTCGCGCAGCACCGCCAGCAGTTTCGGAAACCGCGCCGCCGGGAAATGATGCACGCCGATGCTCACCGGGCGCCCATCGGCCAGGCCCAGCCGCTCCAGCCGCACCACCTTGGCACCCGTGCGGATGCCCAGCCCGGCCGCCACCGCCTGATCGGCCGGCACTTCGCGCAGATCCAGCGTGCGGCCCGAAGGTTCCTTGTTGTGCCGCCGGATCCATTCCGAGAAGCGGGTGCGCGGCCCGATCGTGTAGTCCAGCACGTCCTCGGCCACGAAGCTGCCGCGCCCCTGTTCGATCCGAACAAGGCCGTTGCGCGACAATTCCTCCAATGCCCGGCGCACCGTGTGCCGGTTCACCCCGAACCGCACCGCCATCTGTGCCTCGGTCGCCAGCTTCGCCCCAGGCGCCAGCGCGCCCGCCGCGATCTCCTGCTCCACCGCTTCCACGATGCGCCGCCACAGCGCCACGCCGCGCACGCCCATCGCCCGCGCGCCAGCCTCCATCGTCATCGGAACTTCATCCACGCGCCGCGCCCGATCGTGCACTCATGGCTTGACGATACAGGTCCCGCCCGGTAGCTGTCTAGTTGTCTAGATATCCGCTTCACCGGAAACCACCGCATGCCAACCCCCGCGCCCGAGACCGCTGCCCGCCAGCGCTGGATGTCCGTCCTCGCCCGCGCCAGCGCGGATGCCATCGCCGCCCAGCTTGAAGGCGCCCCCGCCCTGCCCCCCAGCACCGTCCTGCGCGGCCCCGAATCGGGCCTGGTGATGATGCGCGGCCGCGCCGGCGGCGGCGGTTCGCCCTTCAACCTCGGCGAGATGTCCGTCACCCGCTGCACCGTGCGCAACGCGGAAGGCTTTGTCGGCCACGCCTATGTCCAGGGCCGAGACCAGCGCCAGGCGCGCCTCGCCGCGGAGCTGGACGCCGCCCTGCAAGACCCCGCCCGCCACGACGTGCTGGAGCAGCAGGTCATCGCCCCGCTCGCCATCGCCCAGCAGGCGGCGCGCGACGAGTTGGCCGCGAAGGCCGCCGCCACCCGCGTCCAGTTCTTCACCATGGCCACGATGCGGACCTCATGAACATCGATCTTCCCGGCTTCGCCGACCCGGTCGCCCAGGCCCAATCCACCTTCCGTGCCGTGCTGGATGCGCTCGCCCGCCCCGGCACGCTGCATGAGGCCGGCGCCGCCCTCACCCCACCCGCCCCGCTTGCCGCTTCCACCGCCGCCGTGCTGCTCACCCTGGTGGACCACGACACCACCCTGCACATCGCGCCAGACTGCGCGGAGGCGGCCGGTTGGCTCACCTTTCATTGCGGCACCGCCCCCGTGCCCGATCCCGCCACCGCGGCCTTCGCCCTCGCGCGCACCCTGCCGGATCTCGCCAGCTTGAACACGGGCACGGACGAAGCCCCGGAATCCTCCACCACACTGGTGCTGCAAGTCGCAGCGCTGGGCACCGGCCCCGCCTTCACCCTCGCCGGCCCCGGCCTCAAGACCCCCTGCACCTTCCGCGCTGAGGGCCTGCCGGCCGATTTCGCCGCGCGCTGGGCCGCGAATCACGCCCTGTTCCCGCGCGGCGTCGACCTCATCCTCTGCGCCGGCACCACGCTTGCCGCGATCCCGCGCAGCATCACTGTCCGGGAGGGCTGAGCCATGGCCTACGTAGCCGTCAAGGGCGGCGAGCGCGCCATCGACAACGCCCACGCCTGGCTCGCCGAAGACCGCCGCGGCGACCCCGCCGTGCCCGAGCTCTCGCTGGCCCAGATACAGGAACAGCTCGGCCGCTCCGTCGACCGCGTCATGGCCGAAGGCTCGCTCTACGATCCGCAGCTCGCGGCCCTCGCCGTGAAGCAGGCCCAGGGCGACATCATCGAGGCCGCCTTCCTGCTGCGCGCCTACCGCACCACCCTGCCCCGCTTCGGCTACGCCACCCCGGCCGACACCGCCGCCATGCAGATCCGCCGCCGCATCTCCGCCGTGTACAAGGACCTGCCCGGCGGCCAGGTGCTCGGCCCCACCTATGACTACACCCACCGCCTGCTCGATTTCATGCTGGCCGCCGAGGGCAAGCCACCCGCCCCAGCCCCGCTGGCCGAGGCCACCGAGCCCACCATGCCGCGCGTCTCCGACATCCTGCGCGGCGAAGACCTCATCGAAGGGGACGGCGAGCCGAACCCGGCGCAGGAGCCCGGTGACCTCACCCGCGAGCCGCTGGCCTTCCCCGCCAGCCGCGACGTGCGGCTGCAGGCCCTGGCCCGCGGCGACGAGGGCTTCCTGCTCGCCATGGGCTACTCCACCCAGCGCGGCTATGGCGGCAACCACCCCTTCGTTGGCGAAATCCGCGTGGGCGAAGTCTCCGTCGAGATCGTGCCGCCGGAGCTGGGCTTCGCCATCGATATCGGCGACGTCACCCTGACCGAATGCCAGATGGTCAACCAGTTCAAGGGCAGCAAGACGAAGCCGCCCCAGTTCACCCGCGGCTACGGCCTGGTCTTCGGCCACGCCGAGCGCAAGGCGATGGGCATGGCCCTGGTGGACCGCGCCATGCGCCACGACGAGTTCGCCGAGGAGCCGAACGCCCCGGCCCAGAACGTGGAGTTCGTGCTGTACCACAGCGACAACATCGAGGGCACCGGCTTCGTGGAGCACCTCAAGCTGCCGCACTACGTCGATTTCCAGGGCGAGCTGGAGACGCTCCGCCGCATGCGCCGCGAGGCCGAGGCAAACAATGCCGCGGCGGCGTTGCAGGAGGCCGCGCAATGAACGGTTATAACTTTGCCTACCTCGATGAGCAGACCAAGCGCATGATCCGCCGCGCCCTGCTCAAGGCCGTCGCCATCCCCGGCCACCAGGTGCCCTTCGGCTCACGCGAAATGCCGCTGCCCTATGGC
>JAIXTK010000183.1 GCA_027483995.1 Acetobacteraceae bacterium
CGTCCTCCAGCAGGCCGTGCGCTCCATCTTCGGCCCCACCAACCGCGAGGTCGGCACCCCCTCCTGGATGTCCGGCGCCGCCGAATGGGGCCACCTCACCATCACCTGGAACCGCTTCACCATCATCATCTTCGCCATGATGGTGCTGGCAGCCCTGATGGCCACGCTGCGCTACACCTCGCTCGGCCTGCGCATGCGCGCCGTCACCCAGAACCGCCGCATGGCCGCCTCCATGGGCATCCGAACCCCCTGGATCGACGCCCTCACCTTCGGCCTCGGCTCCGGCGTTGCCGGCATGGCCGGCGTGGCCCTCAGCCAGATCGACAACGTCAGCCCCAACCTCGGCCAGAGCTACATCATCGACAGCTTCCTGGTCGTCGTCTTCGGCGGCGTCGGCAACCTCTGGGGCACCCTGGTCAGCGCCCTCACCCTGGGCATCGTCAACAAGTTCCTCGAACCCCTGGCCGGCGCCGTGCTCGGCAAGATCGTGGTCCTCGTGCTCGTCATCCTGTTCATCCAGCGCAAGCCGCGCGGCATGTTCCCCATCAAGGGACGGGCGGTGGAGGCATGAACAGCAAGCAAGAGTCTTCTTTTTGTGAACAAAAAGAAGCAAAAAAACTTCATTCGCTTGCGTCCGGGCTTGTTGTCATCGCCTCAGCGCCCCGCTGCCTGATCCTCAATATCGAGGCCCCTCCGCCTCTAGTCGGAAAAAGTCTTTTTGCTTCTTTTTCTTCAGAAAAAGAAGACTCTTCGCTTGGAGCCCCGGCATGAACCGCACTGCCACGCTGATCTGCCTGGTTCTCGTCCTCGGCGGCGCCTTGCTGCTCGCCGCCGGCAACCAGTTGGCCGCCCCGGGCTCCACCTTCCACGTGCCCACCTACGTCATCTCGCTGGTCGGCAAGTATCTTTGCTACGCCATGCTCGCCTTGGCGCTGGACCTGGTCTGGGGCTACGCCGGCATTCTCTCCCTGGGCCATGCCGCGTTCTTCGCCTTGGGCGGCTACGCCATGGGCATGTACCTCATGCGCCAGATCGGCACCCGCGGCATGTATGGCAACGCCATCCTGCCGGATTTCATGGTGTTCCTGAACTGGAAGGAGTTGCCCTGGTACTGGCACGGCTTCGACAACCCGGCCTTCGCCATCCTCATGGTCCTGCTCGTGCCTGGCCTGCTCGCGCTGGTCTTCGGCTGGCTCGCCTTCCGCAGCCGCGTCTCCGGCGTGTACCTGTCCATCATCACCCAGGCCCTCACCTTCGCCCTGCTGCTCGCCTTCTTCCGCAACGACATGGGCTTCGGCGGCAATAACGGCCTGACGGATTTCAAGGACATCTTCGGCTACCGCCTCCAGGCCGATAGCACCCGCGCCGCGCTGCTGATCGCCAGCGCCGTCTTCCTCTGCCTTATGCTGCTGGTCGCCCGCTTCATCGTCACCTCGCGCTTCGGCAAGGTGCTGATCGCGGTGCGCGACACGGAAGCCCGCACCCGCTTCCTCGGCTACCGCCCGGAACGCTACAAGCTCTTCGTCTTCGTCGTCTCCGCCATCATGGCCGGCATCGGCGGCGCGCTGTATGTGCCCCAGGTCGGCATCATCAACCCCAGCGAGTTCTCGCCGGCCAACTCGATCGAGGCCGTCATCTGGGTCGCCGTCGGCGGGCGCGGCACGCTGGTCGGTGCCATCCTCGGCGCCATCCTGGTCAATGGCGGCAAAACCTTCTTCACCGGCGCCCTGCCCGAAATCTGGCTGTTTGCCCTCGGCGCCCTTTTCATCCTCGTCACCCTCTTCCTCCCCCACGGCGTCCTCGGCCTCTTCCGCCGCCGCGAAAAGGCGCTCCCCACCAAGCCCGCCATGGAACCCGCCGAATGACCCGAACCGGCGACACCCTCCTCTACCTGGATAACGTCTCCGTCTCCTTCGACGGTTTCAAGGCGCTCAACGCCCTCTCCCTCCTGGTGGAGAAAGGCGAAATGCGCGCCGTCATCGGCCCCAACGGCGCCGGCAAGACCACCATGATGGACGTCATCACCGGCAAGACCCGCCCCGACGAAGGCCAGGTCGTCTTCGGCGAGAAAACCGACCTCACCAAGCTCGATGAACCCGCCATCGCCGCCCTGGGCATCGGCCGCAAGTTCCAGAAACCCACCGTCTTCGAACCCCTCTCCGTCTGGGACAACCTCCTCCTCGCCCTGGCCGGAGACCGCCGCCCCCGCTTCACCCTCTGGGCCCGCGAATCGACCGACGAGCAAGACCGCATCGAACAGGTCCTCGAAACCATCCGCCTCACCGAGCTCCGCCACCGCATCGCCGGCGGCCTCAGCCACGGCCAGAAGCAATGGCTCGAAATCGGCATGCTCCTCGCCCAAGACCCCCAGCTCCTCCTGGTCGACGAACCCGTCGCCGGCATGACCGACGCCGAAACCGAACAAACCGCCGACCTCCTGCGCGACATCAACCGAACCCGCAGCGTCGTCGTCGTCGAACACGACATGGCCTTCGTCCGGGCGCTGGGCGTCCGCGTCACCGTGCTCCACGAAGGCTCGGTCCTGTCCGAGGGGACCATCGACCACGTGTCGAACGACCCCAAAGTCATCGAAGTCTACCTGGGGCGATGAAGGCGATGGCAAGCAAGCAAGGCCAGGGCTCTGCCCTGGACCCGCTGGGGCCGGCGGCCCCAGACCCCGTGACCTTCTTCCGCCTTCGGCGGGAGGGGCCGACCCGGTCTGTGTCGCGCGCCGAGACGGCCCCTCCCGCCGAAGGCGGAACAAAAGATGCCGGGTCCAGGGACCGCTGGGTCCCTGGTGGGGTCCAGGGGCAAAGCCCCTGGCCTTGCCTGCCTTGCCGTCCCTCCCTCGCCCAGGAAGCCTGCGATGCTTGAGGTTCGTTCCGTCGATCTCCACTACGGCGCCGCCATCGCCTTGCGCCAGGTGAGCCTCACCGCCCAGGTGGGCGAGGTCACCTGCCTCCTCGGCCGCAACGGCGTCGGCAAGACCAGCCTGCTCCGCGCCATCACCGGCGCCCACCCCATTTCCGCCGGCACCATCACTTGGGAGGGCCAGGACATCACCCGCCTGCCCACCTACGAACGTGCCAGCCGCGGCATCGCCAGCGTCCCCCAGGGCCGCGACATCTTCCCGTTGCTCACCGTCCGCGAGAACCTGGAAACCGGCTTCGCCGTCCTCCCCCGCCGCGAACGCAAAGTCCCGGACGAGATTTTCGACCTCTTCCCCATCCTGAAAACCATGCTCCGCCGTCGCGGCGGGGATCTCTCCGGCGGCCAGCAGCAACAGCTCGCCATCGCCCGCGCTTTGGTCATGAAGCCCCGCCTGCTCGTGCTGGATGAACCCACGGAGGGCATCCAGCCCTCCATCATCAAGGACACCGGCCGCATCATCGACCTGCTGCGCACCCGCGGCGGCATGGCCATCCTGCTCGTGGAGCAGTATTTCGATTTCGCCCGCGACCTTGCCAGCCGCATCGTCGTGATGGACCGTGGCGACGTGGTCCTCAACGGCCGCCGCGAGGAGCTGAACGAGGATGACGTCCGCCGCCGCCTCTCTGTATGAACCGCGCGCCCTCCAGCGCGCCAAGGGCGAACTCGTCGTCACCTGGCGCGACCGCGATGGCACCACCGCGCTCGCCGACCTCCGCCAGGATGGCTGCCTCAAGGCCCGCTTCCCCCGCCCGACGGGCTGGGCCGAGGCCGTCATGCTCAACAGCTCCGGCGGCGTCGTCGCCGGCGACCAGCTCCGCCTCCGCCTCGAAGTCGGCGCCAACGCAAAAGCCACCTTCACCGCCCAGGCCGCCGAGCGCTTCTACCGCGCCCGCCCACAGGACGCGCCGGCCACCGTCCACACCACGCTCTCGGTCGCCGAAGGCGCGTCGGCCGAATGGCTCCCCCAGGAAACCATCCTCTTCGACCACGCCGCCCTCACCCGCACCCTGGCCGTCGACCTCGCCGAATCCTCCTGGTTCCTCGGCGTCGAAACCCTCATCTTCGGCCGCGCACTGATGGGCGAAACCGTCCATCACCTCCGCCTGCGCGACACCATCACCATCCGCCGCGCGGGCAAGCTGGAACTGCACGACGCCATCCGCCTCGAAGGCGAAGCCGCCCCCATCCTCGCCCACCGCGCCGCAACCGGCGGTGCCATCGCCACCGCCACAATCATCCACGCCGCCCCCAACGCCGCGTCGATGCTCGCCCCCCTCCGCGCCGCCTGGGAGCAAACCCCAGCCGAAGCCGCCGCCAGCACCTGGAACAACCTCCTCGTCGCACGTCTCGTCGCCCCCGACAGCGCCACCCTGCGCACATCCATCGTTGCGGCCCTGTCCGTCCTGCGCGAAGGTCGCCCCGTCCCCAGAGTCTGGAGCTGCTGATGAACCTGACCCCGCGAGAAAAGGACAAGCTCCTCATCTCCATGGCCGCCATGGTCGCCCGCCGCCGCCTCGAACGCGGCGTCAAGCTCAACTACCCCGAGGCCATCGCCCTCATCACCGACTACGTCATCGAAGGCGCGCGCGACGGCCGCTCCGTCGCCGACCTCATGCAAGCCGGCGCCCACGTCATCACCCGCGACCAGGTCATGGCGGGGATCCCCGAAATGATCCACGACGTCCAGGTCGAAGCCACCTTCCCCGACGGCACCAAGCTGGTCACCGTCCACGAGCCGATCCGCTAGGAGCCCCC
>JAIXTK010000271.1 GCA_027483995.1 Acetobacteraceae bacterium
CCCCGTTCAGCCCGCAGCCGAACCGCCCCCCAGCCCCCTGGCCCCCATGCCCGCCGCCCCCCCATCGCCGCCGCGCCTCCCGGGCGTGGCCGGCGTCACCGCGCCCGTCCCGGCCCCCAGGGCCCCGGCCCCCGTGGTGGTGACCGCCCCCTTCGTGCCCGGCGCCCCCGTGGCCCTCACCTTCCCATCAGGCAGCGCCATCCTGCCCGACGGCGCCGCCGTCACACTGCGCCAGCTCGCCGCCACCCGCGCCGGGCGCGACATCCGCGTGGTCGGCCATGGCGAAAGCACGGGAACGGACGCCACCAGCCAGGCCGCCGTGCTGCCGCTGGCCTTCGCCCGCGCCCGCAGCATGGCCGCCGCCCTGGCCCAGGCCGGGGTACCTGCCACCGCGCTCCGCGTCACCGCGGAAGCCACCGGCCGCGGCGGAGTCGCCCGCATCGCGGAATAACGCCCCGCCCCTGTTTTGCCGCACCGGTTGGCGCTAAGTCTGCCGCAATCCGGAGTCCCTGATGCCCCGCCCTTCCTTCCCTTTCCGCCTGGAGTTCGCCGCATGACCCGCCCGCTTTCGATCGGCATCGCCGGCCTCGGCACCGTTGGCGGCGGCGTGGTCGCCATGCTGCGCCAGAACGCCGACCTCATCGCCGCCCGCGCCGGCCGGCCGATCGCCGTCACCGCCGTCTCCGCCCGCGACCGCAACCGCGACCGTGGCGTGCCGCTCACCGGCCTGCGCTGGTATGAAGACCCTGTGGCCCTGGCCTCCGACCCCGGCGTGGACGTGGTCGTGGAAGTGATCGGCGGCTCCGAAGGCCCCGCCCGCGCCCTGGTGGAAGCCGCCATCGCCAACGGCAAGCCGGTCGTCACCGCCAACAAGGCCCTGCTCGCCGTCCACGGTGCCGCCATCGCCGCCGCCGCCGAGAAGGCCAACGTCGCCCTTGGGTTCGAATCCGCGGTCGCCGGCGGCATCCCGGTCATCAAGGCCCTGCGCGAGGGCCTGGCCGGCAACCGCATCACCCGCGTCGCCGGCATCCTCAACGGCACCTGCAACTACATCCTCACCGTGATGCGCGAGCGCGGCCGCGAATTCGCCGAGGTGCTGGCCGACGCCCAGAAGCTCGGCTACGCCGAAGCCGACCCCGCCTTCGACGTGGACGGCATCGACGCCGCCCACAAGCTGGCGATCCTCGCCGCCCTCGCCTTCGGCCGCCCGGTGGATTTCGGCGCCGTCTACGTGGAAGGCATCCGCCGCATCTCCGCACTCGACATCGCCTTCGCCGGTGAGCTCGGCTACCGCATCAAGCTGCTGGGCCTGGCCCGCCAGACCGAGGCAGGCATCGAAACCCGCGCCCACCCCTGCATGGTGCCGCACACCGCCCCGATCGCCCGCGTCGATGGCGTGTTCAACGCCGTGGTGGCGGAAGGCGATTTCGTCGGCCGCGTCATGCTGGAAGGCCGCGGCGCCGGCGCCGGCCCCACCGCCTCCGCCGTGGTCGCCGACCTCATCGACATCGCCCGCGGCCGCGCCACCCCGGTGTGGGGTGCGGCCTCCGGCGCGCTCACCGCCGCGCCCTCCGTGCCGATGGAAGCGCATGTCGGCGCCTACTACCTGCGCCTGATGGTCGTGGACCGCCCCGGTGTGATCGCCGACGTCTCCGCCGTGCTGCGCGATGCCGGCATCTCGCTGGAAAGCATGCTGCAGCGCGGCCGCTCCCCCGGCGAGGCCGTGCCGGTGGTGCTCACCACGCACGAGACCAACGAGGCCGCGATGCGCAGCGCCATCGCCCGCATCGCCGCCCTGGGCGCGGTGCTGGAGCCGCCCGCGCTGATCCGCATCGAAAACGCCTGAAACCAGACGAAACCGAGGGAGAACCGCCATGGCCGACAAGCCGGAAACCGTGACCGACCGCAACCTGGCGCTTGAGCTCGTGCGCGTCACGGAGGCCGCCGCCCTGGCCGCCAGCCACTGGATGGGCCTGGGCAAGAAGAACGACGCCGACGGCGCCGCCGTCACCGCCATGCGCGCGGCGTTCGACACGGTCGCCATCGACGGCACCGTGGTGATCGGCGAAGGCGAGATGGACGAGGCGCCGATGCTGTTCATCGGCGAGAAGGTCGGCGCCGGCGGCCCGAAGATGGACATCGCCGTCGATCCGCTGGAAGGCACCACCCTCACCGCCAAGGGCGGCCCGAACGCCATGGCCGTGGTGGCCCTGGCCGAGCACGGCAACTTCCTGCACGCACCCGACATCTACATGGAAAAGCTCGCCGTCGGCGGCGGCCTGCCCGATGGGGTGGTGGACCTCGAAGCCCCCGTCCATGTGAACCTCAAGAACCTCGCCCGCGCCAAGAACCGCGACGTCTCCGACCTGGTGGCCTGCATCCTCGATCGCGACCGCCACAAGGAACTGATCGCCAAGGTGCGCGAGGCCGGCGCGCGCATCATGCTGATCTCCGACGGCGACGTGGCCGGCGTGGTCGCCACCGCGCAGCTGGATAGCGAGATCGACATCTACATGGGCTCCGGCGGCGCGCCGGAAGGCGTGCTGGCCGCCGCCGCCCTGCGCTGCATCGGCGGCCAGATGCAGGGCCGCCTGATGTTCGAGGATGACAGCCAGATCGCCCGCGCCAAGGAGATGGGCCTCTCCGACCCGCACAAGGTGCTGTCCATCCTGGACATGGCCAAGGGCGACGTGATGTTCGCCGCCTCCGGCGTCACCACCGGCGCCATGCTGAAGGGCGTGCGCCGCTTCGGCCACGGCGCGATGACGCATTCCGTGGTGATGCGCAGCAAATCCGGCACCGTCCGCTACATCGAGGCACACCACAACTTCGCCACCAAGACCTGGACGGCGCGCTGACCGCCATGGAACGCCCGGCGCCCCCGCTGGCGCTGGGCGTCCATCGCAGCATCTCCGGCCGCCGCTGGATCTGGCGCGAGGGGGAGGCCCGCACCGGCCTGGCCATCGCCCAGCGCCTGGGGCTGGACGAGGTCGTGGCCCGCCTTCTCGCCGCCCGCGGCATGGGAATCGAGGAGGCGCAGCACTTCCTGGAACCCACGCTGCGCGCCCTGCTGCCCGATCCCTCCCGCCTGATCGACATGGACACCGCCGCGGACCGCATCGCACGCGCCATCCGCGCCGGCGAATCGGTGGCGGTATTTGGCGACTACGACGTGGATGGCGCCTGCTCCGCCGCCCTCATGTCCAGCTTCCTGCGCGAGGAAGGCTGCACCGTGCACCCCTACGTGCCGGACCGCATGGCAGAGGGCTACGGCCCCAACCTGCCCGCCCTGCAGGGCCTGGCCGCAAAGGGCGCCACCCTCATCATCTGTGTCGATTGCGGCACTGCCGCCGCCACGGTGCTGGAAGCCCTGACGGGCGCGGACATCATCGTGCTCGATCACCACACCGCCGAAGGCCCGCCGCCGCGCGTGGTGGCCACGGTGAACCCGAACCGGCTGGACTGCACCTCCGGCCAGAAGATGCTCTGCGCCACGGCCGTGGCCTTCCTCACCACCATCGCCACGGTGCGCTGCCTGCGCCGCGCCGGCCACTACCAGGGCCGCGCCGAGCCGAATTTGATGGACCTGCTCGATCTCGTGGCCCTGGCCACGGTGTGCGACGTGATGCCGCTGATCGGCGTCAACCGCGCTTTGGTCGCCCAGGGCCTGCGCGTGCTGCAGCGGCGCGACCGGCCCGGCATCGCCGCCCTGCTCGAAGTCGCCGCGGTGAAGGACAAGATCAGCGCGATGACGCTGGGCTTCGCCCTCGGCCCGCGCATCAATGCCGGCGGGCGAATCGGGGAGGCCGATCTCGGCCTGCGCCTGCTGCTCTGTGAGGATGCGCTGGATGCCCGCGCCATGGCCGCCACGCTGGATGGCGTGAACCGGCAGCGCCAGACGGTGGAAGCCAGCATGCTCACCGCGGCACTCGATGCCGCCGAGCAGCAGCTCGCCGCCGGCCATGCCGCCCTGCTGGTGGCGGGGCCGGATTGGCACCCGGGCGTGGTGGGCATCGTCGCCGGCCGGATCAAGGAACGCTTCAACCGCCCGGCCCTGGTCGCCGGCGTGGCCGATGGGCTGGCCAAGGGCTCCGGCCGCTCCGTGCCCGGCATCGACCTCGGCAGTGCCGTGATCGCCGCCCGCCAATCGGGCCTGCTCGCCACCGGCGGCGGCCACCCGATGGCGGCCGGCTTCTCCCTGCCGCAGGAGCGTGTGGCGGCCTTCCACGCCTTCCTGGACGAGCGCCTGGCCGCGGCCCGCGCCCTGCCGCAAGCGGCAGACCTGGTGGTGGAAGGCAGCGCCACCGTGGCCGGCTGCACGCTGGAGATGGCGGAGAGCCTCACCAGGCTCGCCCCCTTCGGCAACGGCAACGAGGAGCCGACGCTGGTCCTGCCGCGCTGCCGCATCCTGCGCGCCGAGCGGATCGGCAAGGAGCTGAACACCATCCGCGCCTTCCTGGAGGGCGAGGGCGGCGGCCCGCGTCTGAAGGCGGTGATGTTCCGCGCCAAGGACGGAAAGCTGCCCCCGGCCCTGCTGGAGCGCGGCAGCGCCCCGCTGCATGTGGCGGGGCATCTGCGGGCCGAGGAATGGAACGGCAGGGTCTCCACCAGCTTCATCATCACGGATCTGGCAGAAACTTGAGGCACCCCCGCTTGACCGCCCCCATACGGTAGGCTACCGAGCGCCCCTCGCCTCAAGTGTCCCGTTCGTCTAGAGGCCTAGGACACCGCCCTTTCACGGCGGTAACACGAGTTCGAATCTCGTACGGGATGCCAAGGCAGGAGGCCGGCAGCGCCAGCCCCCTGTTCGGCGACCTCCCCTTACATCGACACCTGCAGCGCCGCACCCAGCAGCGCCGGATGTTCGACCACCGGGATGCCAGGCAGGCCACGCCCCGGCAGGACCATGCCCTCGTCCGCCACCGCGGGGTCCTGCAGCCGGTAGCCCACGCCCCAGACCGTGGTGATCAGGTTGGGCGCACCCGCCTTGGCCAGCTTGCGGCGCACCTTGCAGATGAACACGTCGATGATCTTGCTGTCCGGCTCGTCCCCTTCCAGGGCGTAGATGCCGGCCACGATCGCATCCTTGCGCACGGCGCGGTTGCGGCGCACCGCCAGGATCTCCAGCACGGCGAACTCGCGGCCGGTCAGGTTCACGTGGCGGCCATCGATGGTGGCGTCGCGGCTGTCCAGGTCCAGCGTCAGCGGCCCGACGGTGAGCAACTGGTTGCACATGCCATGGCTGCGGCGCACCAGGGCGCGGCTGCGCGCGGCCAGCTCCGTACGGGCCACGGAAAGCTGCATCACGTCATCCGCCCCCGCACCCAGCGCCGCCGCGGTGGCAAACACCGGGGAGGCGATCAGCACCAGGATCGGCGCCTTGGTCTTGGTGCTGCGAATGGTGCGGATCGACTGGGTCATGTCCACGGCCCCGGCCGGGGCGCTCAGCACGATCAGGTCGAAATCCCCGTGCCGAACGATAGACTCCACTTCGGCAACCGAATCCGCCTCTTCGGCAGAAAAACCGGCACCTTGCAGAATGACCTGTACGGTGGCTGCTGCATCCTGCGTCAATCCGCCGAGAAGAACCTTCATCGTGATCCTCTGCATTTTGAAGTTTGTTCAGAGACTGGTAACTTTCAATTTTGGATCATCCGACCCTTTCAGGCGGGATATTTCCAAAAAATGTGCTTCCAGACACTCAACGGCCGATCAATTATCGATCCTGATTTCATATATCTCAATCATTGGGTCGTAAAAACTTGTCTTGAATGCTTAAGTATTTCCCCCAGCGTGGCCTATGCGGGGTCGCGACGCCGTCATCGATGCGTCAATGAACCTTCATGACACGCCTCGGGGCGGCCACGGGGCAGCCTCGGCCAGGCGCAGGGCGCCGGCCGGTGAGCCGCCGGCCAGCCCGGCGGTTGGTATCAGCCGCCCGTGGCGGCGTTGCGGAATGTCAGGGAGAAGCACGCCCCGGTGCCGGTATTGGCCACGGAGATGCCGCCGCCCAGGGCCTGCATCGTCCGCCGCGCCACGGAAAGGCCAATGCCGGTCCCGCGGCCTACGGGCTTGGTGGTGTAGAAGGGCTCGAAGATGCGCTCCAGCTTGTCCGCCGGTACGCCGCCGCCGGTATCGGTCACGTCCAGCCGGATCAGGTCGCCATCCTGGCGCGCCTCGATCCGAATGCGCCGTTCCGGGCTTTCGCCCATCGCATCGCGCGCATTGTTCAGCAGGTTCACCAGCACCTGCTCGATCTCCACCTGCCCGCCATGCACCGGGGGCAGGTTGGCCGGCACCTCCACCGAAACCTCCACCCCATCGCGCCGCAGGCCGTGGCCGGCAAGCTCCATCGCACCTTCCAGCGCATCCGCCAGCCGGCACAGCCCCTCGGAGCTCTCGCCGCGGCTGAACGCCAGCAGGTGCTGGATCGTCTTGCCGGCGCGCGAGGTCTGCTTCTCGATCCAGGCCAGCCGGTCGCTGACACGCTCCACCGTCGCCTCGTCGGCCGCCTGGGCCAGGCGCATGCGGGCCGTGGCGGCAGTGGCCATCACCGCCTGCAGCGGCTGGGCCAGCTCGTGGGCGATGGCACCGGCCATCTCGCCCAGCGTGGCCAGCTTGTCCGCCACCATGGTCTGCGCCGCCAGCTCGCGCGCCTCGGTCACGTCGTGCACCACGCACACGATGCGCGCCGGCTGGCCATCGGCGCCGGCCACCAGCATGGACTGCCGGTCCAACGTGCGCACCGCGCCATCGGCGCGCAGGATGCGGTAGGTACGGCGCAGCACCGTGTTCGGCGGCAATGCCAGCACCTCGTCCGTCAGGCGCAGCAACTCCTCGCGGTCCTCGGGGTGGACGAAGGCGGTGCGTTGCTCCGGCTCGGGCGCGCCTTCCTGCGGCGGCAGCCCGTGGATGCGCCACAGCCGGGCCGACCAGGTGATGGCCCCGGTGGCCAGGTCGTGGTTCCACACGCCCTGCTCGGCCGCCTCCGCCGCCATGCGGAACAGCTCCTCGCTGGTGCGCAGGGCAAGATCAGCCAGCCGCGCCTCCGTCACGTCGGATACCACGCCGGCAAATCGCACGATCCGCCCCTGCGCATCGCGCAGCGGGATGCCCTGCCAACGGAAGTAGCGCAGGCTGCCGTCCCGGCGGATCACGCGGAATTCGTCCTCGCCCCGCTCGCTGTCCCCCGCGGTGGCGGCATGGACCCAGACCAGCGGAACCCGCCCGCGATCTTCCGGGTGCACCGCCTGCAGCCGTTCCTCGGGCGCCGGCACGTCGGCCCGCGGCGCCGAGCCCGCCATGGCCCAGAGCCGCTGCGACCATGTCATCCTCTCCGTCGCCGGATCCCAGTCCCACACCGCCAGCCCGGCCGCATCGATCGCCAGTTCGAAGCGCGCGGCGCTTTCACGCAGCGCCTGCTCGCGCTCCACCTGCTCCGTGATGTCGATGTTCACGCCGATCAGGCTGAACGCGCCTTCCTCCCGCCCATGCAGCGCCACGGCATAGGAGGCGACATGGCGCAGTGAGCCATCGGGCCAAACCACCCGGAATTGCTGCCGCATCGCCTCGCCAGGCGGCCAGGTCGCGGCGGCCTGGCGCAGGCCACGCACCACGCCGAGGTCATCGGGATGCACCGTCGCCACCGCCACGTCCGCGCCCGGCAGGCCCGGCCGCGGTTCCAACCCGCGGATGCGCCACATCTGGTCAGACCAGTGGCCGGTGCCCTCCGGCATGTTCACCTGGAACACGCCCAGCGCCGCCGCCTCGCTGGCCACGCGCAGCCGTGCCTCGCTCTCCTCCAGCGCCTGCGCCGCCGTCCGCCGTTCCGTCACATCCATGTTGATGCCGAACACGCGCGCCCTGCCATCCGCACCGCGATGCAACACGGCACGCAGCAGAATGTGGCGCACCGAGCCGTCCGGCCACACCGTGCGGAACTCGCCATCCAGGCGCGCGCCATCCGCCACGGTAAGCTGCGCGCGCATTCTCGCTTCGGCGGCCTCGCGGTCGTCGGGATGCAGGCAGGCGATCACTTCGGCCTGCGTCGGCAGGCCCGCGCGCGGTACCAGGCCACGCATGCGCCAGACTTCCTCGGACCAATACCCCTCCCGCGTCACGGGATCGTATTCCAGCACCCCCAGCTCGGCGGCCTCCACCGCCAGGCGCAGCCGTGCCTCGCTGGCGGCCAGCGCCGCGGCAGACCGGCGCGCCTCCGTCACGTCGCTCATCACGCCGATCACGCGCACCACCGCGCCGGTCGGGTCGCGCTGCACGGCGCGGTGCGACAGAACATGGCGGATGGTCCCGTCAGCCCATAGCGTGCGGTATTCACGCCGGCGCGGCATGCCATCGCCGCGCGTCGTCAGCCAGTCCTGCCGGATCACCTCGCGGTCCTCCGGATGGATCCCGGCATACATCTCCGCCGATGTCATCGGCCCCACGCGGCCGGGTTGGCCGAAGATCGACCAGACCCGGGCGGAGCACTCCCGTACGTCCCCATCGATGTCGCACACCCAAACGCCGAGATCGGCGGCCTCGATGGCCAGTTCCAGCGTGGCGGTCCGGTCCAGCAGCGCATTCGCCGCCTCGCGCTGCGCGGTCACATCCGTCACCAGGCCCAGCATGCGAACCACCTGGCCCTGCGCATCGTACAGGCTGCGCCCCTCGGAATGCAGCCAGCGCACGGTCCCGTCCGGCCATACCACCCGGTACTCGAAGCCGAGCGCCGTCTCGCCGGATTTCAGCCGGTTCCACGCCCCCAGCAGAACCGGCCGGTCTTCCTCCACCGTATGGTCGGTGATGGACGCCCGCTCCGGTGCCCTGCCCTGCCCCACCAGCCCGCGCAGGCGGAACATCTGGTCGTTCCAGATGGTCGTGTTGGCAACGGGATCATGGTCCCAGATGCCCACGCCGGTGACCTCGGTTGCCAGCCGCAGCCGCAGCTCGCTTTCCGCCACGCGCAGCTCGGTCAGGCGCCGTTCGGTGATGTCGGAGGAGACGCCCACCACCCGCACAACCTCGCCGCGGCCATCGCGCACCAGCCGGCCCAGGCCGCTGACATGGCGTATCGCCCCATCAGGCCGCCGCACGCGGTACTCGTAGCCGACCTCCTCCGCCTCGGCATCAATCCGGTCCCAGAACTGCTGCAACATGCCGTGATCCTCCTCGATCACGGTCTGCCGTATCTGCTCGCGGGTCGCTCCCAACCGGGACGGCTCAAGGCCGCGGATGCGCCACATCAGATCAGACCAGAGGGTCAGGCCGGTCTGCTTGTCGTAGTCCCAGATGCCCAGCCCGGCCGCATCCACCGCCAGCCGCAGGCGCATCTCGCTTTCGGCCAGCGCCTGCTGGGCATGGCGCTGCTCGGTGATGTCCTGGACGACGGTCGAGAGCATCTCGGTGCCATCCGCACGCCCCAGCAACACGCTGCGCAGGGACAGAATGCGTTCCTGCCCATCCATCCGCAGGATCCGGAACTCCGATTCCGTCACATCCCCGACCCTGCCGGCACGCTGGCGGGCCATGGCAGCCATCATGCCGCCCCGGTCCTCCGGATGCACATGGGATAGAACCTCGTCGATCGAAGGGCGCTCCGCCCGCGGCGCCAGGCCGTAGATATGGAACAGCCGGTCGTTCCACATCCCCTTGCCGGTGGCCGGGTCCAGCTGGGCGAACCCCAGCTCCGCCGTCTCCACCGCCAGCTGGAACCGCGCCGCACTTTCCGCCAGCCCCTGCTCGGCCCGGCGCCGTTCCGTCACATCGAGGTTGATCGCCACGATGGACAGAGCCTGTTCCTCAGCGTGGTAGGTCCGCACACTGCGCGACTGGATGATCCGCTCCTCGCCATCCGGCCGGATCAGGCGGAACTCATAGTCGCTGGCGCCTTCGATGTTCCGCCGCCGATCGTCCATGGCGTCGATCACGCGCGGGCGGTCGTCCGGGTGAACCATCGCCAGCAGCTCGTCGTAGCCCATCGGCTCCGCCCGCGGCGCCAGACCGCGGATGCGCCACATCCGCTCGTTCCACACGCCCACGTTGCTATTGGGGCCGGTGAAGCGCTCGAACACACCCAGCTCGGCCACATCCACCGCCAGCCGGAAGCGCGCCTCGCTGGCCGCCAGCGCGCGCTGCGCCATCACCGCCTCGGTCTCGTCGATCAGCACGCCCACCACGCGCGTACCCCGGCCGCCGGCATCCTCCACGAACACGCGGCGGGAGCGCACATGGCGCACGCCGCCATCCGGGCGCACGATCCGGTAGCGCAACTGCGCCGCCGGCGCGCCCGGCAGGCCGGTTTCGTCCGGCTGGCGCACCTGGAAGGCCTGTGTCACGCGCGCCCGGTCGTCCGGATGCACGGCCGCAAGGAACACATCGACCGCGATCGCCGGGCGCGGCGCAAGGCCCATGATCTCCCACAGCCGCTCCGAGACATGGATGGTGTTGCGCAGGGGGTCGCGCTCCCACACGCCGAGCCCGGCGATCTCGGTGGCCAGCAACAGGCGCGAGGCCTGGGCCTCCACCTCCAGCTCCGTCACCTTCTGCGCCGTCACGTCCTGCAGCGTCAGCACCAACTGCGCGCCTTCGTCCGGGCCGTCCTCGTGCAGCATCCCCACCAGGTTGAAGTAGCGCGGCGCATGTCCCTCGCGCTCGGTGCGAACAAGGCGGGTGAACACGCTCGCCTGCGCATCCACCCCGGCCAGCGTGGCCGCCAGCGCCGCGCGATCCCCCGGCAGCAGGTTGCGCGCGAGGCGCTCCACCGTCAGCGCCTCCCCGGGCGCCAGCTCCATCATCACCCGAAGGTTCTCGGAGGCCACGATCTCCGCCTCCCCCCAAACGCGCCCCGGTGGCCGGGTCAGCTCGGCCACCGCGATCCCGCCCGCGGCATGGAACAGCCGGTCGCGGCGGTTGCGCAGTTCCACCCCCAGCCGCACCGCCTCGTCGATCCGCACCAGCCCCGTCCGCGTGCCGCGAATCGCCGCCCGGTAGGCCGCAATGATCTGCCCCGCCCCCAGCCGCGCCATGGCAAAGGACAGCAGCGTCACCCCGATCGCGATCGCCAGCGCCCCCGCCGGTCCGAACGGCACGCGCTCGTACAGCCCGGGGGTCGGCTGGGCCACCACCACCGTCAACCCGCTGCGCGGCGCGCGCGCATAGCCGATGGTGTGCTCGGTGCCATCCGGCGCCGCCCAGCCATGCACCACGCCGCCGGTCACCGCGGGATCGTGGATCTGGCGCAGCAGCGCCGGGCCCATGGTGGATTGCGCCGACCAGACCATCTCGCCACGCTGATCGGTCACCACCGTCACGTGCCACGGCCAGTTCCCGGTCCCCCCCCGCATCGTGCGCAGCACAGACACGGAGATGGCGAACTCCAGCCGCGCCAGCCGCGGGTCTGCCGATTCGATCGGCCAACTGGCCGTCAGCACCGGCTCCCCTTCCACGCGGCCGGCCAGCACCTGTGCGGGGGAGCCGATGGGGGCAATCGCCTGGACCGTGCCGGCGAGAAACCCGCTGCCCGTCAGCGCCACGCCCTGCGCATCGGTCACCACCGCCGCCCGGATCAGGCCAGACACGCGGGCCGTCTCCAGATGCTCGCGCGCCGCCACCAGATCGCCGCGCCGCACCGACGGAGACATGGCGATCACCTGCATCACCGACCGCGCCACATCCAGCCGCGAATCCACATCCTCGGCCAGATGCTCCGCATCGCCCAGCAGGTCGCGCTCCGCCCACTCGCGAGAGGCGCTGTAGGAAAACCAGGTCACCAGCACCGCGTGCCCCCACAGCGGCAGCAGAACCTGGATCATCGCAACGGTCACGAAGCTCCGCAGCGAAACAGACCAATCCCCACGCCAGGGGCCGCGTATCCAAGCGAACATCCGGCCTCATCCTGTCTCGTGGCGCCCCACCCGCGGTTGCGCCAGGGCATGCAGCCCGGCAGGCCTGTCAGGCCCCCGGCATCGGCGGATCGTCACCCAGCAGGATCGCCAGGCGCACCAGGTCGGCAAAGGATTGCAGTTGCAGCTTCATCATGATCGCCGCGCGATACACTTCCACCGTGCGCGGGCTGATGCCGATCGCGGCCGCCACTTCCTTGTTCGAAAGCCCACGGGCCAGCGCCTGCATCACCTCCTGCTCGCGCCCGGTCAGCCGCGCCACGCGCTGCTGCGCCTCCAGCACCGCGCGCTGCCGCTCCAGCACCCGCTCCAGCGCCTCCGTCAGGCGCTCCATGGTGAACGGCTTCTCCAGGAAATCCACCGCCCCCATGCGCATCGCCCGGATCGCCATGCTGATGTCGCCATGCGCGGTCATGATCACGATCGGCAGGCCCGGCGCGCGGGCGCGCAGCGCCGGAATCGCCTCGATCCCGTCGGTCGCCGGCCCCAGCATCACATCCAGGATCAGGCAGCCCTGCTTGGCGATGTTGTCCTGCGCCAGGAATTCGTCGACACCCGGAAACGTCTCGCACTTGTAGCCGGCAACCGACAGGTAATCGGCCACGGCCATCCGGAGATCCGGCTCGTCATCGATAATGTACAGCATGAACCCGTCCACGCCGACAAAGGGCAGTTTGGCCATCCGGTTTGGTTGCATTGGCATCGGCGCCGGCACCATGGGCTCGAGTGTCGCCCGGGAACGCAGGCGATACATCAAGCTTAGAACACACTTTCACGCGAGGCCACGTCACGGCTGCAACAAAATGCGTCGGCTCGCACGCCCCCGCCCTACGGGAACCGCTGCAACGAGGCCGCCGCCCCGCCGCCCGTCGGCGCCAGGGACCCGGCGGCCCGCATCGCAGACGCCAGCAGGTGCTGCGCCGCCGCGTCATCCCCCTCCAGCACCGCCGTGTCAGAGGCGCGGGCCAGGGCCAGCGGCAACTCCATCGCAAAATGGCAGGCCCGGCACCGCTCCGATCCCGTCCGGTAGCAGGACAGCGCCGAACGCGCGGCAATCAGCCGGTCCGCCAGATCCTGC
Source organism: Acetobacteraceae bacterium (assembly GCA_027483995.1). Classification (GTDB taxonomy): domain Bacteria; phylum Pseudomonadota; class Alphaproteobacteria; order Acetobacterales; family Acetobacteraceae; genus CAMDGX01. The sequence goes on from JAIXTK010000271.1 coordinate 12,979, forward strand.
GGCGGCCAGCTTTCCGCCACCGCCGCCTGGCCGTTCATCACGCACAAGGGAACCTGCAACACGTCCTCGCCCTCATCCTGCAACCAGGCGCTGCATACGGCGCCACAACCTGCGCGTCGGCCTGGGGAGAATCCGGCCCGTGAAACTACGTACTCCCCCCTAGGCCCAGCCGCGCGGCGCAGCGCAAAATTCCGTTGCCACCCGGCACGGGCCGGGGCCATGCTCGCCACAAAATCAAGGGGGAAACACGATGGGCCGCTTGCGGACTCTCTCACGCCGCGCCGCGCGACTGCTGGCCACCGTCATGGCCGCCTGGGCGGTGGCATCGGCGGGCGGCACAACCGCCGATGCCCGCCCCCTCACCATCGCCGTCGGCAGCGACGTCACCTCGCTCGACCCGCATTTCCACAACACCGCCATCAACCACGCCACCGGCGACCATATCTATGAGCCACTCACCTTCCAGGACGCCCAGGGCCAGGTCATCCCCAACCTCGCCCGCAGCTTCAAGCTGATCGACGACCAGACCTGGGAGTTCGAACTCCACCCCAACGTCACCTTCCACGACGGCACGCCGCTCGACCCGGAAGACGTCGCCTTCACCATCGCCCGCATCCCGCAGGTGAAGGGGCCCAGCTCCTACACCCACTTCATCGAATCCGTGGTCGGCATGGAACGCCTCTCGCCCACCACCTTCCGCCTGAAAACCCGCACGCCCGACCCGTTCCTGCCCTTCAACCTCGCCGGCGCCAAGATCCTCAGCCGCACCATCCACGCCGACGGCCAGGCCCCCGATTTCAACTCCGGCAAGCTCGCCATCGGCACCGGCCCCTACCGCTTCGCCAGCTACGCCCGCGGCGACCGCCTCACCCTCAAGCGCAACGACGCCTGGTGGGGCAACCGCGACCCGAAAACCGCCCAGCCCTGGACCGACGTCACCCTGCGCGTCATCTCCTCAGACGCCTCGCGCATGGCAGCCCTCCTGGCCGGGGAGATCGACCTCGCCGACCGCGTCCCGCCCGACGACCTGCCCAGCATCCGCGCCAACGCGGCCCTCGCCCTGTTCTCCATCCGCGGCCACCAGGTCTCCTACCTCTTCCCCGATTCCACCCGCGACGGCCCCCTGCCCCAGACCTTCGACAAGAAAACCGGCCAGCCCCTGGCCACCAACCCCCTGCGCGACCGCCGCGTGCGCGAAGCCCTCTCCCTGGCCATCAACCGCCGTGCCATCTCCGATACCATCATGAACGGCGGCGCCTTCCCCGCCGAGCAGATGGTCGCCCCGGGCGCCATCGGCCGCGACGACACCCTGCCCGACCTCCCCTTCGACCCCGCCCGCGCCCGTGCCCTCCTGGCCGAGGCCGGCTACGCCGATGGCTGGCGCTGGACCATCGTCGCCCCCAACGGCCTGTTCTCCGGCGACGCCAAGATCGCCCAGGCCATGGCCCAGATGTTCGCCCGCGTCGGCATCGAAACCCGGCTGGAAACCATGGTGAACGCCATGTTCATCCCCAAGATCAACGCCCGCGAACACCCGATGTTCTACATGAGCTACCTGTCCTCCACCTCCGTCACCGTCCTGCGCTCCGTCTGGGTCACCAAAGGCAGCGGCCCCGGCAACGGCGTCGCCAACCGCATGGACTACCGCAACCCCGCCCTCGACCAGGTCTTCCTCTCCAGCGTCACCCGCATGGACGACGCCCTGCGCGCGAAGGAACTGGCCCAGGCCATGCGCCTCGGCATCGAAGACCTCGCCACCATCCCCGTCGTCTTCGCCGGCTACAACTGGGCCACCCGAAAGGACCGCGTCGTGATCGAGCCGAACGTGCTCGGGTTCACGCAGGCGATGCTGATCAAGCCGGCTAAGTAGAAGAAAGCATGTTCTTTTTTTTTTTTTATTACCAAAAAACTTCTCTGACTCCGCTGCGGCACGGCCTCGTCAAGCCTCCCCCCGTCATTGCGAACGCAGCGAAGCAATCCAGGGATGCCACCCCGGATGGCAGGCCCTTACCCCCACCGCATGGGCGACACACGGAAAAGCGGCGCCATCCTTCCCCCTGGCAACCCCTCGCATCCCAGCTAGAATGCCCCCCACGCGCCCTTAGCTCAGTTGGATAGAGCAACAGCCTTCTAAGCTGTCGGTCACTGGTTCGAATCCAGTAGGGCGCGCCATTCCACGTCTAGGGCAAGCGACCTAGCCACACGGCGACCAATCGCATTTGTTCGGATTGGCCTAGCAACATCCCTGTGCCAGTGTCGCGCAAACTGGGAGGGCCCGCCATGCAGTTCGAAAACTTGATCATAGGAAGAATTGCCGTTCATGAGGTGTTTCAGAGGTCTGACAATCGAGAGATGCGCCAGCCATCTTATGGGGCAACGCTAGAGCAACTCTCACCCGATGCCCGCACCGCTTTCCGCCAGCGGATCACCGATGCATTGGCAGCCCGAACGCAGAGCTTAGCCATGACAATCCAACAATCAGGCCCGGGTAGCTTCATCGCCGAGGCGCATGCGATTGGTGGCAGCACAGATGAAGAATTTCTTGCCTTTTCGTGCAGAATTGCTGACAAGCTCGCGGCCACGCAGCTTGCCCGGTCAATCCCGGGCGGCATGGTGGTAGTATTTGATGGAACCGTCGGTGCCAGCAACCATCGCCTGGTTGGAGTGATTAAAGCCGAAACCCAGGCTGGTTTTAGGCGCGATACCACAGTGCTTGAGTTCATAAAAAACATCTTCCTCACACCAGCAACGCGACTCTATAAGATTGGCATCATGATTCAGCATGACCCAGCTAATGCAGTTTTCGAAAATGGCTGGCAAGCGCACGTCTTTGATAGAAATATATCGCTAAATAACCGCGAAACTGCTGCGATGTATTTTTATGACTCCTTCTTGGGATGCTCTTTTCCTGCTGATGGTGCATATGAAACAGTTAAATTCTTCGATCTAACAAAGGAATTTGTCAAAAATTCGGCAGAAATTCCATCGTCCAAGAAGCGCGATGTGATGGATTCTCTTTTTGTATTTTTGCGAGCCGAGGATGCTCCGACGTTCACCGCTTCGCAATTCAGCGAGAGATACATCCCCGAGGCAGTACGAGATCCCTACGAGACGTTTCTCCAGGCGCGGAAATTCACTAGCAACGCTGTAGTTCGAGACACGTCGCAGATGGGAAATCGCTTGCGACGCCGCCGTCTTTCTTTCGGTGGCGACATAGAGCTATCGGCTTCGCCGCAAACACTAGCTGATAAGGATAAGGTTGAGATCAAGGACATTACAGAAACTCTAGTTGAGGGAGAAGTGCAGCCCGTTCGTTGGACGCAGATTACTATCAAAGAGCCACCTAGCGGAGAGCGATGATGGACCCGGAGGCCGAACTAATTGAGCGCTGGCGGCGCGAGAGACCGATGTATGAAGCATGGGGACAGGTCGTCACGGACTCTTTGATGCGCGCGATCGAGGCACAAATTCACCCGGTATCCGCAAAGCTCTTTTGCCGCATTCCCATAAAGCATAGAACCAAGGACGAGCAGTCGTTCCTCGCCAAAGCCTTCGTTCGAAAAAAATCTTACTCTGACCCTTACAACGACATTGAGGACAAGGTCGGACTTCGAGTTGTTGTTCTGTGTACCGAAGATATTGTAACAGTAAAACATATAATAGAGACACATGATATATGGGATGCGCGCGTCGCAAGAGATTTCGAGAAAGAGATTTCTGCGAAACCATTGGTGTTTGATTATCAGTCTCTCCACTACATTGTCAGAGGAAAGACTCAAATAACGCACGACGGCATTACGGTTGAGCCGAATACATCTTGTGAAGTTCAAGTACGAACGCTACTTCAACATGCATATGCTGAGCTGACTCACGATACTATTTACAAGCCAAGCATAAAGGCTGACCCTGCCGTCCATCGCGCGGCAGCAAAAAGTATGGCGCTGATTGAAGCCACTGACGACTACTTCCTCCAGGTCCGCAAACAGGTTGCTGCAATGACCGCACCAGCCCGGGAACTCGAGAGGTTACTTTTGGATTTGTACAAAGAATTTACAAATTCTGCAGCATCACCAACAATTTTGGACACACTTATTCTAGATTTTTACAAACAATATGCCCCTGCAGACCTCACAAACGTTCTGAGGACGTTTCTTGCTGGCAAGCCTTTCCTCGGTCAGGAGATTGCAAGCCGCGCCGCTACCAGCATCCTGTTTCGTCAACCATCCATACTCCTTGTCTATTGGGCCATAAATGTCGTACCCCGTGCGGCGGCTTCTGGCGGGCCTTTGTCGCTGCAAGAACTCGCGCCGCTTTATTCGGATTTGGGCATCAAAGCGCCGAGCTAGAGTTGGCTGCCGCCATGCTGGTTGGAGCTGTTACCCAACATTCGAACCTAGATGAGTAAAATGCCGCGGCGCAGCGGATAAAGGCGTTCTATTTGCAATCGATATAGCGTTCTATGTTCTCGGTTACTGGTGCGAAGCCACCAGGGCGCGCCACTATTTTAACGTGTTGGCAGTGCGCACCGGGCTGGCCCGCAAAAGGTCCTGGAAACCTAGCTCGCCCGCACCAAAAGATACGGAATACCGCCCGAACTGCCGAAGCTCGTGGAAAGCGTGCCGTCTGCCAGGTCGGCCGTCGTGTATCCAGCCAAAGTGAGCGCGGCAATCGGCCCCGCGGCAGAGGTCGCAATCAGCGTCAGCCCGGTGGCGCCCACAGCACCTCGGTCATCCAGCCACGCCAGGCTGAAATCCTCCTGGCTGAGCCCCCACACCGCGGCATCGTCGCCCGGCTGCATGTTGGCCACCATGTTCCACACATCGCTGTCCATCCTGCGGATATCCAGGAAGAACGTGTCGTAGCCAGACCCGCCGGTCAGGTAGTTCGAACCCCCGCTGGCATCGATCACGTTCCGCCCGCCGCAGGCCACGATCGCGTCGTTGCCGTCGCCGGTATGGATCAGCCAGTTATCCGTCGTCGCCGCAACGTTCAGGTTCTCCCGCGTCACCCGGATGAACTGGTTCTGCAACTCCGGCACCGGCCCCGAGAAAGGGGCCGCGGGCACCCATTGCGTCCCCGCGCCATCGCCCACCAGC
>JAIXTK010000410.1 GCA_027483995.1 Acetobacteraceae bacterium
GACGGTGGCGGCGTTGGTTTCCAGGCGCCAGTGCGGGCCGTCGCGGCGCAGGGTTTGGAGGGGGGAGGCTTCGTGGAGCTGGACGTTCTCCGGCAGGGAGTCGGCCAGGCCGCGGATGAGGGCGGCGGGGTCGAGCAGATAGCCGCCTTCGGTGAAGAGGCCGAGGCGGTAGTAGCGCGTGCCGATGCGCTGTTCCATGTCGTCGGGGCCCAGGAGCGCGTGGGGCAGGCCGAGGGCTTGGCCGGTGGCGAGCATGCTGCGGACGATGGCTTCGCCGCGTTCGGTGGCCGCGCCCTTGATACGGCCGCTGAGGTGGAGGCCGCAGTCGATGTTGTGCTGTTGCGTGAGGGCGACGAGCCAGTTGAAGCCTTCCTCGCCGAAGCGGTCTTGCGCGGCGGCGCTGGCCAGGGCCGCGGGGGAGGTGCCGCCGGGGATGTCGGTGGGGCTGGCGAAGCCGGAGTTGCGGCCGGAGGAGCCTTCGCCGACCTCGGTGGCTTCGAGGACGATGATGCGGGCCTGGGGGTGGAGCTCGGCGAGGCGACGGGCGGCGGCCAGGCCGGTGAAGCCGGCGCCGACCACGACGAAATCGGCGCGATGATCGCCGTGCAGCGCCTGGCGTGGGGTGCGCGGCGGGAGCATGGCGTTCCAGCCGCAGCGATCGGGGTAGCTGGGGAAGGTGGGGCGGGGCATCGGGTGGTCTCCGGGGCCGGGGGGCTATAGCCCAGCGCCGGGGCGGATTACAGACGCAGGGGGACTACAGCCGAAGGCGGGGCGCGTGGAGTTCTGCCTCCGCCTCGGCCAGCATGCGCGGCAGGCGGGAGAGCAGGCCGCGGCGGCGGGGGGCGAAGGGGTGCGGGCGGGCGCGTTCGCCGCCGAGGTCGCGGATGAGGGTGGCGGTGTCGCCGAGGCCGTCGATGAGGCCGAGTTCCAGGGCGCGGGCGCCGAGCATGTAGCCGCCATCGAACAGGGCGGCTTCGTCGCCATTGAGTTTCGCCCCGCGGCGGTCTCGGACCCAGGATTTGAAGCGTTCGTGCAAATCGTCCAGCAGGGCCTGGGTGAATTCGGTGTCTTGCGGGCGTTCGGGGGAGAAGGGGTCGTTGCGGGCCTTGTTGGCGCCGGCGATGCGCAGGCGGCGGGCGATGCCGAGGCGGGCCAGCGCCTGGTCGAAGCCGAAGCCGCCGCTGACGACGCCGATGGAACCGACGATGCTCATCGGGTTGGCCAGGATGCGGTCCGCCGCGCAGGCGAGCCAGTAGCCACCGGAGGCGCCGACCTCACCGATGACGGCGGTGACGGTGACGTTGTGGCGGGTGGCGCCCTGGCGGATGCGGTTCGCGATGAGGTCCGACTGCACCGGGGAGCCGCCGGGGCTTTCGATGTCCAGCACCAGGTGGGCGCCTTTGGCGGCGGCGCAGGCGCGGTCGATCAGGGGGCCGTAGGTGCCAATGTTGAGGGCGGCGCGGCGGGCCAGGATGCCGTGCAGCACCAGGACGGGGATGCGCGGCTTGCGCCGGAAGAGGAGTTTCATGGCGGAAAGCTGGGGGTGGCGCAGACCGGGCACAAGGCGTGGCGCGGGGGCGCGACTTGGCGGACGCATCCCGCTATATGCAGGAGGAGGGCTGGGGTGACGGAGATGGGATTCCCATGCGGATAGGGCGGCGCATGCTGCTGGCCGGCGCGGCGGCGCTGCCGGGTGGGCTCGCGCGTGGCGCCGGGGCGCAGGAGCTGCGCGAACGGCCCGCCGGGCAGGAGGTGGCGCCGATCCTGTTCGTGCACGGCAACGGTGACAGCGCCGCGCTGTGGATGCCGACGATCTGGCGCTTCGAATCCAATTTCTACGCGCGCGCCCGGCTGTTCGCGCTGGACATGCGGCTGCCCAGCGCGCGGCGCGTGGATTCGGTGCGCGAGGCCGGCCGGTCCTCCGCCGAGGAGGCGACGGCGCAGCTGGCGCAGGAGGTGGCGCGGGTGCGCCGCACCACCGGGGTGGAGCGCCTGGTGCTGGTGGGCCATGGCCGCGGCGGGAACATCATCCGCAATTTCCTGCGGCTGAATCCGGGCCAGAAGATGAAGGCCGCGATCCTGGCTGCCGCGCCGAGCCATGGGCTGATCGTATCCGACACGCATCTGGTGGGCAGCGAGTTCAACGGGGCCTCGCCATTCCTGCGGGCGCTGAACGCCATGCCGGGGGAGGTGCCGGCGGGGGTGCCGGTGTTCACGCTTTCCAGCGACAACCGGGACAAGTGGGCGCAGCCGGATGGGCGGTTCCTGGGCCTGCCGGGCGTGGCCACGGGGATCGACGGGCTGGGCCCGGCGCTGCGCGGGGCGACCAACGTGGTGCTGCCGGGGGCGGACCACATGGAAGTGGGGTATTCGGCCGATGCCTTCGGCGAGATCTACCGCATGGCCACCGGCGAGACGGCGGCGAACAGCCGCATCCGGCCGGAAGTGAAGCCCACGATCAGTGGCCGGGTGAGTGCCTGGGAGAATGGCGCGGCCACCAATATCGGCGTGGCCGGGGCGCGGGTGCGGGTGTTCGCGGTGGAATCCAGCACCGGACGGCGGACGGGTCCGCTGCTGCATGAGCGCGTGACGGCCGCGGATGGCGCCTGGGGGCCGTTGGATATCGACCCCGAGATGCATTGCGAGTTCGAGCTGACGGTGCGCGGCTACCCGATCACCCATATCTACCGTGGGCCGTTTCCGCGCGGCAGCGAGCATGTGCATCTGCGGCCCTATTTGCCGTCGGCGGATGACCCCAAGGAGGGGTCGCTGGTGCTGGTGAGCCGCCCGCGCGGGTTCTTCGATGCCGGGCGGGACCGGATCAGCATCGGCGGGCAGGTGGTTGGCGGCCCGCCGGACGTTCCGCACGAGAACATGCTGCGCGCGATCGGTCCCGCCGATACGCAGATCCCGATGCAGGTGGTGTACAACAACGAGCGCCTGGCCGGGCTGACCTGGCCGCTGGCGGAGCGCCGGGTGACGGTGATCGAGCTGACCGAATGAGCGGCGCACCGGCGGCATCGACCGTGGTGGAGGTGGAGGGGCTCTCCGTGGCGTTCGGAGCGCGCCGGGTGGTCCGCGACGTTTCGTTCCGGCTGGCGCGCGGGGCAACGCTGGCGCTGGTGGGGGAATCCGGATCCGGCAAGTCGCTCAGCGCGCTGTCCTTGCTCGGGTTGCTGCCGGCGGGGGCTGAGGCCACCGGGCGGGTGCGCATTGCCGGGGAGGACGTGATCGGGGCGGCGCCGGAGACGCTGCGGCGGTTGCGCGGCGGTATCGCGGGCATGGTGTTCCAGGAGCCGATGAACAGCCTGAACCCGTTGGCACGGATCGGCGCGCAGGTGATCGAGGCGATCCAGCTGCACCCGCGGCCGGGTGGCGCGCTGTCCGCCGCTGCCGCGCGGGCGCGGGCGGTGGCGCTGCTGGGGGAGGTCGGGTTCCCGGATGGCGCGCAGCGGCTGGATGCGTTTCCGCACCAGCTGTCCGGCGGGCAGCGCCAGCGGGTGATGATCGCCATGGCGCTGGCCAACGACCCGGCGCTGCTGATCGCCGACGAGCCGACCACGGCGCTGGACGTGACCATCCAGGCGCAGATCCTGAAGCTGCTGGCGGCCGAGAAGGCGGCGCGCGGGCTGGCGCTGCTGCTGATCAGCCACGACCTGGCGATCGTGCGGCGCTACGCCGACGACGTGGTGGTGATGAAGGATGGCGACGTGGTGGAGGCCGGGACGGTGGCGGAGGTGTTCGCGCGGCCGCAGCATCCCTACACCCGCATGCTGCTCTCGGCCGAGCCCCGGGGGGCACCGGCGCCGCTTTCGCCGGCCGCGCCGGTGCTGATGCGCGGCGATGATGTGCGGGTGCATTTCCCGATCCGGCGCGGCATCCTGCGGCGCACCATCGGCCATGTGAAGGCGGTGGACGGGGTTTCGGTTTCCATCCGCGAGGGCGAGACGGTGGGGCTGGTGGGCGAATCCGGCTCCGGCAAGTCCACCATGGGGTACGCGCTGCTGCGGCTGCAGCCGGCGGAGGGGCGGATCGCCTTCGTGGGGACCGATCTTTCCACGCTGGACCGCACAGCACTGCGGCGGCTGCGGGCGGACATGCAGATCGTGTTCCAGGACCCGTTCGGCAGCCTTTCGCCGCGGCTTTCGGTGGGGGAGATCATCGCCGAGGGGCTGGCGGTGCACGAGCCCACGCTGCCGGTGGCCGAGCGCGAGACGCGGGTGGCGGACGCGCTGGCGGAGGTGGGGCTGCCCGCGGACAGCGTGGAGCGCTACCCGCACGAGTTCAGCGGCGGGCAGCGCCAGCGCATCGCCATCGCGCGCGCCATGGTGCTGAAGCCGCGCTTCGTGGTGCTGGACGAGCCGACGAGCGCGCTGGACATGTCCGTGCAGGGGCAGATCGTGGAGCTGCTGCGCAAGCTCCAGCAGGAACATGCGTTGGGCTACCTGTTCATCAGCCACGACCTGAAGGTGGTGCGCGCCATGGCCCACCGGATCGTGGTGCTGCGCGGCGGGCAGGTGGTGGAAGAGGGGCCGGCGGAGGAGGTGATCGCCCGGCCGCGCGAGGACTATACCCGCGCGCTGATGGCCGCGGCCTTCAGCCTGGAGGCCGATGAGAGCGGAATCGTCGCGAGCTGATCGCCGGCCTGCATCCACGGAGATGAATGTTTCGTAGCGCTCGTGCCGGGCCTTTCGCCCGTGCTAGCGTTGCCGCAACAAATCCTGGGGAGCCCCTTCCGATGATCGCCATCACCCGCCGCCGTGCGCTGTTCGGCGCCGCCACCCTGGCCAGCGTTTATCCCATCCTGCGCAGCAGCCCGGCCCTGGCCCAAGGGGCACCGGCCGCCGCCGGACCGTTCAGCCTGCCGCCGCTGCCCTATGCGCCGGAGGCCAACGAACCCTCCATCGACAAGATGACGATGGAAATCCATCACGGGCGCCACCACGCGGCCTTCATCGGCAACCTCAACGCCGCCGCCAAGGACTTCCCGCAGATCGCGGCGATGCCGATGCACCAGGTGCTGCAGAAGATCGGCGAAATGCCGGACGCCGTGCGCGGGGTGATCCGCAATTCCGGTGGCGGGCACGCCAACCACGCGATGTTCTGGACCATCATGGGCGGCAAGGGCGGTGAGCCCTCGGGCGACCTCGCCGCGGCCATCACGCGCGACCTGGGCGGGATGGAGAAGATGAAAACCGACTTCAACGCCGCCGGGGTGCGGGTGTTCGGCTCCGGCTGGGTGTTCGTGACGGTGGATGCCACCGGCAAGCTGGCGCTGACCTCCCGCCCCAACCAGGACAACCCGCGGATGGACGGGCAGATGGTGCTGATGGGGAACGACGTGTGGGAACACGCCTACTACCTGAAGTACCAGAACCGCCGCGCCGATTACCTCACGGGCTGGTGGAACATCGTGAACTGGCAAGCCATCGAAGCCCGCTACGCCGCCGCGAAGGCCGGAACGCTGGGGATCTGAGGGAAGGAAGGCGAGGGGCTCTGCCCCTCGACCCCGCTGGGGCCTTAGGCCCCAGACCCCTCGACCTTTTCCGCCTTCGGCGGGGAGGGGCCGTCGAGGCGGTGGAGAGACCCGGGCGGCCCCTCCCCGCCGAAGGCGGAACTCATGTGGGTCCAGGGACCTCAGGTCCCTGGCGGGTCCAGGGC
>JAIXTK010000306.1 GCA_027483995.1 Acetobacteraceae bacterium
ATGGCGTCCCGCAGGTCTTCGCGCACGGTGAGGGGGGCGGGGGGGCCCCAATCCTTCGCTTCCGGCAGCGGCGCGGGCAGGGCTGGTGCCTGGGCATGCTCATGGGCGGGTGCCGCGGCAACGACCGCCGGCGCAGCAGCAGCCGGGGCGGGAGCCGCAGCCCCTGCCCCGCCGTTCAGCTCGGCGATCGGGGTGTTCACGGCCACGCCTTCCGCGCCTTCCGGCACCAGGATGGCGGTGAGCGTGCCTTCGTCCACCGCCTCCACTTCCATCGTCGCCTTGTCGGTCTCGATCTCGGCCAGCACATCGCCGGCCTTGATGGTGTCGCCGATGGACTTGAGCCACTTGGCGAGCTTGCCCTCGGTCATGGTCGGCGACAGCGCCGGCATCAGGATCTGCGTCACGGGATCAGGACTCCACCAGCACGTCGGTCCAGAGTTCCTTCGGATCCGGCTCCGGGCTGCTCTGCGCGAAATCGGCGCTGTCCTGCACGATGCGCTTCACCTCGTCGTCGATCGTCTTGAATGCGGTCTCATCGACGCCCATGCCCTCCAGCTTGTGGCGGGCACCCTCGATGCAGTCGCGCTCGGTGCGCATCTTCTGCACCTCCTCGCGCGTGCGGTAGCGGCCGGGGTCGGACATGGAATGACCACGGTAGCGGTAGGTCTTCACCTCCAGCAGGTACGGCCCCTTGCCGGCGCGGCAATGGGCAACCGCGATCTCCGCGGCGGCGTGCATCGCCTCCACGTCCATGCCGTCCACCTGCGCGCCGGGAATGCCCCAGGGCGCGCCGTTCTGGCTCAGGTCCCGGCTGGCGCTGGAGCGGTCCACCGCCGTGCCCATGCCGTATTTGTTGTTCTCGATCACGTAGATGCAGGGCAGCTTCATCAGGGCGGCGAGGTTGAAGCTCTCGAACACCTGGCCCTGGTTGCTGGCCCCGTCGCCGAAATAGGTCACGCACACGCGGTCGTTGCCGCGATAGCGGTTGCTGAAGGCAAGCCCGGTGCCCAGGCTCACCTGCGCGCCGACAATGCCGTGGCCGCCGAAGAAGTTCTGCTCCTTGCTGAACATGTGCATGGAGCCGCCCTTGCCGCGGGAATAGCCGCCCTCGCGCCCGGTCAGCTCCGCCATCACGCCGCGGGCTTCCATGCCGGTGGCCAGCATGTGGCCGTGGTCGCGGTAGGAGGTGATCACCTGGTCGCCCTTGCCAAGCGCCAGCTGGATGCCGACCACCACGGCTTCCTGGCCGATATACAAATGGCAGAACCCGCCGATCAGCCCCATGCCGTAGAGCTGGCCCGCCTTCTCCTCGAAGCGGCGGATCAGCAGCATGTCGCGATAGGCCTTCAGCAGGGCTTCCTGCGGCAGGCCGGGCTGGTTGGTACCTGGGGTACGGCCGGCGGGGGCACGCGCGGCTTTCGCGCGCTTGCCCTTATCCGCCGCCTTGGCTCGCTCCGCTGCCTGGGCCATGGCGCTGCCTCCGTCGAGAAGCTGGTGGAACGGGATTGTGGCCTATTCACGTAGCGCCGCCCCCCCGACCCGGCAAGCGCGCAGCGACAAAAACGCGTTATTGTGCAATGCAATAGAGGCTGTTAACCACAATCCGGTTAACTGCTTGAACGACTGATGCGGGGCCATGGCGCTCCGCACGAGACAGCAAGAAACCAGGCGATTCAGCGCACGAAAATTTCGCGCGACTGCCAAAATTCGCACCGCCATTGCGCCGCGCCTGGGCGCGGCATCAGGCCGGTCAGAACAGCTTCTGGCCGTTCGGATACATCATGATCACGTCGTTCGGGTCGCTGACGTTGAGCATGGCGCGCCCTCGCTCATCCAGCGCATCGCGATCCAGCCGCGCCCCGCGCAGCCCGTTCACCCGGCGGTCCCACAAGGCGAGTTCCAGCTGCGCCCGCTCCAGCTGCGCCTTGGCCAGCACCAGGTCCTTCTGCCGCTCGGCATAGGAAAGCAGGCCGCGATCGCCCTGGGAGGCATGCCAGACGAAATATGCACTGAGCGACAGGAACACCACGGGCGCCACTGCTGCCCGCATCTGCCGCTTCACGCTTCGCCAGATATCCATGCCAGCCCGCACCTCCGAAGCGCCAGCTATACCAGAGCCCCGGGGAACGTACAGTTGGAAAATCAATGCGGCAGCAGACGGAAGTACGATTTTTCCGCGGGCGTGGCGGGCCTGCCACCATCCTGCCACACCAGCAGCCCGAATTTTGCCGTCCGTTGCGGGCATGATGGCATCAGTCGGCCATCCGGCCGCACCAGGAGGCATTCATGAAGGCACGATCCGCGTTCCTTGCCGCCGCAGCCGCAATCGGGCTGGCCGCTGCCATGCCGGCGACCGCCGAGGCCGGGGGCTACCGACATGACGGGTATGGCCCAGGGTATGGTGGGGCCTATCGCGGGGGCTACGGCCATGGCGGCTGGGGCGGGCCCCGGTGGCACAACCCGCACTGGCGCCACCCGGGCTACTACGCGCCGCCGCCCGTGTACTACGCACCGCCGCCGATCTATTACCGCCCGCGCCCCTATGCCTATGCCCCGCCGCCCTCAGTGTTCTTCGGCTTCCGGGTGCCCTGAGCGCCGGGAACGCCCGCTTCAACGCAGGATGGAGCGCCCGGCATAGCGCGCGATCGCGCCAAGCTCCCGTTCGATGCGGATCAGGCGGTTGTATTTCGCGGTGCGGTCGCTGCGCGCCAGGCTGCCGGTCTTGATCTGGCCGCAATTGGTGGCAACGGCGAGGTCGGCGATGGTGGTGTCCTCGGTCTCGCCGGAGCGATGGCTCATCACCGCCTTGTAGCCGGCGCGGGCGGCCACCTCCATCGTGTCCAGCGTCTCGGACAGGGTGCCGATCTGGTTCACTTTCACCAGGATGGCATTGGCGGTGGCCGTCTCGATGCCCTGCACCAGCCGCTCCTTGTTGGTCACGAACAGGTCGTCACCCACCAGGTTCACCTTCGCACCCAGCTTCTCGGTCAGCAGCTTCCAGCCGGCCCAGTCATCCTCGGAGCAGCCATCCTCTATCGAGACGATGGGATACTTGGCGCACAGGGCGGCGAGGTATTCCACCATCCCGGCCGCATCGAACTCGCGGCCCTCGCCTTCCAGCTTGTAGACGCCGTCGTGGAAGAACTCGGTGGCGGCGCAATCCAGCGCGAAGGTCACGTCGTCGCCGGGCCGGTAGCCGGCCTTCTCCACCGCCTTGGAAATGAAGGCCAGCGCCTCGTCGGCCGAGCCGATATTGGGCGCGAAGCCGCCTTCGTCGCCCACGTTGGTGTTGTGCCCGGCGTCGTGCAGCGCCTTCTTCAGTTCCTGGAAGATCTCGCTGCCCATGCGCACGGCGTCGGCCAGGGTGGCGGCGCCCACGGGCTGGACCATGAATTCCTGGATGTCGATCGGGTTGTCGGCATGCTTGCCGCCATTCACGATGTTCATCATCGGCACCGGCAGGGTGCGGGCGAACACGCCGCCCACGTAGCGATACAGCGGCAGGCCGACATCCTCGGCCGCCGCGCGGGCCACGGCGAGCGACACGCCCAGCATGGCATTGGCGCCCAGCCGGGCCTTGTTGGCGGTGCCGTCCAGCGCGATCAGCGCCTCATCGATCGCCACCTGGTCGGTGCCCTCCATGCCGGCCAGGGCCTCCAGGATCTCCCCTTCCACGTGGTGCACGGCCTTCTGCACGCCCTTGCCGCAGAAGCGCTTCCTGTCCCCGTCGCGCAGCTCGACGGCCTCATGCGCGCCGGTGGAGGCGCCGGAGGGCACGGCGGAGGGGCCGGTGGCGCCGCTTTCCAGCACCACCTCCACCTCCACCGTCGGGTTGCCGCGGCTGTCCAGGATCTCCAGGGCGGAGATATCGGTGATAACGCTCATGGGCTTGGATCCCTGCAAGGTGGCAGACGCGCGTTGCCTAGCAGCAACGGCGCGGACAGGCCAGCACCCCGCCTAGGCGGCGCGCACGCCGGCGATGAACCTGCCCACCTCGCGCGTCAGCGCCTCCGCCTCGCGGGAAACCTGGCCCGCCGCATTCAGCACTTCGCTGGCAGACCGGCCGGTATCCGCCGCCGCCTGGCTCACCTCTGAGATATTGCCGGTCACCTCGCCGGAGCTCAGCGCCGCCTGTTGCACCGAGCGCGCGATCTCCTCCGTTGCCGCCCCCTGCTGCTCCACCGCCGCAGCGATGCCGGCGGCGATTCGGCTCACCTCGGCGATCGTGGTCACGATGCCGTCGATCGCCTCCACCGCCGCCCGGGTGGCGGCCTGGATCTCCTGCACCTGCTGGCCGATTTCCCCGGTGGCACGGCTGGTCTGGCTGGCCAGCGACTTCACCTCGCTCGCCACCACGGCAAAGCCCTTGCCGGCTTCCCCGGCCCGCGCCGCCTCGATCGTGGCATTCAGGGCCAGCAGGTTGGTCTTGCCGGCGATCTCGCTGATCAGCCCCACCACATCGCCAATGCGCTGCGCGCCGGCCGCGAGGTCCTTCACGATCCCATCCGTCCGCGCCGCATCCTGTGCCGCGCGGTCGCTGATGGCGGCGGATTGCGAGACCTGGCGCGCGATCTCGCGGATCGAGGCGCCGAGCTCCTCCGCCGAGGCAGCCACCACGTTCACGCTGCCCGACATCTGGTGCGCCGCCGCGGCCACCTGGGTGGCCCGGCCATCGGTGCGCGCCGCCGTGTCGGTCATGGACGTGGCGGTGCCCTGCAGTTCGTCAGCTGCCTGCGCCAGGGTCTGGGTCAGCGTGCCCACCTTGCCCTCGAAATCCTGCACCAGGGTGGCAAGGGTTTCGGCGCGGCGTTGCCGTGCCGCCTGCTCCTGCGCCTCCGCGGTGGCCAGGCGCTCGGCCCGCACGCCGTTCTGCTTGAACACCTCCACCGCCTCGGCCATGGCGCCGATCTCGTCGCGGTTTTCACGGCCCGGCACCTCCACCGCCCAGTCGCCTTGTGCCAGCCGCGTCATCGCCGCCGTCATCCCACGCACCGGCCGCAGGATGCTGTGCGCCACCAGCACCGCAAAGAACATCCCCGCCAGCAGGCACGCGGCGGCCAGCGCCAGCTCCACCACCCAGGAACTGTCGATCGAGTCGAGCGCCGCCTGGTCCGCCGTCTTGAAATCGCCCGCCAGGATCTCCGCCACCTTGGACAGCGCGGCCTTGGCCTGCTGCAACGCGGCCACCTGGCGCTCACGGTAAAGCTCCGACTGCTCCAGGATGGAAACGCTGGCCTCGGTGAAGTCGTCGCGGAAATCCACGCTCAGCGTGCGGGCATCCGCCCCCAGGCGCAGGATCGTCTCGTCCATCTGCCCGTCCAGGGCATTGAGCGCGAATTCGTAGCGGTCGCCCGCCTGCTTGAACTGGCCCACGGCCGACGCATCGCGCGTGGCCAGGAAGCGCCAGTTGGCCATCTGCGCCTGCAGGTTTGCGGTCTCCAGCATGTCCGCCGTGCCGCCCAGCGCGCCGTCGTCCACGCCGCGCGCGGCCTTGGCCAGGCGCTCGGTGATGCGCGCCAGGCGCTGGCCGTTGCGGTAGAGCCGCGTGCGCGCCTCCTCGGCGGTGGTTCCCAGCTCCAGCATCCGGCGCGCGGTGGCTTCCAGCGAATCAACCTGGGCGGCAACATCCTTCAGCACCGAGGCCGCGCCGGCATCGCGGGAGGCTGCGGCCACCGCTTCCATGTCCTGGCGGATCTGCGCGGGCAGCGCGATCATGTCGGCGGCATTGCCATCCAGCATGTAGCGCAGCTGCACGGCATCGAATTCCTGCATGCGGTCCCGCGCCCGCTCCACCAGCTGCACGGCGCCGGTGTTCTGCCGCAGCCGGTCGATCTGGCCGCCGATCACGTGCAGGGCCCACAGCCCCGCCCCGGCCAGCGCGAGCGACAGCAGGATCAGCACCGCGTAGCCGCCATAGAGCCGGGTGCGCAGCGGCAGCCGCCAACGCCCAATGAGCCCGGACGACAGGCCACCCGACAATTGTTCCGATGCCTGCAACCCGGATTCGCTCGTGCTCATTCCCCAGCCTCCATCGTCGGCGCACCGCCGGTCTGAGGGCTTCGGATATCGGGCTGAAATTAATAAATCATGTGAAGCAGGGGTTCGGATCCCCGCATAATTGCCGTACGGTCACGAATGCCCCGTTGCCGGGCATCGGCGCCGCGGCGCAGGGCGCCACCCGGCGTCCGGACCGCATGGTCCGAACCCGGGCGGGCCCGCGTGCGGGATCAGACCCCGAGCAGTTCCACGTCGAACACCAGCGTGGCATTCGGCGGGATCACGCCGCCGGCGCCATGCGCGCCATAGCCCATCTCCGGCGGGATGATCAGCGTGCGCTGCCCGCCCACCTTCATGCCGGCCACGCCCTGGTCCCAGCCCTGGATCACGCGCCCGGCGCCGAGCGGGAACACGAAGGGGTCGTTGCGGTCGCGCGAGCTGTCGAACTTGCGGCCCTTGTTCTCCGGCGCAGCGGCGTCGAACAGCCAGCCGGTGTAGTGCACGGTCACCATCTTGCCGGCAACGGCCTCGGCGCCATCGCCGGTCTTGTGGTCGATCATCTGCATCGTCGTCTTCCTTGTTGGGATCAGGGGGTCTTGGCCAGCGAATCGAACGCCATCAGGCGCGCGATCAGCGCCGGCATCTCGCGCAGCGGAATCATGTTCGGGCCGTCGCTGGGGGCCGCGTCGGGGTCTGGATGCGCCTCGATGAACACGGCGGCCACGCCCACCGCCACCGCGGCGCGCGCCAGCACCGGGGCGAACTCGCGCTGCCCGCCGGAGGAGGTGCCCTGCCCGCCCGGCTGCTGCACGGAATGGGTCGCGTCGAACACCACGGGGTAGCCGGTCCGCGCCATGATCGGCAGGCCGCGCAGGTCGGAGACCAGCGTGTTGTAGCCGAAGCTGGTGCCACGCTCGCATAGCAGGATGCGCTCATTGCCGGTGCTGGCGATCTTGGCCGCCACGTTCACCATGTCCCATGGCGCCAGGAACTGGCCCTTCTTGACGTTGATTGCCGCCCCCGTCTCGCCGGCGGCCAGCAGCAGGTCGGTCTGGCGGCACAGGAAGGCCG
>JAIXTK010000229.1 GCA_027483995.1 Acetobacteraceae bacterium
GAAGATCGCCGCCGCCTCGGGGTTGTCGCGCAGCCCCTGCACCCGCCGCTCGTTGCGGATCAACTGGCGCACCGTGAGCGGATGCAGCGTCAGGTGCCGGTCGCGCGCCACCTGCAGGCAGCGCAGCATCTGGATCGGCTCCTTGTCGAACTCCCGCCCGGCCGCCGGCAGCAGCTTGCCATCGGCCAGCACGAAGCCTTGGCCCTGCAGCTTGGCATCCGCCTCCCGCGCCGCCGCCGGCGGGCCGAGCGCAGCACGCACCAGCGCCGGCTCCAGCACCCGCGTCAGCCGTGTCACCTCGCGGGCCGTCAGGAAGAAGTGGCGCATGAAGCGCTCCACCCCATCCTGCCGTCCGTGGCGGGTGTAGCCCATGCGCGCGCCGATCACCGGCTGCAGGTCGAAGGTCAGGCGATCCTCGGCGCGGCCGGCCACGTAGTGCAGATGGAAGCGCAGGGTCCACAGGAAGTCCCAGCTGCGCCGCATATGGCGGTGCTCGTCGGCGGTCATGATCACGCTGCCGGGGGTGGCCGCCTTGTCCACCAGCCGCTCGAAGGTGGCATCGGGGAAGATGTAGCGGTTGATCCAGTACAGCGTCTGAAGGTCGCGCAAGCCCCCGCGGCCTTCCTTCACGTTCGGTTCCACCACGAAGGGCGTGTCGCCGTAGCGCCGGTGGCGGGTATCGCGCTCGGCCTGCTTGGCGGCGATGAACTTCGCCACGCCGGCCTCCACGCAGGCAGAGCGGAACGCGCCCTGGTATTCCGCGAACACCGCCGCGTCGCCGGCGATATGCCGCGCATCCAGCAGGGAGGTCCGCACCGTGATGTCGCCCTTGGCCTCGCGCAGGCAATCGGCGATCGAGCGCGTGGCGTGCCCCACCTTCAGCCCGAGATCCCACAGCGCATAGAGCATGAACTCCACCGCCGCCTGCGCCTCGCGGGAGGCATCGCCGGGCGTGAGGAACAGCAGGTCGATATCGCTGAACGGCGCCAGCACCCCGCGCCCATAGCCGCCGGTGGCCGCCAGGCTCAGCCGGCCGATCTGGTCGCCCTTGCCCGCCTGCGCCGTCACCGCCAGGGCGTGCTCGTGCAATGCGAGCACCAGCGTATCGGTGAGCCGGCACAGGGCGCCCGCCGCCTCCAGCCCCTGGATGCGCCCTTCCTCGAAGCTGTCGCGCACCATGCCCTGGATCCGCGCCAGGTGCCGGCGCAACACCGCCAGGGCCGCATCCCGTTCCAACGGCGCCCCGTCCGTCCCGCGCAGGGACTGGCGAAGCTGGGCAAGCGCGCTGTCGGCCAGCGCGGGCAACGTGACGGGGTCTAGCATCAAGAGACGATGTTAGCCCCCCACGGCGCGAGCGCAACAGGCGCATCGCACACAAGGCCGGCCATCATCGCCGTCCGGACCCGGCCCAGGCCCGCCGACGAACCCGTAGCCGCGGATTTCCGGCAATCTTGACGATTGGCTAGGAAATCCGCCGCGGCAGGCCCGCTGCCCCAACGGCACGCCCGCGATGGCGCCGCCGCACGCCCTGGCGAACCGCCTTTGTACCGTGCTGCATCAATGATTCAGTGAGATATCCGTGAGACTTCGCGTGCCCCGGCAAGCCGCGATGACCCTTTGCCACGGCCAGCTTCCTGCCCTGCACCGGCACGCGCCACACGCTGCGCCGGCACTACCGGGGCGGCCCTACGGCCCGGCGTTAACGTGCTGTTCAGGTGCCCACGGCTAAACATTCTGCAACGTGCCGCACAGAGGCGGCACTGCCGCCCAGGCGGGCGTCCCTGTCGTGCAGAACGAGGCCAGGAGCATGATGCCACGTCCAGACCGTTCCCCCGCACCGACGCCACGCTGATGTCCGGGCAGCACTTCCTCGCCTCCGATCCCGCGGCCCAGGGCCTGCCGCAAGCCGCCCGCGGCCGGCATGGGATTCTGGCAAACGGCCTGCGCGCCGCCTCCGCCCTGTCCGGCCGGCTTGGTGCCGGCACGCCGCGCTCCGTCATGTTCCTGGCCGTTGGTGCCGCCGCCGCCGTGGTGGCGCTGATGTTCGCCGGCGGCCGGTCCGCCCAGCCGCCCCGCATCATCCAGCAGGCCTCGGCGCCGGTCCCCGTTCTTTCCGCCGCTGCCTCCACCCCTGGCACCATCACCCAGTTCACCGCGCTGGAGGGCCGCATCCAGGCGCTCGAAGCCGCCCTGGCCGAGCGCGGCAGCCTCGCCGCCGAGGCCACCGCCCGCGCCGAGGACGCCGCACGCACCGCCCGCCTCGCCTCCGATACCGCCACCCAGGCCGCCTCCCAGGCCAGCGCCGCCCTGGCCAGCGCCGCCCTGGCCCAGGCACGCCCGCAAGACCGGCTGGTGCCGGCGCTGCTGAACCTGCAGATGGTCGCCGCCACCGCGCGCCCCTGGCACCGCGAGCTGCGCGCCCTGCTCGACCTCGATGCCGGCCGCACCATCCCGGCTCCGGTGGTGGAGGTCCTGACCAGCCATTCCCTGCGCGGCGTGCCCACGGAGGGCGAGCTGCACGACCGCTTCGTGGCGCTGATCCCGGCCATCGCCTGGCGCATGCCGGCCGAACACGGCGTGCTGGACCGCGCGCAGCTGAACATGCGTGCCGCGCTGTCCGGCATCGGCCTGATCGCACCCCCGCCACCCGGGGAGGCTGATGCCGCCACCGCCAGCATCGCCGAGCGCCTGCGCCGTGGCGACCTCGCCGGCGCCGTGGCGGACGCCGCCGCGCTCGACAAGCGCGCCGAACCCCTCCTGGTGGGCTGGATGGCCCAGGCCCGTGCCCGCCTCGCCGTCGAACAGGCCCTGCGGGAGACGATCCTCACCCTGCTGGCCCGAACACCACCGCAATAGCCGCCCCGTTCCATCGCCTTCCGGCGGCTCTGCCGCCTGCCCCCGCCCCCTTCCGCATGCCGCCCTTCCCGCCCCGTGCGGGCGAACGCCGGAGCTGTCCCTTGACCCGAACCACCGTGAGATCCCTGTTCCTGGGCCTGTTGGCCATGGCCGCCACCACGGCACAGCCGGCGCAGGCAGAAGGCGTGCTGACCCTGCGCGACCGCCTCATCTTCGCCAGTTCCAGCACCGCAAGCCGCGTGTCGGACCTGCTGGCCGCCAGCTTCGCCGAGCGCTGGGGCAAGGACATGCGGCCTGAAGTCCGCCATGTCGGCTCCAACCAGGCGATGGCGCTGTTCTGCGGCGGCGTCGGGCCGGAAACGCCGGACGTGGCCATCTCCACCCGGCGCATGCCCGCCGGCATCCAGCAATCCTGCCGCATGAACGGCGTGCGCGACGTGATCGAGCTCAAGCTCGGCTTCGGCGCCGTGGTGCTGGTCGCCCGGCGCGGCGACCCGATGCCCCAGCTTTCCGCCCGCAACCTGCAGGAGGCATTGGCCGCCGAGCGCCCCACCAGCGATGGCATCTTCGCGCCCAACACCTATGCCAGCTGGTCGCAGATCGCCCGCGGCCTGCCGCCCTCGCCGATCCGCGTGCTGGTGCCGCGCGGCGATTCCGGCACGCGCCAGCTGTTCGAGGATCTGGTGCTGGAATCCGGCTGCCGCGACATCAAGGAAATGCGGCTGCTGTTCGATGCCGGGTTCCGCCGCAACAAGTGCATCACCCTGCGCACCGATGGCCGCGTGGTGGAGGTGGCGGAAGACCAGACCGTCGCCACGCTGATGTCGAGCCCGCCCGGCACGCTCGCCGTCGTCACCTTCGATGAGGCGATGCGCAGCGGCGGCAACCTGATCGCCCTGCCGCTGGATGGCGTGCTGCCCACCATCGCGAGCATCGCGGCGATGGATTACGACCCCACCCGCGTCGTCTACCTCTACGCCAAGCGCCAGCATGCCCGGAACAAACAGGGCGTGGGCGTGGTGCACGGCATTGCCGAGCTGCTGAACGAGGCTTCCAGCGAAAGCGCCACCGGCCCGGCCGGTTTCCTCGCCCGCGCCGGCCTCGTCTCCCTGCCCCCTGCCGAGCGGGTCACGCAGCGCTCCATCGCCGAGCGCATGTCGACCATGTCGCTGAACTGACGCACCGCGCCCGAAGGATGCCCGCCATGATCACCACGATGCTGCGCCGCCTGGCGCTGGCCGCGCCCGTTCTGCTCGCCGCCACGCCCGTCGCCAGGGCACAACCCGCCGCCCAGCCCCGCCCCTCCGTCAGCCTGCCGCTGCAAGACCTGCCGGATGCCGACAGCTTCACAGAGCGCGCGGAACGCATGTGGGACAGCGTGGTGGGCCTGTTCCGCTTCCGCGACACCGCCAGCTACTACATGCATCGCAACAGCACGCTGGACCGCGGCCACGCCCGCGCGCGCGACGACCTCACCGCGATGATGGATGTCGCCGGCTACAAGCTGAAGGAGATCGAGAGCACGGTCTCCCTGCTGCCCTCGCTGCAGATGACCTTCGGCCAGGCCCGCGAGCTGACCGATTCCGACCGCGAATACGTGGAACGGTTCCTGGACCGCCACGCCCTGCGCAACCCCGGCCCGCTCGCCGCCCTGCAGCGCATGATCGTGCGCTCGGTGCTGGAGGCCTCCGACCTCAACGGCCTCGCGGTGGAAAAGGTCGAGATCGACATGTTCCCGCTGCCCAAGGTGAAGGTGGTGGTCGCCCCGTCCGATGCGCCGCTGGGCCTGGATGCCGCGCGCATCATGCGCTCCATCGAAACGCTCAACCGCCGCCTGCAGCAGATGTCCAACCGCTCCAGCGGCTTTGAGGTGCCCGAAGTGGTGCCAGGCCCAGGCCTGCGCACCACCGCCCAGCCCTCGCTCTAGCGCGCGCCGGCGACCACCACCGCCCACTCCCCGAAAACCGTGGATCCACCATGCCCATGAATGAGAACGACACCCGCCTGCGCTTCGGCGAGCTGGTGCGCCTGCACACCAACGGCCGCCGCTTCCTGGACCGCGAGACCGAGCGCAAGCTGATGGAGGAAGGCCTCACCCGCTACAACCTCAGCTTCGACGAGGCGCGCGGCGTGGTGCGCGCCGCCGTGGCCGATACCGACGTGGCGCTGGAGCACGACCTGGCCGGCACCTCCACGGAGCTGCTGCGCACCCTGGCCGATCGCCGCGGCCAGGTGGGGCGCGACGATTTCGAGAAGGCCGCCGCGTTCTACCGCGCCCGCGCCGGCAAGCGCATCACCATCGCCGAGGCGCGCCAGCGCATGAAGGCGCTGATGGAGGAATCCGACCTGCAGCCCGCCCGCTCCGGCCGGCTGATCCGCACGCGCCGCTGGTACCGCCAGATCGAGGCCTGACCATGCACGCCCCCGGCCGCCCCCAAAACAGGGCACCGCGCTGATGGACGCGCTGATGGTGCAAAGCATCGCCTCCCTGCCCACCGCACTCGCCGCCCTGGTGGCCGTGGGCCTGCCGATGCTGCTGGCGATGGGCGTGGGCATGGTGATCCTGTCGGTGTTCACGCCGCAGGAACTGGCGCTGAACGCCGAGGTCGGCCGCGCCAAATTCTCCTTCATCGTGGAGATCTACGCCGTGGTTGCCGCCCTCGCCCTGGTCGGCGCCTGGGACATCTACCAGACCACACGGGACACGCTGCAGAAGGAAACCAGCGCGCTCTACATGCTGGCCCACGCCACCGACAGCTATGGCCTGCCGCACCAGGCGGAGGCGCGCGAGGAAATGCGCGGCGCGCTGCGCGGCTATGGCGCCGCGGTGGTGGAGCAGGACTGGCCGAAAATGCAGGCCGGTTCTCCCAGCAGCGCCTCCGACGCCACCTTCACCCGCCTGTCCCGCGCCTTCATGCTGCCGGAGCCGGAAACGCAGGCGCAGCAGGCGATCGCGCAGAACACCGCCCATTGGCTGCTGCAGATCGCCGAGGCACGCACCGCCCGGCTCTCCGTGGGCACGCGCACCCTTACGATGCTGGTATGGTTCCTGGTGCTCACCGCCTCGGTGTCGGTGCTGCTGTTCCAGTGGTTCATCGGCAGCGCGCACCTGGCGCTGCACTACACCATGGGCGCGGTGGTGGCGCTGATCGTGGGCATCGTGCTGCTGGTGGCGCTCAAGCTCGCCTTCCCCGTCGTCGGCGACCCCGCGCTGCTCTCGCCGCGGCCCTTCCTCGAACTGATGCGGCTGCCGTGAGCGCCCGCTCAGTGCGCGGCTGCCCGGCGATAGCGCCAGGCCTGAAGGCCCAGCAGCGCCAGCAGCAACAGCCAGAAGCCCAGCTGCGCCATGCCCCAGGCCAGCAGCCGTGTGGCAACATGCATGGCCAGCGCGGTGAGCACGGCCATGGCGGCGAAGCCGGCCAGCGCCAGCCACAGGGAACGCCCGGCGCAACGGCGCCAGAGCGCGCCGATGCCCACCAGCACCGCACCCATCGCCAGCCAGCCCGCGGCCATCTGCGCCAGGGTTCCGCCGGTCAGGGCCGCCAGCGCACCGCTCAGCGCCGCGCGTTCAGGCAGGGCGAGGCGCAAGGCATCCACGGGCCCGGCTCCCTGCCAGGCCCCGCCGGCGGCGAACAGGCGCACGGGCTCGAAGCTGGCGCGATCAGGCGCGGCCAGCAGCAGCGCGGCAGCCCCGGCCAGCCCGGCCAGCAGTGCTGCCACGCACAGCATGGCGGCGGGCGCACCCAGCTTCTCGGCACCACGCTGGAACAGCGCGGCCGCACCCACCAGCGCGCCCCCCACCAGCACGATCGCCACGAGCATGGCCGCCACGCCCAAGATCACATCACGCTCCCCAGCCAAACCGGCGCCGCCCTTCTAGCGCCGCGCCCCCGGGCTGGCGACAGGCTGTGTGCCCTGCTGGCGATGTTGCTCGCCGCCCTCGCCCTCCTGCCCACCCCGGCCCGCGCCGCGGATCCCGTGGTGGCGCTGATCCTGCCCGGCGGCATCTGCGAACTGCGCCAGGTGCCGGCCCAGGCGCTCGCCGAACTCAACCAGCACCTGGAACAGGCCCGGCAAGACGCCGCCGGCCTCGCCCAGCGCCTGGCGGTGGATGCCGCCTCCGCCCGCTATGCCGGCGCGCGGGAAGCGGTGCCCGGCTTCGGCGGCTGGGCCTACGACTGGGTGCAATCCTACGTCACCGCCTATCGCATCGCCGGGCGCATGGTCACCAGCGCCGCCGCCGCCCTGCGCGGCGACCACAAGTCGATGGCCGATGGCGTGGTGGAACAGATGGCCGAGCCGATGCGCCGCGCCTTCGTCGATCGCGTGCTGGCCCGCGCCGCGCCGCCCGAAACCATGCGCCGCGACCTGGAGATGGCCGCCTTCCTGGTCGAGAGCAACTGGAACCACGCCCTCGCCGGCGCCCTGGCGCCGTTGCGCGCCTTCCCGGAACCGCCGGCCACCAGCACCGCCACGCTGCGCCTGGATCCCGAAGCCGCCGCCCGCGCCGCCACGGTCACGCTGCATGCGGTGGGTGAGGGCGGCACGGCCAACGCCTCGCCCGGCAGCGACCCCGCCTCGCTGTTCTTCCATTCCCTGCGCCCCATCGCCGCCCGCGTCAGCGCCCTGATGCTGCGCGCCACGGAAGCCGGCTCCATCGTCGCCACCGTCGGCGCCGTCGGCTACCGTTTCGGTGGCGTGCCCGGCCTCGCCGCCGGCACGCTCGGTGGCGTCGGCGCCTACTGGGGCATCGACTGGGCCTTCAACCGCGCCGACGCCGCACTCAACCGCGAGGATTTCGAGGCGCAGTCGCTCGGCGTCATCGCCCGCGCCGAATTCGCGGTGGCCGAGGAAGCCCGCCGAGAGGTGCTCGCCGCGCTGGATGCCCGCGTCGCCCGCCTCGCCATGCGCGGCGGCTGCCCCGCCAGCACCACCGCGGGGGCCACGCCATGAACCACATCAGCTGGGATGGCATCGCGGCACGGCTGCTGTTCAGCCTGTTCGTCGTCTTCGCCACCTACAACCCCTCGGGCCGCTCGTACTGGCACTGGGCCTGGGACGGGGAGGCGGGGTTCTGGACCCGGCTCGCCGTCGGCCTGGTGCTGCTGCTCACCCATCTCGCCCTGTTCCTCACCCTGCGCGGCCTGCTCGGCTGGAAGGGGCTGCTGCTCGTCGGCACCACCTTCGCCGTGCTGATGCTGGCCGCCCGGGAGTTGGGCCTGGCCCAGCTCTCCGGCTCCTGGTCCGGCACCGCCCCGCTGGTGCTGGTCAGCCTTCTCTACACCTTCGGTCTCAGCTGGTCCCTGGTGCATCACCGCGCCGCCGGCATCACCCACGTGGAGCCCCTGAAATGAGCGCCACCCTCGCCCCGTCACCCACCCCAACACAGGAAGCCCCCACGAAGGCCGATGCCTTCGTCGTCTCCTGCATCGACCCGCGCACCTCCGGCGGCGTCGCCAACCTGCTCGCCGCCCTGGGCCGGGAGGATCGCTACAGCGAACTCCGCATCGCCGGCGCCGCCCTGGCCGCGTTCGACCCCGCCTCCCCCGCCGCCACCGTGCTGTGGGAGAACCTCGCCGCCTCGCGCAAGCTGCATGGCATCCGCAAGGTCACGTTCCTCAACCACCGCGATTGCGGCGCCATGCACATCTGGGCCGGCCGCCGCCTGGCCGACGATCCCATGGAGGAGCAGCGCCGCCACACGGAGGTGCTGACCCGCGCCGCCGAGGAAGTCCGCCGCCGCCACCCGGACCTGCTGGTGGAACTGAAGCTGATGGACCTGGACGGCACCACGCGGGTGATCCCCTGCGCCGCCTGCATCCCCGCCGGCTTCCACCCCAACAGTGTCGGCCCGGCCGCCCAGCTGCTGGCGGATGTGCCGCCGGAAGGCATGGTGCTCACGCCCTCGCGCATGCAGGGCACGCAGCCGGATCCGCAGGGCTTCGCCGCCCTGGTGCGCGTGCGCGCCGAAGGCCCACCGCTCTCGGCCGAGGCGGAGCTCGCCCTGCTCTCCGAAGGCATCACCCGCTACGGCCTCACTGCCCGTGCGGCGCAGGAGGTCAGCGGCAGCGTGCTCGCCACGCTGCGCCCCGGCGGCGCCGGCGCCACGCGCGATGTGCGCGAGGTGTTGCGCACCCGGGCCGATGCCGCCGGGCGCATCGGCCAGCAGGATGTGCGCGCCGCCGCCCGGCTCTATCGCCGCCTCTCCGGCCCCGGCACCAGCCACCTGGAATCCGAGCGCCGCGCCGCCACCCTGGCGGAGGAGGAAGGCCTGGCCCCGCGCCCCAAGGGCCCCTGGCCGTTCCGCTCCACGCGCTGGTTCCGCACGCTGGTGCAGCCCCCCCCCGCCACACCTGCGCGCCGGCAGGCCAGCGCATGAACCTGCGCACCGGCACACTTGCCCTGGGCGCCCTCGCGCTGGCTGCCCTGCTCGCCGCCTCCCCGGCCGCGGCGCAACAGCAGGGCGGCTGGCTGGACCGCTTCAACCGCCAGGTGTTCGAACTGAACGAGCACCTCTCCAACGGCGTCGACGCCCTGCGTCAATCCCTGCCGGATGGCTTCGCGGTGCCAGACTGGCTCTCCACCGGCGCCGGCAACATGCTCGGCAACGCGGTGAACGAGCCGATCACCGCCTTCAGCCACGCCCTGTCCGGCGATTTCGGCCTCGCCGCCGCCTCGCTGCGCCGCTTCGGCACCAACCTCACCCTCGGCATGCTCGGCACGCGCGACGTGGCCACCGAGATGGGCATGGAGGTGCCGCGCAACGATATCGGCCTCGCCTTGTGCCGCCACGGCGTGCCGGACGGCCCCTACGTGGTGCTGCCCATCGTCGGCCCACGCACGCTGCGCGATGCCATCGCCGACGTCGTGGTCACCAACGCCATCATCTACGTGGCCCTCATCCCGGTCTTCGGGCCGGTACCAGGCCTCATGACCCTCCTGGTCATCGAGGCGCTGGACGAAGCCGCCGCCCTGGCCGTCGCCCGCCAGATCGACTCCGCGCAGGAGCGCGGCGGCACCTACGACGACGTGCGCGAACGCTACGTGGCCGGGCGCGCGCTGCGCTGCGGCGGCGCCTAGCGGGGCGCGGGAATGCACATGCGGGCCGGAGTTCCGGCACCCCGCACCGATCAGCAGAAGGACCGAGGTCTATGAAGACAGCTCAATTCCTGGCCGCGGCCGTGGCACTCGCGGCCTGCGCAGGCGCCCTGCCCGCCCTGGCCCAGGGCACCACCAGGCCGGCAGCCCCCGCAGCACAAGTGGCCGCCGCGCCCGCCGCCCCGGCAGCAGCCCCCGGCGCGCTGGAGGCAATCCGCGCCCGCGGCCACCTCCTGTGCGGCGTCTCCCCGGCCACCCCCGGCTTCGCCCTGCAGGATGGCCGCGGCGAATGGCGCGGTCTCGATGTCGATTACTGCCGCGGCATCGCCTCCGCCGTGCTGGGCGATGCAGCCAAGGCCCGCTTCGTGCCCGTCCCGGCCGCCGATCGCTTCGACATGCTGCGCCGCGGCGCCATCGATATCCTGGCCCGCGCCACCACCTGGACGCTGGAGCGCGACGTGGGCGAGGGCGCCAGCTTCGCCGCGGTCACCTATTTCGATGGCCAGGGCTTCCTGGTCCGCCGCGCCAGCGCCGTCAGCCGCGTGCAGCAGCTGGATGGCGCCAAGGTCTGCGTGGAGGCCGGCACCACCTCGGAGCAGAACCTCGCCGAATACGCCCGCACCATGCGCCTGCGCATCACCCCGGTGGCCGCGCGCGGCGCCGATGCCACCCGTGCGGCCTTCATGGCCCAGTACTGCGATGCGCTCACCAGCGACACCGCCGCACTCGCCGGGTTCATGGCGCAGCAGGGCAACAACGCCGCCAACTTCGCCATCCTCTATGAGGTGATCTCCAAGGAGCCGCTGGGCCCCGTGGTGCGCGAAGGCGACCGCAAGCTGTTCAGCATCGCCCGCTGGGTCCACTTCGCGATGCTCGCCGGCGAGGAGCTGGGGCTGGACAGCAAGAACGTGGCCGAAATGAAGGCCGGCCCCGCCGGCGCCCTGGCCGAAGCCGGCCAGGAAGTGCAGCGCCTGTTCGGCGTCACCGGCCGCTCCGGCGAGCTGCTGGGCCTTGATGCCGACTGGGGCTCGCGCGTCATCCGCCAGGTGGGCAACTACCGCGAGGTGTGGGAGCGCAACATCCAGCCGCTGGGCCTGCAGCGCGGCCTGAACCTGCTGTGGAACCAGGGCGGCCTGCAATACGCCCCGCCGATCCGCTGAATCCGGTTCCCGCCCCCTCCCGCCCGGCACCCATGCCGGGCGGGTCCTGCCCCCATCACCGGCCGGGCCCCTCGCCCGCGGAAGGTCCTCGATGACCGACATCCTCGAACACGTGCAGGCCCGATCGGACCAAGTGGGTCCCCAGGAAGCCGGCGCAGATGCCGCCTTCCGCCCCAGCGAATACACCGGCTTCCTGATCCACGCCGTGCAGGCCGCCATCGCCGGCCATCCCCTGGGCCGCCCCCTGGGCCGGGTCGTGGAAATCGGCGTCGGCTCCGGCGCCGTGCTCGCCAGCCTCGCCGGATGCGGCGCCACCAGCCTCACCGGCACCGATGTCGATCCCGGCGCGATCCGTGCCACACAGCGCCTGATGGACAGCCTGGGCCAGCCCGTCGAGCTGGCCTGCGGCGATCTCTGGGCCCCGCTCGCCGGCCGCCGCTTCGACCTCGTGCTGGCCAACCCGCCGCACTTCCCCATGCTCGCCCCGGGCTATGCCGGCCGTCCACCGCAATGGAGCTTCGGCGGGCCAGACGGGCGCCTGGTGATGGACCAATTGCTGCGCGGCCTGCCGCGGCATCTCGCCCCCGGCGGCCACGCCTATGTCGTGCACAGCGCCTTCCTCGGCCTGGCCGCCACAAACCGCCTGCTGGCCGAACGCGGCCTCGCCGCCCGCATCGTCGCCTCCAGCTTCATGCCGCTCGCGCCCGAAAAGCTGCCGGTCATGACCCCCGCCGTGCTGCACGGCGCCGGGCCAGAGGCGATCCAGCGCATCGGCCCGCACACTTTCCTGCGCACGGACGTTCTCGAGATTTCCGCCGCCGGGCCAGGAGACGCCTAGCACCATGCGCCACCTCCTCGCCGCCCTGCTGCTCCTTCTCGCCGGCCTCACATCCCCCGCCCGCGCCGACAGCGCCGCGGCGCTCCAGGCCCTTGTGGACCAGGCCCGCGCCCGCGCCACCGCCGCAGGCTGCGACGCCGTGCCGCGCGACAGCCTCGCCGGGGTCCTCTGCAACGGCCACATCCGCGTCGGCGTGCGCGGCAACTACCCCAATTTCGGCATCGCCGACGGCCTGGGCGCGGACACGCGCCGCTCCGGCTTCGAGATCGAGGTGGCCCGCGCCATCGCCGCCCGCCTAGGCGTGGAAGCACGCTTCGTCACCGTCACGCCGGCCAACCGCATCGCCAACCTCGTCGAACGCCGGGTGGATCTGGTCATCGCCACCATGGGCCACACCCTGCAGCGCGACGAGCAGGTGCGCTTCATCCGCCCGCACTACTACCAGTCCACCACCGTCGTGGTCGGAGACCGCCGCATCACCGCCCGCAGCTGGGACCAGATGGCCGGCCGCACCGTCTGCGTGCCGCTCGGCAATGCCGATACGCTGCATCTGGTGCAGCACGGCGTGCGCCTGCTGATCTTCGACAGCCCGCAGCAGCTGGTCGATGCGCTGAAGCGCGAGATCTGCTCGCTGGCGATGCACGACGACAGCTTCTTCAGCAACAGCTTCGCCGACCCCGCCTTCGCCGCCCGGTTCGAACAGAAGCTCGCCATCTCCGCCCTGCCCTGGGGCATGGCCACGCCGCCCGGCAGCGACCTCGCCGCCTTCCTCGATGGGCTCAGCGCCCAGTGGCACGCCGAGGGCCGCTTCCTGCAGGCCGCCACCGGCTTCCCGATCGCGCGCGGCTTCCTGGAAGACCAGCGCAGCCTGTGGTCCAGCCCGGCCTGCATCGCCGCCGGCGCCACCCCCGCCCCCGGCTGCCTCGGAGAACCGTCGGACACCACCCTGCCCCCCACCCGCTTCGCCCCGGATGTGGACCGGTTCGAAGCCTGGCTGCGCGATACGCTCGGCATTTCCATCACCCTGCCCATGCTGAAAACCGAAGTGGCGTTCGAGGCCTTCCTGCGCGGCATCATCTTCTCGCTGGTGCTGGTGGTCGGCTCCATCATCTCCACCCTGGGGCTGGCCATGCTCTTCGCCAGCGCGCTCTGCGCCCGCCCCGCCGCCGCCCGCATCGCCGCCCGCATGGCCACCGGCGTGCTGCAATGCTCGCCGCTCGTGCTGCTGCTGTTCTTCGGCTACATGGTCGCCAGCACCCTGGTGCCCTATTCCGCCCCCGTGGCGCTGGTGATCGCCGTGGTGATGATCGGCCTCTACAACGGCAGCTCCGCCGCCCAGGCGATCGGCGAATACCACGCCACACAGCGCAGCACCTCCGCCACCTGGCCGCCTTTGCGCGGCGCCATCCAGGGCGCCGCGGTGCAGATCATGTCATTCCTGGTCAACGCCACGAAATCCAGCGCGGTCGCCAGCATGGTCGGCGTGCCGGAACTGCTGAACGAACTGACCGACATCACCTCCTTCACCAGCGAGCGGATCATGACCTACTCGTTCCTGCTCGTCTTCTACACGCTGCTGGTCAGCCTCGTGGTCACACTGATGCGCTCGCTCCAGGGCGTCTTCGAACGGAGGGCCGCGGCATGATCGAGATCCTGCCCAGCTTCCTGCCGGTCTTCCTCGCCGGCCTGGTCGTCAACCTGGAGATCGCCTTCGCCTCGCTGGTCCTCGGGCTGATCCTCGGCCTGCCGTTGGCGGTCTCCCTCGGCGCCGGCCGCGCGCTGGCCGCCCCCGCCGGCAGCCTCGTCGGCCTGCTGCGCGCCGCCCCCACCTTCGTGGTGATGTTCTTCCTGCTCAACATCCTGCCGCGCGAGATCCAGATCGCCGGCCACGACATCCAAACCGGCCTGCTCGCCGTCATCCTGGCCAATGCCGCCTACGCCGTGGCCTACATCGCCGATAACGGCCTGGTGGCGCTGCGGGCCCTGCGCGCCGGCAACATCGCCGCCGCCGTGCTGTTCCTGCCCAACCTCACCCGCGCCTTCTTCGTGCTCACCCTGGCCTCGTCCATGGCCGCCGCGGTCGGCACGCCAGAAGCGATCTTCGTCACCCTGCGCCAGGCCGAGCGCCTGCCGGCCCTCTCGGACCAGATCATGCTTTTCGTCTTCGTGATGCTGTTCTTCGGCGCCGTCCTGCAAACGGTCTTCGCCGTCATCAACGCGGTGCGCGCCGCAATACTGCATCGGCTGGCACCAGCCTAAGCAAGCATCTTCTTTTTCTGAAGAAAAAGAAGCAAAAAGACTTTTGGAATTTGATGCGGAGAGACCCAGCCTCTCCGCATCAAATGAACGAAAGTTTTTTGGTTCTTTTTTTCAAAACAGAACCGCTTCCTTCCCTAGCCGACGATCTCGCAGCCCGAGAAGAAATAAGCGATCTCAATCGCCGCATTCTCCGTGCTGTCCGAGCCATGCGCGGAATTGGCCTCGATGCTCTCGGCGAATTCCTTGCGGATCGTCCCGGGCGCCGCATTGGCCGGGTTCGTCGCACCCATCACTTCGCGGTACTTCGCCACGGCGTTCTCGCCTTCCAGCACCTGCACCACCACGGGGCCGGAGGTCATGAACGTCACCAGCTCGCGGAAGAAGCCGCGCTCGCTGTGCACGCCATAGAACGTCTCGGCCTGCGCCGTGGTCATGTGGATGCGCTTCTGCGCCACGATGCGCAGGCCAGACGCCTCGATCTTGGCGTTGATCGCGCCGGTCAGGTTGCGCCGCGTCGCGTCGGGCTTGAGGATGGAAAAAGTGCGTTCAGTGGCCATGGAACTGGACCCTTCATGAGGACTCGTGATCGCGCGGGGCTTTAGAGCAGCCACCGCACAGCGGCAACCCCTTCCCCCTGCGCAGCCGGGCGGCTACATCCCCCACATCATGAGCCTCCTGATCGCACGCGGCGTCGTCATCCGGCTCGGGGGTCGCACCCTGCTGGACAATGCCGACCTCACCATCGACCCCGGCCGCCATGTCGGCCTGGTCGGCCGCAACGGCGCCGGCAAATCCACCCTGCTGCGCGCCATCTCCGGCGAGCTGGCCATCGACGACGGCGACATCCGCCTCGCCCAGCGCGCCAAGCTCGGCCAGGTGAAGCAGGAAACCCCCGAGGGCCCGAAATCCCTCGTCGACATCGTGCTCGAAGGCGACCCCGAACGCCTCTCCCTGCTGGCGGAGGCCGAAACCGCGCCGCCGGAGCGCCTGGCCGAAATCCACGACCGCCTTCAGGCCATCGATGCCGACAGCGCCCCCGCCCGCGCCGCCACCATCCTGGCCGGGCTTGGCTTCGACATGGCGGCACAGGCCCGCCCGGTGAGCAGCTTCTCCGGCGGCTGGCGCATGCGCGTCTCCCTCGCCACCGCCCTGTTCAGCGCGCCCGATTTGCTGCTGCTCGACGAGCCCACCAACCACCTGGATCTCGAAGCCACCCTCTGGCTGGAAACCTGGCTGCAGAAATTCCCGGGTGCGGCCATCGTCGTCAGCCACGACCGCGGCCTGCTCGATCGCTGCGTGGACAGCATCGCCCATCTCGATCGCGGCAAGATCAACGTCACCCCCGGCGGCTACGACGAATTCGTCCGCATCCGCACCGAACGCGCCGCCCAGCAGGCCGCCGCCGCCGCCAAGATCGCCACGCAGAAGGCCCATATGCAGGCCTATGTCGATCGCTTCCGCTACAAGGCCAGCAAGGCCCGCCAGGCGCAAAGCCGCCTCAAGGCCATCGCCCGCCTGCCGGTGATCGACAGCGTGCTGGAAGACCACGTCACCCGCTTCAACTTCCCCGAGCCGGCCGCGCTGGCACCGCCGATCCTCACCATGGACCGCGTCTCCGTCGGCTATGGCGGCGCCCCCATCCTGCGCGGCCTCAGCCTGCGCGTGGACCAGGAAGACCGCATCGCGCTGCTCGGCGCCAACGGCAACGGCAAGTCCACCCTGGCCAAGCTCATCGCCGGCAAGCTGGAACCCGACAGCGGCACCATGCACCGCTCCGGCAAGCTGCGCGTCGGCTACTTCGCCCAGCACCAATCGGATGAGCTGATCCCCAACGAAACCCCCATCGACCACATGCAGCGCGCCCTGCCCCGCGCCCTGCCCGCCCAGGTCCGCAGCCAGCTCGCCCGCTTCGGCCTGGATGCCGACC
>JAIXTK010000022.1 GCA_027483995.1 Acetobacteraceae bacterium
CGCCTGGCAGGAAGGCCGCCTCACCCTCCCGCCCGCCCCGCGCCCGCTCTCCACCCGCCTCGCCAGCGGCGAACGCCTCACCTACGCGCGCACCACCCCCCGCCGCCCCCGCGCTCGTTCCCCCATCCAACCCGCGCCTGCCCGAACTGCGCGCCTCACCATCGCGCGCACCATCCCCGTCCCGCACGCCGCGCCCCAACACCACCAGCACCCCATCCCCATCGCGGCCCCGCAGCGCCCCCATCCACCCCCCGTCCGAAAAATCGCCCTCCACGCCCCCGAGCCAACGCACACCTATTTTGTTTCGACACCGAAACAAAATGGATGAAACCAGACTGGTTACCCCCGTTCCAACTCCCGCGCGAAATTCGCCCGCGCCGCCTCCTCGAACGCCGCATGCAGCACCGGCGTCCGGAACAGCCGCTCCGTCCTGGAAATCCCGCGCAGGAACGCCCCCCGCCCCGCCACCCATTGCTCGTCGGTCAGATGCCCGAACTCCAGCCGCAGCGCCGCCGTATTGGCATCGAACGCCGCCGCCCGCTCCCCCAACGGCGTCAAATCCAGATCCAGCATCCACACCCGCGCCGCCCAGGCCTCGCCCCCCATCCCCGCCTCCGGCACCGCCGCCAGATGGTTCGCGGTGGCCAGGATCGTCCCCGTCACCCAGGCAATTCCTTCCCACGGCAACGCCGGCTTCGCGTCCTGCCACATCACCGCCGACCGCGCTTCGTTGTCCTTCCGCGAAGCGTCATAGATCGCATCGTGATAACAGATCGCGCAGGCCAGCCACTGGTGCCAGGGCGCCTCCCGCACCACCCCGGCGCCATACGCCAGATGCCGCTCCCACAGCAGCGCCACATGCGCCGTGCCGTGATAGTGCCGGTCCGCCCCCGCCAGCAGCCCCCGCAACTCAGCCTTGGCGCCGTCCGAAACCGGCACCAACGCCAGCACCTCGCTCAGGGCATCCGCCACGTCACCACTCCCCAGGGATTGGCCGCCACGGCCAACCCCCGCCATCCTGCCGCTTTCGCAGGAGAACCGCCATGTCCCGCAAGCTCGCCCCCCGGAAACTCGCGATCATCACCGGAGGTGCCCGCGGCATCGGCCGCGGCTGTGCCCACGCGCTGGCCGAAAAAGGCCTGAACATCGCCCTCGTCGATCTCCTGCCCGCCGAGATGGACCGTACCAAGGCCGAGCTGGAAGCCATGGGCGCCACCGTCACCTGCCACGAGGCCGACGTCTCCGATTTCGCCCGCGCCGCCGCCGTCATCGCCGAGATCATGGCCGCCCATGGCCGCATCGACGTGCTGGTGAACAATGCCGGCCGCGGCAACCCAAAGGGCATCACCGAGATCACGGAAGACGAGTTCGACCGCACCATCGCGGTGAACCTGAAAAGCTGCTTCAACTACATCCACGCCGCCGTGCCCCACATCCAGGCCGGCGGCGGCGGGCGCATCGTCTCGATGTCCTCGCTCAACGCCTTCTCCGGCGGCGTCACCAGCGCGGTGTCGAAATTCAGCTACGCCACCGCCAAGGCCGGCATCCTGGGCATGACCCGGGCGCTCGCCAAGGAACTCGGCCCCAGCATCGCCATCAACGCCATCTGCCCCGGCGTGATCGAAACCGAACTCGGCAACAGCCTCACCAAGGCCCGCGGCCCCGAACTCATAAAAGGCATCGCCCTCGGCCGCCTCGGCACCCCACAAGACGTCGCCCAACTCGTCGCCTTCCTCGCCACCGTCGAACCCAACTTCATCACCGGCCAAAGCTTCGTGATCGATGGCTTCCAATGGGTGTGTTGAGCGGGTGAGGAAGAAAGGCCAGGGCTCTGCCCTGGACCCGCTGGGGCCTTAGGCCCCAGACCCCTTTACTTTCCGCCTTCGGCGGGGAGGGGCCGTCGAGGCGGTGGAGAGACCCGGATGGCCCCTCCCCGCCGAAGGCGGAACTCATGTGGGTCCAGGGACCTCAGGTCCCTGGCGGGGTCGAGGGGCAGAGCCCCTCGCCTTACTTCCCTATCCACTCACCACATCATGGAACAGCACGACCCACGAAGCGCGGGCGAAGTGGTAGCCTTTCTTGGCGCTGCGATAGGCCACTGTCTGCACCTGGTTGTGCACCGGGAACCACAGCGCGCTGTCCATGATGATCTTCTGCGCGTCGGCATACACCGCGTTGCGCTTCTCCGGGTCCGTGATCGCCCGCCCTTCGGCGAACAGCGCGTCCAGCTTGGGGTCGTTCAGCTGCATCCAGTTGTAGCGGTATTTGCCGGGGGACGGGATGTTGCTGCTGTGGAAAAGGTTTTCCAGGCACATCGGGTCGGCCTGGATCCAGCGCACCGGCAGGATGTCGAAGGCGTTGTCGAACACCAGTTGCTGGTTGCGGGCGAAGGTGATGGTTTCCACCTTCAGGTCGAAGCCGACGCGCTTGGCCACGGCCTGGATTTCCACGGCGGTATCCGGCTCCAGCGGTGGCGGCGCGCCGTAGAAGCCGGACAGCCGCTGGCCGTCCTTCACGCGGATGCCGCCCGGCCCCGGCTTCCAGCCGGCCTGGTCCAGCAGGGCGGCGGCGGCGCGCGGGTCGGGCTTGTAGTAGTCTTCAACGCCCTTCCAGTAGCCCGGGGTGTCGGAGGAAAGCGGGCCATAGGCCGGGTCGATCAGGCCGAAGAACAGGTTCTCGCTGAGTGCCTTGCGGTCGATCGCCATGGCGAAGGCACGGCGCACGCGCACATCGCTGAAGATGCCCTTGCTGCCGTTCAGCTCCAGCCCGAACGGAATGCCGGCGGCATTGCCGATCATGGTGGCGTAGCCGCGCGTGTCCTTCAGCCGCTTCATGTCCAGGATCGGCGTGATGTCGGAGATGTCGATCTCGCCCGCCTCCAGTGCCGCCACGCGGGTGGAGGCATCGGGGATGAACCGCGTCACCACGCGCTGCACCTTGGAGGCGCCCTTGTTGGCGAAGAAGCCAGGCGCCCAGTTGTATTTGTCGAACCGCTCCAGCACCACCTGGCGGCCGGGCTCCCAGGAGACGAACTTGAACGGCCCGGCACCCACCGGCGCGCGGGCGAAATCCTGGTTGCCCATGCGCTTCACGGCGGTGGGGGAGACGGGGGCCAGCGTGCCTTCGGCGAAGCTGGCCACCGCGGCGCCGAAGGGCTGGGTGTAGTCGATGCGGATCGTCTGGCTGTCGATCACGGTGGAGCCGGCATAGGGGCCGAGCTGCGTCACCGCACCTTCGCTGGCGGTCTTGGGGTCGGCGATCGTATCGAAGGTGAACTTCACCGCTTCCGCGTCGAACGGCGTGCCGTCGTGGAAACCCACATCGGTGCGCAGCTTCAACGTGACGCTCTTGCCATCCGGCGCGGCCTGCCAGGCGGTGGCCAGGCCCGGCGAGAGCTTGTTGGTGCCGTCGGAGGCCACCAGCGTGTCGAACATCTGCCCGATCACCTGGTACTCGTGGCGCGAGGATGTCACGCGCGGGTCGTAGGTGCGCGGGCTGGCATCGTCCTCGCCCCAGGTCACGGTATTGGCGGCCTGGGCGGAGGCACCGCGATGGACCATGGGCGCGGCAAGCAGCCCACCGACAACGGCGCGGCGGGAGACGGAAGCCCTTTTGGCGGACATGGTGCTCTCCATGGTGCGGTGCGGAAAATCCAGTCTGCGGCGCTTCGCTACGATCGCGCAATCGGCAATTTGCCGCTTGTGCACTGGCCTGTCGGTCCGCATGGTTGCAGCTGTTGTTTCACCAAAATCCGATCAGAGAGGCAGATGAGCGCACGGGCCATCCTGGGGCGCCTGCTGGGCGTGATCCCGACTTTGCTGATCACCTGGACCTTCGTCTTCGGCGCCATGCGGCTGGTGCCGGGCGATCCGGTGCTGCTGATGCTGCAGGGCACGCCGATCAGCGATTCCGCGATGGAGGCGGCGCGCGCCAAGCTCGGCGTGGATCGCCCGCTGGTGGTGCAGTACGCGAGCTTCCTGGCCAATGCCGCGGTGGGCGATTTCGGCGACAGCTTCCGCAGCCGCCAGCCGGTGACCAAGCTGATCGCCGCCGAGTTCCCGAAGACGCTGGAGCTCGCCCTGGGCGGCTTCCTCGTCGGCGTGGTGCTGGGCACCGTGCTGGGCGTGATGGCCGGGGTGCGGCCGAATGGCTGGGTGGATACGTTGTGCATGACCACGGCGCTGGTGGGCCTGTCGCTCCCTAGTTTCTGGATCGGCATGATCCTGATCCAGGTGTTCGCCACGCAATTGGGCTGGGTGCCGGTGCTGGGCAGCGGGTGGGATGCGCTGATCCTGCCCAGCATCACCGTGGGCCTGTTCCTGGCCGGCGGGCTCGCGCGCCTCACGCGCAATTCGATCATCGAGGTGATGGGCCAGGACTACATCCGCACCGCCCGCGCCAAGGGGCTGACGGCGGTGCGCGTGGTGGCCAAGCACGCCATGCGCAATGCGATGATCCCGCCGCTGACCCTGCTGGGCATCCAGTTCGCCCTGCTGATCGGTGGCGCGGTGGTGACGGAGACGGTGTTCGCCCGGCCGGGCATCGGCAAGCTGCTGGTGCAGGCGGTGCTGGAGAAGGATTTCCCGGTGGTGCAGGGCATCGTGGTGCTGACCACGGGGGTGTACGTGCTGATCAACGTGCTGATCGACATCGCCTACGGGATCATCGACCCCAGGGTGCAAGAATGAGCGTGCAGGAATGAGCGCGGCCATGAGCGACGCGGTGCTGCCGCGCCAGCCTTCCTTCATCACGCGGCTGCTGGGCGCCCCCGGCGCGGTGATCGGCACGGTGGTGATCGTGGTGGTGCTGGGGCTGGCGGCCTTCGCGCCGTATCTCGCGCCCTATGACTGGAACGCCACCAGCCAATGCCGCCGGCTGGCGCCGCTTTCGGCGGAGCACTGGTTCGGCTGCGACCTGTTCGGGCGGGACATCTTCAGCCGGGTGATCTACGGCGCCCGCTTCTCGCTGGCCATGGGGCTGACGACGGTGGCGATCAGCCTGGTGTTCGGCGCCCTGCTGGGCATCGTGATCGCCTATGGCGGCGGGCGGATCGACCGGATCGGCGCGCGGGTGATCGATGCCATGCTGTGCTTCCCGCCGATCATCCTGGCGATCCTGATCGTGGCGGTGCTGGGGGTCGGGCTGGTGAACGCCGCACTCGCCGTGGGCATCTCCGGCATTCCGCGCTTCGCCCGCATCACCCGCGCCGCCACCCTCACGCTGGTGGCGCGGGATTTCGTGGAGGCGGCGCGCGCGGTGGGGGCGACCCATACGCGCATCGTGCTGCGCCATTTGCTGCCGAACCTGGCACCGATCCTGATCGTGATCGCCACTTTGGATCTCGGCAGCGCCGTGCTGTTCACCGCCACGCTGTCCTTCCTCGGCCTCGGCGCGCAGCCGCCCACGCCGGAATGGGGCGCGATGCTGAATGCCGGGCGGGAATACGTGCGCTATGCGCCCTGGACGATGATCTTCCCGGGCCTCGCGCTGTTCCTGACCGTGATGGCGGTGAACCTGGTCGGCGACCGTCTGAGCCTGATCCTGGATCCGCGCCAACGCGACAGGAGCTGATACCGGCCAGTGCCGCGGCCGACTCTTCCGGCCGCGGCACTGGCCGGTATCGCGCGCGGGGTTGGCCGGCGGCCGCGCGCAAGGCAAAGACTCTTCCGATTGTCGACACCGGGGTTGCCATCGCGGCGGGACGATCGGTAACGTCCGGGCAGGGGGGAGGCGCCGCTTCGGCAGCTTCCTGGAATGTCCGAGAAGACAGCAGAATGCGTCGGCACGGGAATGACCGCCCCCAGGGCGGCGCGGCGGATCGGGACCGGGGGCGCGGATGAGCGACGCGCCGCTGCTGGACGTCCGTGGGCTCGGCATCTCCTTCCTGATCTCAGGTGGCAGCGTGCAGGCCACGCAGGATGTCAGCTTTTCCGTGCAGCCCGGCGAGCGCGTGGGCATTGTGGGCGAAAGCGGCTGCGGCAAGACCATCACCGGCCTTTCCCTGCTGGGCCTGCTGCCGCGGGCGACCACGCGCGTGGCCGGGCAGGCGATGTTCGAGGGCGAGAACCTGGTCGGCCTGCCGCTGTCGCGCATGCGCCATGTGCGCGGGCGCAAGATCAGCATGATCTTCCAGGAGCCGATGAGCGCGCTGGATCCGGTGTTCACCATCGGCCAGCAGATCGGCGAGACGATCCTGACCCACTTCAAGGTGGACAAGAAGCAGGCGCGCGAACGGGCGATCGAGGCGCTGGCCAGCGTGGGCATCCCCAGCCCCGCGCGGGTGCATGATAGCTATCCGCACCAGCTTTCCGGCGGCATGCGCCAGCGCGCCATGATCGCCATCGCCCTGGTGTGCGAGCCACGCCTGCTGATCGCCGACGAGCCGACCACGGCGCTGGACGTGACCATCCAGGCGCAGATCATCGACCTGCTGATGGAGCTTTCCGCGAAGCAGGGCACGGCGCTGCTGTTCATCACCCACGACCTCGGCGTGATCGCCGAGACCTGCACGCGCATGATCACGATGTATGCCGGCCAGGTGGTGGAGGACGCGCCGGTGGACAGCGCGCTGGTGCGGCCGCGCCACCCCTATACCTCCGGCCTTCTGCGCTCCCTGCCCCGGCTTTCGGCGCGCGGGGCGGTGCTGCCCTCCATCGCCGGGCGGGTGCCGACGCTGCGCGACATGCCCACGGGCTGCCGCTTCGCCGAGCGCTGCGTGCACCGGCAGGAAGCATGTGCCGCCCCGCAGGTGATCGAACAGGCCGGCGCTCATAGCGTGCGCTGCTGGCGGCAAGGCGATCTGGTGCTGCCCGGCGCGCTGACCGACCGCGAGGCCGCGGCGTGAGCGCCCCGATCGTGAGCGTGGCCGACCTGCGCATCCACTTCCCCACCCAGGACCGCCGCGAGACGGTGAAGGCGGTGGACGGGGTGAGCTTCGACGTGCTGCCCGGCGAGACCTTCGGCATCATCGGCGAGAGCGGCTCGGGCAAGTCCACGCTGGGGCGCGCGGTGGTGTGCCTGCTGAAGCCGACCCAGGGGCAGGTGAATCTCGGGGGCATCGACCCGTATTCGCTGCCCTCGGCCGAACTGCGGCGGCGGCGGCGGGCGTTCCAGATCATCTTCCAGGACCCGAACGCGGCACTCAATCCGCGCATGAGCGTATTGGATTCCATCCGCGAGCCGCTGGACATCATCGGCGAAGGCAGCCGCGCGGACCGCGCCCGCATCGCGCAGGAGATGCTGGAGCGCGTTGGGCTGCGGCCGGAATTCGGGCTGCGCTACCCGCATGAGCTCTCCGGCGGGCAGAAGCAGCGCATCAACCTCGCCCGCGTGCTGACGGTGCGACCGAGCGTGATCGTGTGCGACGAGGTGGTGGCGGCACTCGACGTTTCGATCCGCGCCGACATCCTGAACCTGTTCGCGGAACTGCAGCGGGAATTCGGGCTGACCTACCTGTTCATCACCCATGATCTCGGCGTGGTGAGCCATGTCAGCTCCCGCATCGCCGTGATGTACCTGGGCAAGTTCATGGAGCTGGGCCCGGCGGAAGAGATCGCCGAGCGGCCGCTGCATCCCTATACCCAGGCGCTGCTCTCCGCCGAACCGATCCCGCTGCCTTCCAGCATGCGGGCGACGCGGCGGATCATCCTGCAGGGCGAGATCCCAAGCCCCACCAACCCGCCCAGCGGTTGCCGCTTCCGCACGCGCTGCCCGTTCGCGCAGGCGGTGTGCGCGAGCGACATGCCGGCGTGGCGCGAGGCGGCCCCTGGCCGGTTCGTGGCCTGCCACTTCGCCGGCGAGGTGACCGGCCATCCCATCGACGCACACAAGACCAAGGAGGCGATCGCATGAACGCGCCCATCAAGCTGCCCAGCGGCCGGATCGACCGGCGGACCTTTCTGGCTCTGACCGGCGCGGCGGTGGCCGCTGGCGGCGAGGCCCAAGCCCAAAAGCGCGGCGGCACGCTGCGGCTTTCGGCGCAGCAGAACCCGTCGAGCCTGAACCCGCAAACCGGCAACTCGGGCAGCGACCACGTGATCCTGTATCCGCTGTACGATTCCCTGGTGGAGTGGGATTACACCACGCTGCAGGCAAAGCCGGGCCTGGCGGAGAAATGGGCCTATCCGGACCCCAGCACGCTGGTGCTGACCATCCGCGATGGCGTGACCTTCCACGACGGCACCAAGCTGGACGGCGCGGCGGTGCGCTACAACCTGCTGCGCGCGAAAACCGATGAACGCTCCAACATCAAGTCCGACCTCGCGACGGTGGAGGACATCACAGCCTCCGGCCAGACCGTCACGCTGAAGCTGAAGCAGGCGGATTCCGCACTGCCGCTGATCCTGTCCGACCGCGCCGGCATGATCTCCTCCCCCAAGGCGATGGAGGAGCATGGCCGCGACTACGACCGGCGCGCGGTGGGCACCGGGGCGATGAAGCTGGTGTCCTGGGCGGACAATGAGCGCGTGGTGATGGTGAAGAACGATTCTTACTGGAAGAAGGACCGGCCGCTGCAGGATGGCATGGTGTTCCAGATCATCCCGGAGCTTCCCACCGGTCTGCGCAGCGTGACGGCCGGGCAGAACGACCTCGTGTACTATCTGGTGCCGCAGCAGAAGCAGCTGATCGACCGGGCGCGCACCCTGGGTTCCGCCGTGGGCCCGTCCCTGCTGTGCGTGCATGCCTATTTCAACTACGGCCGCGCCCCGCTGGACAATGTGAAGGTGCGCCAGGCGCTGAACTACGCGGTGGACCGCGAGGAGTTCAACAAGGCGACGCATGGCGGCATCGCCGAGACCACCTCCACCATCCTGCCACGGGCGCACTGGGCCTGTGCCACCGAATATTCCGGCACCTTCACCTACGACCCCGACCGGGCGCGCAAGCTGCTGGCCGAGGGCGGGCATCCGAACGGGATCGATATCCTGGGCGTCGGCTATGCCGAGCAGTTGCAGGTGCAGCAGCAGGAAGTGCTGATCGAGCAGATGCGCAAGGCCGGCATCCGGCTGCGCTGGGAACGCTATACCGGCCCGCCGACCCCTGCCGCGTTCTTCGCCGAGAAGAAGGGCGACCTGCTGCTGGCGCCCTGGACCGGGCGGCCGGATCCGAGCCTGACCTACCAGCTGGTGTTCGGCGTGGGCAGCTACTTCAACGCCGGGCGCGGCGAGGGGGCGCCGGGGCTGACCGAGGCGCTGCTGGCCACGCGCAGCTCCGATGACCTCGCCGTGCGCAAGGAGGCGTTCCGCAAGCTGCAGAAGATCGTCACCGACAACGCGCTGCACCTGCCGCTGCTGTTCCGCCCGGAGCTGACCGCCTACAGCGCCAAGGTGAAGGGCTACAAGCCGAACCTGCTGGGCAAGCCCAAGTTCGAGGATGTGTGGCTGGAGGGCTAGGCGACATGCTGGCAAACGCCCCCCGGCTGATGCTGGTGGGGCGCCGGCTGGTGCAGTTCGTGCCGGTGATCGTGCTGGCCACCTTCGTGGTGTTCGGGCTGCTGAAGCTGGTGCCCGGCGATCTCGCCGCCACGCTGGCCGGGGAATACGCCACGGAGGAACGGATCGCGCAGATCCGTGAATCCTATGGGCTGAACGACCCGTTCCTGGTGCAGTACGGGCGCTGGCTGTGGAACGCGATGCATCTGGATCTGTCGCGCTCCTTCCAATCGAACGAGCCGGTGCTGGAGCAGATCATGCACCGCTTCCCCACCACCATGCTGCTGGTGGTGGGCGCGCTGCTGGTCT
Source organism: Acetobacteraceae bacterium (assembly GCA_027483995.1). Taxonomy (GTDB): domain Bacteria; phylum Pseudomonadota; class Alphaproteobacteria; order Acetobacterales; family Acetobacteraceae; genus CAMDGX01. Next base: position 9,741 of record JAIXTK010000022.1, read on the forward strand.
CGCTGGTGGTCGGCGTGCCGCTGGGGATCCTGGCGGCGACCAATGCGGGTTCGCGGCTGGATGTGGCGGTGACGTCCTTGTCCTCCTTCGGGGTGGCGCTGCCGAATTTCTGGCTGGCGATGATCCTGGTGGCGACCTTCTCGCTGTCCTGGGGGTGGTTTCCCGCCACCGGCGCGGTGCGCTTCGGCGCCGATCCCGCAGGCGCCATCTGGCATGCCGTGCTGCCTTCGATCGCTCTGGCGGCGGGCGGGATCGCG
>JAIXTK010000008.1 GCA_027483995.1 Acetobacteraceae bacterium
ATGACCCTGCGCCGCTCCCTGCTGCTGCTCCTGCTGCCAGCGCTTGCCGCCGGTGCCTGGTGGGCCCTCGCCCGCCCCGCCCCCATTGCGCCAGCCACTTCGGCCGCCATCGCCGCCCCCATGGGCGTCGGCGCCCTTGGCCGCATCGAGCCCGCCTCGCGCGTCCGCCGCCTCACCCATCCCGGCGGCATGGCCGTCACCCGCATCGAATCCCTGCTGGTCCAGGAAGGCGACCGCGTCGCCGCCGGCCAACTCCTCGCCACCTTCGCCGACGCCGCCCAGAAAGACGCCACCCTGGCCCAGGCCGAAGCCGCCCTCGCCGAGGCCCAGGCCAACCTCACCCGCGTCGCCGCCGGCGGGCGAGACAGCGAGATCACCGCCCAGCAGGCCCGCATCGCCGCCCTGCGCGCCGATGAGGAGAATGCCCGCCGCGAGGCCGCCCGCCAGGAAACCCTGGTCCCTGGCGGCGCCGGCACCCGCGCCGGCGCCGAACGCGCCCGCTTCGCCGCCGACCGCGCCAACGCCGCCCGGCGTGAGGCCGAGGCCGTGCTCGAAACCCTCGAATCCCCCCGCCCCGAGGACCTCGCCATCGCCCTGGCCCGCCGCGCCAGTGCGGATGCCGCCCTCGCCAAGGCCCGCGCCGATGCCGCCCTCTCCCGCATCGCCGCCCCCATCGCCGGCACCATCCTGCGCATCTACGCCCGCCCCGGCGACCAGCTGGGCGCCGACGGCCTGCTCGACCTCGCCAACCTCGATGCCCTCGATGTCGTCGCCGATGTCTACGAAACCGATGTCCCGCGCCTGCGCCTCGGCGCCCAGGCCGAGATCATCGTACCAGGCACCGCCACCCGCTACGCCGCCACGGTCCGTGAGATCGGCTGGCAGGTCCGCCGCACCACCCTGGCCGGCACGGACCCGGTCGCCGCCACCGATGCCCGCACGGTGGAGGTCCGCCTGACCCTCTCCGAGGACGGCCGCCGCGCGCTCATGCGCCGCGTCAACATGCAGGTCCAGGTCGCCATCCCGCCCGCGTCGCCGCAATAGGGGGCGGCGCCATGACCGCCGCCCTCGCCGCCCGCCTCGCCTGGCGCCAGCTGCTCAGCAACCGCGCCCGCCTCGTCTCGGCCATCGCCGGCGTTACCTTCGCCTGCGTGCTCGTCTTCATGCAGCTCGGCTTCCGCGCCGCCCTGTTCGAAAGCGCCTCCAACCTCCCCCGCGCGCTGCAGGGCGAGCTGTTCCTCATCAACCCTCTCACCCTGGTGATGTTCCGCCCGGAACCCGTCGCCCGCGTCCGCGCCAGCCAGGTCCTCGCCGACCCCGACGTCGCCCTCTCCGTGCCGATCTACCTGGCGCAAACCAAGTTCCGGAACCCCGACACCGGCCGCCAGCGCACCATCCAGCTCATCGGCTTCGACCCGGAAGCCGGCGCCGTCCAGTTCCAGGGCCTCGAAGCTCTCACCCATGCCTTGAAGCGCATCGACACCATCGCCTTCGACCGCCGCTCGCGCCCCGAATTCGGCCCCATCGCCGCCCGCCTGGAGCAATCCGGCCCGTTCGAGGTGGAGGTCGGCGGCCGCGCCATGCTGATCGTCGGCGCCGTCTCGCTCGGCACCAGCTTCGGCGCCGACGGCAACGCGGTGATGACCGAAACCAACTTCCGCCGCATCGTCAAGGAACGCCAGCCCAGCAAAACCGACCTCGTCGCCATCCGCCTGAAGCCCGGCGCCGATGCCCAGGCCGTCAAGCAACGCCTGTCCTCGATCCTCCCCCCCGATGTCGTCGTCCTCACCGGCGCCGAGCTGATCGCGTGGGAACGCAGCTACTGGGAGAAGGGCACCCCCATCGGCTTCATCTTCGGCTTCGGCAGCCTCATGGGCCTCATCGTCGGCATGGTGATCGTCTACCAGATCCTGTTCAGCGACATCGCCACCCACCTCAAGGAATACGCCACGCTGAAGGCCATCGGCTATTCCAACCACTACCTCCGCCTCGTCGTCATGGCCGCCGCGCTGTTGCTCGCCCTGTTCGGCTTCATCCCGGGCTTCCTCGGCTCCACCGCCCTCTACAGCGTCGTCGCCAAAGCGACGCTCCTGCCCCTCGGCATGGAAGCCGCCCGCGCCCTTTCGGTCTTCGGCATGATCTTCGCCATGTGCGCCATCGCCGGCCTGCTCGCCATGCGCAAGCTCGGCGAAGCCAACCCCGCGGACATGTTCTGATGATCCCTCCGCAGAAAATGGGCCCCATCACCCTCTCCGGCGTCTCCTACACCTACGAAAAAGGCGACCGCCCGGTGCTGCGAGATGTCGCCCTCACCATCGCGGAAGGCGAGATCGTCCTGCTCACCGGCCCCTCCGGCAGCGGCAAGACCACGCTGCTCACCCTGGTCGGCGCGCTGCGCGCCATGCAGTCCGGCACCTGCACCGTGCTCGGCCAGCAACTCATGGGCGCCACCGAATCCCAGCGCGTGGCACTGCGCCGCCGCATCGGCTTCATCTTTCAGCAGCACAACCTGCTCGGCTTCCTCACCGCCCGCCAGAACGTCGCCATGGCGCTCGAACTCGACCCCACCTCCACCGAACAGGCCCGCCTCGCCCGCGCCGGCGAGATGCTCGAAGCCGTCGGCCTCAGCGACAAAACCGAAAGCCTCCCCGGCCAGCTCTCCGGCGGCCAGCGCCAACGCGTCGCCGTCGCCCGCGCCCTGGCCGCCCGCCCCGGCCTGGTCCTCGCCGACGACCCCACCGCCGCGCTGGACCGCCAATCCGGCCAGGATGTCGTCCGCCTGCTCACAGACCTCGCCCGCC
>JAIXTK010000270.1 GCA_027483995.1 Acetobacteraceae bacterium
ATCGCGCCAGCGCGGCAGTTCCTGCATGCGGTAAGCCTGGCGCTGCGGCGAGCGCTTGGGCAACGGCAGGCCGCCGGAATTGGCGAAGATGGTGCCGAAATCAACCGGCCAGATGCGCAGGGAGGCGCCATGCGCTTCGCACATCGCCACGATCCGCGCCGCCCCCAGATGGGTCCAGGGCGAATTCAGCGAGGCGTAGTAGTCCACATGCAGCGCCATGGTGGCCCTCCCGTTCGTTTCGGATATCGTGGGGGCGGATAGGGAAGGAAGCAAGGGCCTTCTTTTTCTGAAGAAAAAGAAGCAAAAAGACTTTTCTCACTTGCGCCCGATCCAGGGGGCGAGGCACAGGCGAATAAAAGTTTTTTGGTTCTTTTTTCAAAAGCGAACAACGCTTACCTTCGCTTCACCGCCTCAATCGCCGACCGCACCAGCTTTGCGTCCTCGGCATCGCCCGGCAGCACCGCCAGCAGCCGTTCCCACAAGGCGACAGCCTCCTCCATCGCGCCACGCTTGGCGGCTTCTACGCCAAGGTGCCAAAGCGCGGCGGGCTGGCGGGGCTCGGCGGCGTTGACGCGCTTGAGTAGTTCGAGCGCGCGGGGCGGGAAGGGGGCGGTGGGGGCCAGGCCTTCCAGCAGGGCCTGGGCCTCGGCCAGGGCGATGCCCGTGTCGTCCGGGCGCAGGGCCCCGGCGCGGGCGTAGGCGGCGATGGATTTCTCGCGCTCGCCCAGCACGCCCCAGGCGCGGCCGAGGCGCTGCCAGCCATCGGCGTCGTTCGGCTCCGCCTCCAGCTTTGCCGCCAGGCGTTCGACCATGCCGCGGATCATCTCCTGCCGGGCCTGCGCATCCGGCGGCTCGGCGGGGGGCGGCAGGGCTGGGGTGGCGATGCCGGCGGCGCGGGCGGCGATGGCCACGCGGCGGGCGATCTCGTCGCGGATCGTAAGCCCCGCCGGCAGGTCGGCGGCCAGGGCGAGCCAGGCGGTGATGGCTTCCTGCTGGCGGCCGTCCTGGGCCGCGGCGGCGGCGAGGTAGAAGCGGGCAATGGGGTTGTCCGGCTCCTCGGCCAGCACCTTCGTGAAGCCGTCGGTGGCAGCGGGGGAGATGGCGCCGTCGGCGGCGAGCACGCTGGCTTCCAGTGCGGCGGCGCGCAGGTCGGGCGTGATGGGCACCAGGGTGAGGGCGCGGCGCCAGGCCTCGTCGGCGGCGCGCCACTGGGACAGGGCGCCGCGGGTGCGCGCGAGCAGCAGCCAGGCCTCGCCATCCCCGGGTGCGTCCTGCACGCGGCGTTCGAGCTGGGCGAGGCCCTGGCGCAGCGCCTGCTCCTCCGGATCCGGGGTGCGCTGGGCGAAGGGCTGGGCGGGCAGGCCCGGGGTGCCGGTGCTGAGGTAGATCAGGCCGGCGCCGCTGGCGGTGAGCAGGGCGAGGACGAGGGCCAGCGCGGGGTTGCGGCCAGCGCGGGCTTCGGCCGGGCCGCCTTCGGCGCGCAGCAGGCGGCGCTGGATTTCGAGCCTTGCGGCATCGGCTTCCGAAGGCGCTATGAGGCCGCGGGCCTGCTCACGCTCCAGCTCGGCGATCTGGTCGCGATAGACGGCGCGGTCGAAGAGTTCACGGCCCGGGGCACTGGCGCCGCCGCGCAGCAGGGGCAGCATCACGGCGACAAGAACCAGCAGCGCAAGCAAGGTGGCGGCGATGGCGAAGGTGATCATTTCGGCTCCTCGCGCAGCAGGGCGGCGAGCCTGGCCTGTTCCTCGGGCGTGAGCGGCGCGGGCGCGGCCGGCTTGCGGCGGCGTTGCGCGGCGAATGCCACGGCCCCGCCGAGGGCCAGCAGGGCGAAGGGGCCGAACCAGAGCAGGTAGGTATCGGCGCGCACCGGCGGGCGCAGCAGCACGAAATCGCCGTAGCGGGCGACGAGGTAGGCCTTGGCCTGCGAATCGCTGTCGCCAGCGGCGAGGCGTTCGCGCAGCACGATGCGGATGTCCCGCGCCAGGGTGGCGTTGCTGTCGTCGATCGATTCATTGTGGCAGACGACGCAGCGCAGCTCCTTCGACAAGGCGCGGGCGCGGGCTTCCAGCGCCGGGTCGGCAAGGCGTTCGTCCGGCAGCACCGCCCAGGCGGGCGCGGCGAACAGGAACAGGGCGAGCAGGAGCCTCACGAGCGTTCCAGTGCGCGCAGCAGCGGCAGCAGCTCGCGGTCCAGCAGGGCGGGGGTGACGGGGCCGACGATGCGCTTGCGAATGCGGCCCTGCTTGTCGATCACGTAGGTCTCGGGCACGCCGTAGAGGCCGAAATCGATGCCGGTGCGGCCATCGCGGTCGATGCCGGTGGTGAGGAAGGGATCGCCGAGTTCGGCGAGGAAGCGGCGCGAATCCTCCGGGCGGTCCTTGTAGGCGATGCCGATGACGCGGATTTTCTCCTGCCGGGCCATGCGCAGCAGGATGGGATGTTCCACCCGGCAGGGCGCGCACCAGGAGGCGAAGAAGTTCACCACCGTGACCTGGCCGCGCAGGGACTGCGACGATAGGCGGCCTTCCGCAAGGCTGGCCAGGTCGAAATCGGGGGCCGGCTTGTCGATCAGCGCGGAGGGCAGCTCGCGCGGGTCCCGCCCCGAGAACAAGGCGGCGGCGAACCAGCCGGCGAGGCCGAGGAACAGGGCGAGCGGAACAAGGAAGACCAGGCGGCGCATCGGCTATTCCGCGGCGGCCGACTGGATGCTGGCGGGGGCGACGGGCTTGCGGGCCGCCACGCCAACGCGCCAGCGCCGGTCCGTGAGGCTGACCACGCCGCCGAGGGCCATCACCAGCGCGCCGAGCCAGATCCAGGAGACGATCGGCTTGTGCCAGGCGCGCACCACCCAGCCGGCCTGGGCGTCGCCTTCGCCCAGCGCCAGATAGAGATCGGCGGAGAGGCCGGTGCGGATGGCCGTCAGTGCCGTGGTCTGGCGTTGCACGGTGAAGGTGCGGCGCTGCGGGTGCATCTCATCGATCACGGCGCCGCCGCGCTTCACTTCGATCACGGCTTCGTCGGCGACGTAGTTGGGGCCGGGAACGCGGCGCACCTCGCGCAGGGTGAGGGTGTAGCCGGCGATGTCGATGTGGTCGCCGGGGCGCAGGGACTCGATGCGCTCCTGCTCGAAGGCGGAGGCGGAGACGCCGGCGACCAGCACGGCCATGCCGAAATGCGCCAGCGACATGCCATAGGCGGCGCGCGGCAGGCCGGCGGCGCGCCGCCAGGACTCGTGCAGCGGCAGCCGGAACAGGCGGATGCGCTCGCCCCATTCCGCCAGCACGCCGGCCGCGATCCAGGCGGCGAGGCCCAGGCCGAGGATGGCCAGCACGGCATGGAAGCCGGAGAGATACAGGCCCACCAGCACCACGGTCAGGGCGAAGCCGAAGGCCACCCAGAGGCGCTGCAGGGCGGCGGTGAGATCCCCGCGCTTCCAGGCCAGCAGCGGACCCACGGCCATGGCCACCAGCAGCGGCGTCATCAGCGGCAGGAAGGTGCGGTTGTAGAAGGGCGGGCCGACGGAGATCTTCAGCCCGAACGCGTCCATGAACAGCGGATACAGCGTGCCCAGCAGCACCGTGCCGGTGGCGGTGGCCAGAAGCAGGTTGTTCAGCACCAGCGCACCCTCGCGCGAGATCGGCGCGAACAACCCGCCGCCCTGCATCGCCGGCGCGCGCCAGGCGTAGAGGGTGAACGATCCGCCGATGGCGATGATCAGCAGGCCGAGGATGAACACGCCGCGCGCCGGATCGACGGCGAAGGCGTGCACGGAGCTGAGCACGCCGGAGCGCACCAGGAAGGTGCCGACCAGGGCAAGGCCGAAGGTGAGCAGGGCGAGCAGGATGGTCCAGCTCTTCATCGTGTCGCGCCGTTCCACCACGATGGCCGAATGGATCAGCGCGGTGCCGGACAGCCAGGGCAGGAGCGAGGCGTTCTCCACCGGGTCCCAGAACCACCAGCCGCCCCAGCCCAGCGTGTAGTACGCCCACCAGGAGCCGAGCGCGATGCCCACCGTCAGCGCGCACCACGACACCAGCGCCCAGGGCCGCACCCAGCGCGCCCAGGCGGCATCCACGCGCCCTTCGATCAGCGCGGCCACGGCAAAGGCAAACGCCACCGAGGAGCCGACATAGCCGAGGTAAAGAAACGGCGGATGGAAGGCCAATCCAGGGTCCTGCAGCACCGGGTTGAGACCATTGCCGTCCGCCGGCGCGGGAATGACGCGGGTGAAGGGGTTCGACGTGGCCAGGATGAACAGCAGGAAGCCGGTGGCCACCATGCCCTGCACCGCCAGCACGCGGGCCCGCAATTCCCGCGGCAGGTTGCCCCCGAACACCGCCACCGCCGCGCCGCAGAGCGAGAGGATGAGGACCCAGAGCAGCATGGAACCCTCATGGTTCCCCCACACGCCGCTGATCTTGTAGAGCATGGGCTTCGCGGAGTGGCTGTTCTCCACCACGTTGCTCACGCTGAAATCGCTGGTGACATAAGCGTGCGTCAGCGCAGCGAAGGACAGCGCCACCATGGCGAACTGGCCCAGCGCCGCACTGCGCCCCACCGCCATCCAGCCGGACAAGCGGCGGGCCGCACCGGCCAGCGGCACGATGGATTGGACGAGCGCCAGGCAAAGCGCCAACGCCAACGCGAAATGACCAAGCTCGATGAACATCCGTGCACCCGCGAACCCGCGACGATCTAGCGGAACGTGGTGCGGAGGGGAAGGAAGGCCAGGGCTCTGCCCTGGACCCGCCAGGGACCTGAGGTCCCTGGACCCACAATAGTTCCGCCTTCGGCGGGAGGGGCTGTCTCGGCGCGCGATACAGACCGGGTCGGCCCCTCCCGCCGAAGGCGGAAAAGGTCGAGGGGTCTGGGGCCTAAGGCCCCAGTGGGGTCCAGGGGCAAAGCCCCTGGCCTTGCTCCCCTCTACAGCGCGTCCGTCTGGGTTTCGCCGGTTCGGATGCGGATGGCGCGGCCGAGGTCGGTGACGAAGATTTTGCCGTCGCCGATACGGCCGGTATGGGCGCCGCGTTGGATGGCTTCCACCACCTGGTCCACCTGGGTGTCGTCCACCATGATTTCGAGCTTGGTCTTGGGCAGCAGGTTGGTGGTGTATTCGGCGCCGCGGTAGATTTCGGCCTGGCCTTTCTGGCGGCCGTAGCCGCGGGCTTCCGTCACGGTCATGCCGGAGAGTCCGAGCGGGGCGAGGGCGTCGCGGACATCTTCCAGCTTGTGCGGCTTGATGACGGCGATAACCAGCTTCACCTGCGGTGCCTCCGTGGCGTTGTGCGCTGCGGCATTTGTGCCACTGCGCGCGGCGGCGCGTCAGCCGGAAAGTGCGATGGCGCGATTTTTTCCGGTTCGTGCCCTGGACGGATCGGCGGATGTGACCGATGTTTCGGCTTGCGTGGCGCGCCGATCGGCGTGGCGCGCAGCCGGCCTGGGGTGCCACGACCGATCGAGGTCGTCCTGCGGCCGTGTCGCGAGAGCGGGCGCCGTGGAGAAGCGCGGCCCCATTCGCACCATGGACCGTGTTGCAACGACCAGGACCCTGGAGGCTGACCCATGTCTGTTTCACGCCGCACCCTGCTGGCGGCTGGCGCCGCGACCTTGGCCGCGCCGGCGATTCTTCGCGCGCAATCCACCAGCGCCCCGATCCGCATCGGGGAGATCAATTCCTACACCGCCATCCCGGCCTTCACCCTGCCCTACCGCATGGGCTGGCAGTTGGCGGTGGAGCAGGTGAACGCCGCCGGCGGCGTGCTGGGCCGCAAGCTGGAGGTGATCAGCCACGACGATGCCGGCAAGCCGCAGGATGCGGTGCGGCTGGCGGGCGCGCTGCTGGATGAGACAAAGGTGGACGTGCTGGCGGGCGGCTTCCTCTCCAACGTTGGCCTGGCGATGAGCGACGTGGCCAAGCAGCGCAAGCGCCTGTTCGTGGCCAGCGAGCCGCTGACGGATGCCTTGGTGTGGGAGCAGGGGCATCGCTACTGCTACCGGCTGCGGCCGAGCACCTACATGCAGGTGGCGATGATGATCGACGATGCCGTGAAGCTCGGCGCCAAGCGCTGGGTGACGGTTTCCCCCAACTATGAATACGGCCAGTCGCTGGTGAAGTGGTTCACGCTGCTGATGCAGCAGCGCCAGCCGGGGATCGAGTTCGTGGCCGAGCAGTGGCCGGCCCTGGGGCGGATCGATGCCGGCGCGACGGTGGCGGCCCTGGCGCAGGCGCGGCCGGATGCGATCTTCAACGGCACGTTCGGGCCGGACCTGACCAATTTCGTCCGCCAGGGCAACACGCGCGGCCTGTTCGAAAAGCGCGGCGTGGTGAGCGTGCTGACCGGCGAGCCCGAGTATCTGGAGCCGCTGGGCGACGAAACGCCCGAAGGCTGGATCGTGACCGGCTGGCCGGTGGAGAGCGTGACCGACGCCTCCAATACCGGGTTCATCGCGGCCTATCGCGCCAAGTTCGGCGAGGCGCCGAAGATGGGCAGCGTGGTGGGGCACGCCACGATCACCGCGATCGCGGCGGGCATCGCCAAGAGCGGGTCGGTGGACACGGAGGCGATGGCGGACGGGTTCAAGGGGGCGAAGTTCCCGACGCCGTTCGGCGAAGCCTATTGGCGGGCGCAGGACAACCAGGGAACGCTCGGCACCTATGTCGGGCGGACGGCGCTGCGGGGTGGTAAGGGCGTGATGGTGGATTGGCGCTATGCCGACGGGGCGAGCGCGATGCCCACGGATGAGGAAGTGCGCAGGATGCGGCCCGTTTAAGAGTCTTCTTTTTGTGAACAAAAAGAAGCAAAAAAACTTCATCCGTTTGCGCCCGTTTTTCCCGGCGCAAACGGATAAAAGTTTTTTGGTTCTTTTTTCCAAAAAAGAACCGCTTTCTTGGACCTGATCTTCCTCCAGCTGCTCACCGGCCTGGCCGGCGCCTCCACGCTTTTTCTCGTGGCCGCCGGCCTCACGGTGATTTTCGGCGTGACGCGCGTGGTGAATTTCTCCCACGGCAGCCTCTACATGCTCGGCGCCTTCATCGCCTGGAGTCTGCTGTCGCGCCTGCCGAGGGAGCCGGAATACTTCGTGCTCGGCGTGCTCGGCGCGGCGGTGGCGACGGCGGCGATCGGGGCGGTGCTGGAGGTGGTGCTGCTGCGGCGCATCTACCGGGCGCCGGAGTTGCTGCAATTGCTTGCGACGTTCGGCGTGGTGCTGGTGGTGCAGGATGTCGCGCTGTGGGCATGGGGTCCGGTGGATCTTTCCTTGCCGCGGCCGAGATGGTTGCGCGGGGCGGTGGAGATCGCGGGGCTCAGGTTTCCGTTCTACGACCTGGTGCTGATCGTGGTGGGGCCCGCGGTGCTCGGCCTGTTGCTGCTGCTGTTCCATCGCACGCGCTGGGGGCTGCTGGTGCGGGCGGCGACGCAGGACCGGGACATGGTGGCGGCGTTGGGGGTGGACCAGCGGGTGCTGTTCACCAGCGTGTTCGCGCTGGGGGCAGGCTTGGCCGGGCTGGGGGGCGCGCTGGCGCTGCCGCAGGGCTCGGCCAATTTGAACATGGATTTGTCGGTGATCGCCGAGGCTTTCGTGGTGGTGGTGGTCGGTGGGATGGGGAGCCTTA
>JAIXTK010000455.1 GCA_027483995.1 Acetobacteraceae bacterium
GGGGGGGGGGGGGGGGGGGGGGGGGGGGGGGGGGGGGGGGGGGGGGGGGGGGGGTGGGGGGGGGGGGGGGGGGGGGGGAGGGGGGGGGGGGTGCCTTGGTGTGCGGAGAGGTGGTTCAGGAAGAAAGGGGCGACAGAGGCACAGAGACACAGAGGAGCAAGGCAAGGGAGGAGATGGGGGTCTTGGAGGGATTCAATGGGCGTGAGTCGACGCGCCCGGGTTGGGGCGTTTTTTGGTGACTGATGGGAGGGGGCGTGCACGCGGTGGGGCGCGGGCGGGGTGGGGCGGACGCAATTCCGGCGTGTGGCGGGGGATGGCGCGGGCGCCGCGGTTGCGGGACCACCAAAGCGGGAAGCGGCCGAGCCGGTACGCGCGCGGGGGCACGGGGCCGCGATGGCGGGCAGTGGTGGGGCCCGGGATGCCGTGGGGGTCGAACAGGGGGAGGCGGGGGATGGGGTGCGCCTGGCCGCGCGGGGGGTGGCGCAGGGCGAGCGCCTCCAGCCGGCCGAACAGGACGGCGAGGAGGGCGAGGAGCAGCGCCTGGACAGAATCCAGCCGAGCGCGCGCAGCTTCGCGATCCGCCTGCGCGGTGCGGCGCAGGGCGGCGAAGGCTTCGGCCAGATTGTCCGGTTGAACTGACATCCCTGCGATTATCACTAACTGCAAGGGGCGGAGTAAAGGGTTTTTTTCTGTGTATGTGGAATTTTTTCTGGGGTGTGGTGGGGTGTGGCGGGTCCGCTTCGCGACCCGCCCTACTCGGGGGGCAAATCAGTGGAGTGGCGGGTTCGTGTCGTGACCCGCCCGTCGCGGTGTGGGGCTTAGCCGGTTTGGATGGGGAGGGTTTCGTCGCGGGCCCATTCGCCCATGGAGGCGTCGTAGAGGGTGAGGTTGTCGTAGCCGAGTTGGTGGAGGAGGAAGAGGTCGATGTTGGCCGAGATGCCGCCGCCGCAATAAACGATGACGTGCTTTTCAGGCGTGACGCCCTGGGATTCGAATTTCTGCTTGGCGTCTTCGAGGGTGGTGAAGGTTTTCGCCTGCGGGTCGATGAGGGTGGCGGCGGAGACCTGGACGCTGCCGGGAATGCGGCCGGGGCGGCCGTAGCGGCTGGGGGCGCTGCCGCGGAACAGCTCGTCGCCGAGGGCGTTGACGATGACGGTGTTGGGGGCCTGCATGCCGGCCAGCACGTCGTGCTTGTTGCCGAACAGGCTGGGGCGCGGGGTGGCGCGGAAGGTGGCTTGGGGATAGCCCTTCGGGGCGCCGGCTTCGGTGGGGCGGTTTTCGGCGCACCATTTGTCGAAGCCGCCATCAAGGACGGTGGCATCCACGCCGAGGGCGCGGAGCATCCACCAGAAGCGGGTGCTCATCCACATGTTGTTGGCGCTGTAGAGGACGATCTTGTGGCCGCTGCTGGTGCCGAGGCCGTGGCGGCCGAAGGCGGCTTCGAGCGTGGCGAGATCCGCCAGCATGAAGCGCAGCGGCGTGGTGTTGTCGGAGAACTCGGCCTGGATATCGAGGTAGTCCGCGCCGGGGATGTGGGCCTGTTCGAAGGCGGGGCGGCCGGAGACGGCGACGTAGGGGGCATCGACGCCTGGCGGCGGGGGAACGGTGGTGGTGGTGCAGTCGTAGAGGCGCAGGTTCGGGGTGCCGAGCAGGGCTTCGAGCCGGGCCGTGGTGATGAGGGCGTTGGGGTCGCGCATGGGGGTTTCCTCGCGTTTTGGCGAGGGTGGCATGGCTGGGGGTGGTTGGGAACGCCGCGCCGGGCGGCGGTTGGCGTGTTTTGCACACTGTAACCGGATGGAAGCGACGCCGGCGCTAGCGTTCGGGTTGCGAAGGTGTGTCGACAAGGGACTGCCCTGCTCGGGGCTGCGCTTGTCCGAGGCTGGATAACCTTCGCGGGCTTTGCGTGGGTGCGGTGGTTCGAAAGGAAGGGCGTGCGATGATCGGGGGCAATTGGCTGGGCTTCGGGGTGGTGTTGGGTGCCACGTTGCTGTTCGCGCCGGTGCCGGCGGGGGCGCAGACGACCGATGATGCAATCGCGGTGCGTGATGCAATCCGGGCCGAGCTGGCGCGGCCGGGATCGGGTATTCCACCGACGATGATCGGCGTCAGCAATATTCGGTTCGAGGGAGACTTCGCGACGGCGGATGTGACGAGCGCGGATTCCGGCAGGCCGATCGTGTTCGTGCGGCGGGTCGAGGAACGCTGGCAGGTGGTGCTGGCGAGTACCGAGGTGACGCCTGGCACGTGCCGGTACATCGGATTCCCGGAGACCTCGCAGATGTGCCGGTATTGATGGCGTGAGCCGAAAAGGCTTTTCTATCCCTCGTTTTCTATAGACATCAGTATTCCGCTACGCGTGGTGCAATGCCTTTGGCACTGCACCCTGCGTGGTCGCGGTTATTTCTTGTTGGCGGCGATGAGGTTTTTGTAGATGGCCATGTAGTCGTCGGCCATGCGCAGGTTGGTGAAGCGTTCTTCGAAACGCTTGCGGACTCCGGCGCGGTTGATGGTGTCGATCTTCTTCGCGGCTTCGATGGCGCCGGCCATGTCATCCACGATGAAGCCGGTGACGCCGTTTTCGATCACTTCCGGCACGCTGCCGCGGCGGAAGGCGATGACGGGGGTGCCGCAGGCCATGGCTTCGATCATGACGAGGCCGAAGGGCTCCTCCCAGTCGATCGGCACCAGCAGGGCCTTGGCGTTGGAGAGGAAGCCCACCTTCTGGGCGTCGTTGATTTCGCCGATGTAGTTGACGTGGGGCAGCTCGAAGAGGTGCTTGATGTCGCGGGCGAAGTATTCGTCGTCCGCGCGGTCGATCTTGGCGGCGACGCGCAGTTCGGTGTTGCAGGCGCCGGCGATCTCGATGGCGCGGTCCACGCGCTTTTCCGGGGAGATGCGGCCGAGGAAGGCGAAGTAGCTGGGGGGTTCCGTGGGTTCCGGGCGCAGCAGGTCGGCGGGCATGCCGTGGTGGACGGTGCCGGCCCAGCCCAGGTGCGGGACGGGTTTGCGCTGGTTGTCGGAGATCGAGACGATCGGGACCTTGGGAAACTTGGAGTAGACGACGCCGAATTCGTGCAGATCGAGCCGCCCGTGCAGGGTGGTGACGAAGGGCACGCCGAGGCGGGAGAAGACGGAGTTGGGCCAGTAGTCGATGTGGAAGTGCAGCACATCGAATTCATGGGCGCGCTCGGCCACGGTTTCGATCAGCAGCGCGTAGGTGGCGACCCAGTCCGCGATGGGGGAGAGGCGCAGGGCCTGCGGCCAGACGGGGACGAGCTTGGCGGAGGTGATGGAATCACCGGAGGCGAAGAGGGTGACGTCGTGGCCCTGCTGGACGAGGGCCTCCGTGATCCAGTGCACGACGCGCTCTGTGCCACCGTAGAGCTTGGGCGGAACGGCTTCGAAGAGCGGGGCGATCTGGGCGATGCGCATTCTGGGGACCTCTCGTGTGAGGCAGGGTTTAGCGGGGGATATGGGCGAAAACTAGGCAGGCGTTCTTTTTTGAAAAAAAGAACCAAAAAACTTTTGTTTGCTTGAACGCGTGCCGGAAGGGAGAGACGGGTGCAAATTCATAAAGTTTTTTTGCTTCTTTTTGTTCACAAAAAGAAGATTCTTACTTTCTGTCTATAAGACTTTGATAGAGCTTCACATAGTCATCCGCCATCCGCTTCGCCGTCCAGCGTTCCTCGAAGCGGGCGCGGATGCTTGCGCGGGGGAGGTTGGGGAGCTGGGCGATGGCGGCCACGGCTTCCTCCACGTTGGAAACGATGAAGCCGGTGCGGCCGGGTTCGATCACCTCGGGCACGGAGCCGCGGTTGTAGGCGATGACGGGGCAGCCGCAGGCCATGGCTTCGATCATGACGAGGCCGAAGGGTTCGGGCCAGGCGATGGGGAACAGCAGGGCGCGGGCACCGGAGAGGAAGGCGGGTTTGTGGCTGTCGTCGATCTCGCCGATGAACTCGATGCCGGGTTCGGCCATGAGGGGGGCGACGATTTCCTCGTGGAAGGGGAGGTCTTCCTCGCCGATCTTGGCGGCGATCTTGAGCGGCATGTTGCAGGCGCGGGCGATGCGGATGGCGTCCACGATGCCTTTTTCCGGCGAGATGCGGCCGAGGAAGGCGAAGTAGCCCTGGTCGTTCGAGATGAGGCTGCCGGGGGTGGGGGCGAGGAGGTCGGCGGGCATGCCGTGCAGGATGGTGGCGGCGAAGGGCAACGTGGGGGCGGGGGCGCGCTGGCTGTCGCTGATCGAAACCAGCGGGGCAGTGGGGAAGAGGCCGTAGACGGAGGGGACCCATTCCTGATCGAGGCGGCCGTGCAGGGTTGTCACGAAGGGGGTGGGCTGGCGGGTGAAGACGCTGAAGGGGTGGAAATCGATGTGGAAGTGCAGCACGTCGAACTGGTCGGCCTGGCGGCGGACAAGCTCGATCATGCGGGCGTAGGGGGCGTTGTTGACCTCGAAATTGCGCACGAAGCGGGCGGCGGCGTCGCGCACCGGAACCAGCGTGGCCGAGGTGCGGGAGTCGCCCGAGGCGAAGAGGGTCACGTCGTGGCCGGCGGCGACGAGGGATTCGGTGAGCCAGTGGACGACGCGTTCGGTGCCGCCATAGAGGCGGGGCGGGACGGATTCAAAGAGGGGGGCGATCTGCGCGATCCGCATGATGGGCGGGAACCTCTGGCGTGGGGCGGCGGTATGCGCTGGAAATGTGGCACCATCGCGCCCGTGTCGCCATCCGGCGGCCATCAAGCGGCGCCGTGATCGTGCCGCATTGCTATTGCTATGGTGTCGATCCCGCAGAGACGCGGAGAGGAAGAGCAGCCCGTGAGTGTTTCCGCTTCAGCCGCACCGGCGAACCAGCCGCCGATCATCCGCTACCATGGGCGGCCGCTTGGGTTCCTGCTGCACTACGTGTTCCGGCATCGGCTGGGGCATGGGGTGGTGCTGGCCAGCGTGGTGGCAGCGGTGTTCTGTTCCGTGTTCACCCAGTATGGGTTGAAGGCGCTGATCGACGTGATCAGCATGGGGCGCGAGGCGGGGGCGGCGAAGATCTGGGGTGCGTTCACCGTGCTGACGGTGCTGATCGTGGCCGACAATTTCCTGTGGCGCATCGGCGGCTGGGTGGCGGCGCATGTGTTCGTGCGGGTGACGGGGGATTTGCGCAGCGACCTGTTCGTGCATTTGGCCGGGCATTCGCCGAGCTATTTCTCCGACCGGATGCCGGGCACGATGGCAAGCCGGATCACGGCGACCTCCAACGCGGTGTTCCAGACCGAGAACACCGCGGCCTGGACGGTGCTGCCGCCGATCCTGGCGGTGATGATCGCGATTGCGCTGATCGGCAGCGTGAACCCGGTGATGGCGCTGTCCTTGGCGGCGGTGGCGTTCACCATGGCGGCGATCATCTTCCGGCTGGCCAAGGCGGGCACGCCGATCCATCGCAACTACGCCGAGAAGGCGGCCGGGGTGGATGGCGAGCTGGTGGATGTGATCAGCAACATGTCGGTCGTGCGCGTGTTCGGGGCGCTGCAGCGGGAGCACCGGCGGATCGACGAGCGGATCGGGGTGGAGATGGGGGCGCGGCGGGCGAGCCTGCTCTACCTGGAAAAGCTGCGGCTGCTGCATGCGGCACAGACGGCGGTGATCACGGCGGGGCTGCTGGCCTGGGCGGTGAAGATGTGGCTGGACGGGGAGGCAACGCCCGGGGACATCGTGCTGATCTCCTCGCTGGGGTTCACCATCCTGCACGGCACGCGCGACCTGGCGGTTTCGCTGGTGGATCTGACGCAGCACGTGGCGCGGCTGGACGAGGCGATCGGCACGCTGCTGCTGCCGCATGAGATGCCCGATGCAGTGGATGCGACGCCGCTGCTGCCGGGGCCGGGCAAGGTTGAGTTCAAGGGCGTGCACTTCGCCTATCCCGGCCGCGGGCGG
Organism: Acetobacteraceae bacterium; assembly: GCA_027483995.1. Taxonomy (GTDB): domain Bacteria; phylum Pseudomonadota; class Alphaproteobacteria; order Acetobacterales; family Acetobacteraceae; genus CAMDGX01. The sequence continues at coordinate 5,930 of JAIXTK010000455.1, forward strand.
ATCCTGCATGGGCTGGACCTGGTGATCGAGCCCGGGCAGCGGGTGGGGCTGGTGGGGGCCTCCGGCGCCGGGAAGTCCACCGTGGTTTCCCTGCTGCAGCGCTTCTACGACGTGGAGGAGGGCGCGGTGCTGGTGGATGGGCAGGATATCCGCAGCATCACGCTGGACAGCCTGAACGACCGGATGGCGATCGTTCCGCAGGATGTGGCGCTGTTCAACCGCACGGTGATGGAGAATTTGCGCTACGCGCGGCCGGATGCGGGCGATGACGACGTGGCGCATGCGGTGGAGACGGCGCGGTGCCGCAGCTTCATCGAGGCGATGCCGCAGGGGTTCGATACGCCGGTGGGCAATCGCGGCACCCGGCTTTCGGGCGGGCAGCGGCAGCGCCTGGCGATCGCGCGCGCCCTGCTGAAGGACGCGCCGATCCTGCTGCTGGACGAGGCGACCAGCGCGCTGGACACCGAAAGCGAGCAGCTGATCCAGCACGCGCTGGACAAGCTGATGGTGGGGCGCACGGTGATCGCGGTGGCGCACCGGCTTTCCACGCTGAAGAACTTCGACCGGATCGTGGTGATGGAAGCCGGCCGGGTGGTGGATGACGGCGCGCCGGACGAGCTGGCGAACCGGCCGGGGCCGTATCGGGATCTGCTGCGGTCGCAGGCGATGGAGAAGACGACGCACGCCTGATCAGGCGGCTTCTTCCTCCGCGCGCAGGGCCAGCGTGTCCTGGCAGATGCGCAGCCAGTCGTCGAAGGGCCCGGAAGATCCGACGAGGCGCGTGATGGTGGCGGTGTAGAGGCCGGGGGCCAGGCGGCGTGCGGGGCTGGGCGTGCCTGTGGTGACGCAGAGCAGCCTGCCGGGGCCATGGCGGGCGAGGGCGGCCTTCAGCGTGTGCATGTCGGGTTCGGTGAGGTCCGGAGCGGCGAAGACGAAGATCTTGCGGCCCTCACGCAGGTCCGCCAGCAGCTTGCGGCGCAGGTAGCCGAGGGCGGCCATGCCGCGCTGCTTCATGACGGCCAGGGCGTCCTCGCCCAGGGCGGTGAGCGATTCGTGGGTGTGCAGCCCGGCATAGGGGGTGGTCAGCACGTAGTCCGGCTTGCTGGCGACGACATCGATCACCGCGGGGTCTTCCAGCGCGATGAAATCGTCCGCCAGGCCGAGGAGCAGGCGCCGCAGGTCGGTACCGGCCCAGCGCAGCAGGCTGGGAGGGACATGGGTGCCGGTTTCGCGCTGGACGAAGCCGAATTCACAGCTGGCGCCCAGGCTCTCGAAGCCGGCGAGCAAGCCGCTGCCGGGGTGGGGTGTGGGCATCTGCTGGCCAGCCTGCCAATCCCACCCGACAAGCAGGAGGGTCGCGGGGCCGTGCCAGGGCGGAACCACATGGTCGGCGAGCACGGCGTGGCCGTTGGTCCAGCGGCGGCGGGATCCGTGTTCCCAGCCGTGGAAGCCTTCGCCGAGCAAGGGCGCGTCGAGCTGGACCTCGTGGCGGAGGTCGCCCTGTTCCCAGGCGATGGATTGCAGGAGGACGCCGAGCCGGCGGAGGTCCTGGCCGCCATGGATCAGATTGGGGATGCCGACGGGCGAGACGATGGCGATCTCGGTGGCGGGCAGCGCGATCGGGAAGGCGTAGGCGCCGCCGGGGCGGCTTGTGGGCACTACGAGGCGGCCATCGACGCGCAGGTGCAGGCTGGGCGGGGTGGGCTGGCCTTCAACGAAGGTGGCGAGGCTGGCGAGGCTGAGGCCGGCTTCGATCAGTTCAGGCGGCACGGGGCGGCCATGGACCGCCTCCACCTCCGCGCAGACCAGCACGACGCCGAACGAATCGACGCCGAGATCGGCCAGCGTGTCCTCCGCGCCGATGTCGCCCTGCTGGATGGCGGGGAGGTCCAGCACATCCTGCCAGAGGCGCAGCATGGCGTGCTCCGCTTCCGAGGAGGGGGGGCGGCCGGCGGGCTGGGTATCATCCGCCATCTGATGCGGTGTGGGCAGGGCGGCGGTGTCCAGCTTGCCGCTGGCGGTGGTGGGCAGCGCGGGCAGGAAGGCGAAGGCGGCGGGGATCATCGCCTTGGGCAGCAGGGTGGCAAGCCGGCGCCGCAGGGCGGCCAGCGGCGGCGGTTCGCGGGACGGGACGAGCCAGGCGACCAGGCGGCGCGCGCTGCCCTCGCCGCGCAGGCCGATGGCGGCGGCGGCGATGCCATCGACGGCGCGCAGGGCGGCCTCGATCTCGGCCACCTCCATGCGCACGCCGTTCAGCTTGAACTGGCCGTCGGTGCGGCCCAGGAAATCGAGCTGCCCGTCCGGCCGCCAGCTTGCGCGGTCACCGGTGCGGTAGAGGCGATCGCCGGTGAAGGGATCGGGCACGAAGCGCTCTTCGGTGAGGTCAGGGCGGCCCACATAGCCCTGCGCGACGGCCACGCCGCCCAGGCACAGCTCGCCTTCCACGCCGCGCGGCAGTAGGGCGCCGTGGCGATCCAGCACGTGCATCGACACGTTGGCGATGGGGCGGCCGATGCAAGGCGCGTCGCGGCCCGGGCCGATGGCGGCCTCGCTGACATAGACGGTGGCCTCGGTGGGGCCGTAGGCGTTGATCAGGCGCAGGCCGGGCCGGGCCGCCAGCAGCCGGTCGGCCAGGGCGCGGGTGAGCGCCTCGCCGATGGTGACGACGGTGGTGGTGGCTGCCGGCAGGCCGCCGGCGCGCAGCACGGCTTCCAGGATGGTGGGGCTGCCGCTGACCGTTCGCACCTCGGCGCGCAAGGGCGAATGGGTGAGTGCGGGCAGGTGCGCGGCCACCAGCAGCCGGCCGCCTGTGACCAGCGGGGCGAAAAGCTCGAACATCGCGACATCGAAGGTGAGCGCGGTGGAGAAGAACATGCCGTGGCACGCCTCCTCCCCCAAGGTGGCGGCGGCGTGCAGCGCGAGGTTGGCGATGCTGCGCTGGCTGACGGCCACGCCCTTCGACCGGCCGGTGGAGCCGGAGGTGAACAGCACATAGGCGGTGTCGTCCGGCATGGCCGCGGGCAGCGCATCGACCGGCACGGAGGGGCCGGCGAGATCGAGGCGCAGCTCGGCAATTCCCAGGCCGCAGGGCGCATCGGCCAGCAGCAGCATGGCGCCGGCATCCTGCAGGGCCTGGCGCTGGCGCGCGGCGGGGTGGGTGGGATCGAGCGGCAGGAAGGCGGCGCCGAGGCGGTGGACGGCGAGCAAGGCCGCGACCAGCGTGGCGTTGCGCGCCAGGCGCAGCCCGATCACGGCGCCGCGCCCGGCGCCGGTGGCGGCGAGGCGGCCGGCGATGGCCTCGGCGCGGGCCAGCAGGCTGCGATAGTCCAGCGCCTCCTGCCCATCCTGCACCGCGATGGCATCCGGCGTGCGGGCGGCCTGGGCGGCGATCAAGGCCGGCAGGGTGGCGGGCTCCGGCAGCGCCTGGGTTGGGCCGCGGCCGAGGGCGAGAAGCGCGGTCGCCTCCTCGGGCGGCAGGATGCGCAGCGCACTGGCGGGGGTGGCGAGGGTGGCGGGGGCATCGGCCAGCAGGCACGCCCAGGCAGCAGCAATGCCTTCACGCACCGGAGGCGGCAGGTTGGGCGCGAAGGCGAGGCGGGGCGCCGTGCCATCGAGATGCACCGTGACCGCCGGGGGGTCGGCCGGCACGCCCGGGCGCAAAGCTGCGGCAGCCTGGTGCAGCCACGCGCCGAGCCGGGTGGTGGCGGGGAGCGGCAGGGCCAGGCCATGGGTGGCACCGCCCTGCTCTGCCGCGACGGACACGGCCTCCCCGAGCCGATCCTGCACGCGTGCCGTGGCGAGGGCGGCCAGGGCGGCGGCGAGGGCTGGCACGGGCAGGCACAGCAGCGCGGCCAGGGCGGCGAGGTCCGCGGGCACCGGCGGGGGCAGTGCCGGCTGGGCCGCCTGCCGGGTCAGCGCATCGACGATGGCGGATTGCAGCTGCGCTGCCTCCGCGGGTGGAAGCAGGGCCGGGTCATGATCGAGCGTGAGCGAGAGGTCGTCGCCCTCTTCGCGCAGCACGACCATCAGCGGGGCACTGGGGCCGTGGTGGCGCGCGACCACCGGCCAGCCGGTTTCCATGGCGGGGAGGTAGTTGAACTGCGCATCGGCCAGCGGGCCGCCGCCGGGCCGTGGGGCGATGCCGCGCAGCGGAAGGCGGCCGTGGCGGAAATCGGCGGCCAGCCGGGTGCCGAGGCGCAGGGCCAGCTCGGCCACCGGCGCGTGCAGCTCATCCGCCACCAGCGGCAGGCCGGTGGCGAAGCTGCCGACAGTGTCGCGAAAGCGCGCGCCGGGGCGCAGATCCACCTGCACGCTCAACGCCACGGCGTCCCGGCCGAAATGCCGGCCGAGGGCGTGGGCCGTGGCCGCCAGGGCGAGGCGCGGCAGGGTGGTGCCGGCCGCGGCGGCGCGGGCCCGGGGGCCGGCCGCGGCGAAACGGTGCTTCGGCGTGGTGGCGGTGGCGGCCACGCTCGCGCCCGGGAAGAGCAATGGCGGCAGGGTGGCCAGCCGGGCCTGCCAGTGGCGGCGCGCAGCCTGCTGCGCCGGCTCCGGCAGGGCGAAGGCGCGAACGGCATCGGCCCAGGCGGCAGGCGCGGGCGGCGCGGGCGCACCCGCCTCCAGCGCCCGCAGATGGGCATGCATCCGGCGCGCCAAGGCGGCAGCGCCGGGGGCATCGCAGGCCACCTGGGTGAGGAAGCGGGCCCAGAGATGGCGGTCCGGCGCCAGGCGCAGCAGGGTGCATTCAAAGGGCGAGGCACCCGCGGGATCAATGGGATGCCGGCATTGCGCCGCGAACCACGCCAGCGCCGCTTCCTCCGGGTTCGGTTCGCCGGAGAGGTCGATCAGGGGGCAGTCGCTGCTGGGCGTGGCCGGCACCAGCACCGGCGCACGGCCCTGCAGCGCCACGCGACGGTGCAGCGACTCCGCCTCCGCCACGGCACGGGCCACTGCCTGGCGGAAGCGCCCGATATCGAGCGGGCCGTCGATCGCCTGCAACTCGGCGCGCAGGCTGGGGGCCCCGCTGCCGCGCAGGCGATCCAGCATCCAGAGTTCATGCTGCACCGGCAGGAGGGGCCAACTGGCGGGGAGCATGTCGTTCATGAATGGGTTCGTCGTTCCAGGCAGACGCTGATCGGGGGATGCGCGATCGACAGGCTTACATCGTTGTCGAAAGTAAAGAATGAACGCAACGGGCGGGTGCCTTCGGGGGGCGACGCCTCAGGCCAGCAGGCCAGCCAGCGCGCCGCTGGTGCAGGTGGCCAGGGTGCCGGAGAGCACGGCGCGCAGACCGAGAGCCACGATTTCGTCCCGCCGCTCCGGCACCATGGCGCCCATGCCGCCGATCAGGATGCCCAGGCTGCCGAAATTGGCGAAGCCGCACATGGCGTAGGTGAGGATCAGGCGGCTATGCGGCGACAGCGCCTCGGGGGGCGTGTTGGCCAGGCCGATATAGCTGACGAACTCGTTCAGCACCGTCTTGGTGCCCATCAGGTGCGCCGCCGCGCCGGTCTCGGCCCAGGGGATGCCGATGAGCCACATCAGCGGGCGGAACGGGATGGCGAACAGGCCCTGCAGGGTGAAGCCGCCGGGGAACAGGCCGAGGATGTTGTTCAGCAGCGTGACGATGGCCACCGTGACCAGCAGCACGGCGATGATGCCGGCCAGGATCGGCAATCCCTCCGCCGTGCCCTTCACCAGCGCATCCAACGCGCTCGCCGGCGGGTGCGGCAAGACGATGCGGGCGTCCTCGTCATTGGGGCGGAACGGGACCATCAGGGCAGCAATGGCCAGCGCCGCAGGGGTGGAAATCACCGAGGCGATCATGATGTGGCCCAAGGCATCGGGGATCACCGGGCCGAGGATCGCGGCATAGATCACCATCATCGTGCCGGCGATGCCGGCCAGGCCGCAGGTCATCAACGCGAACAGCTCGCCGCGCTGCATCCGCGCCAGCCACGGGCGGATCAGCAAGGGCGCCTCGATCATGCCGACGAAGATGTGCGTGGCCGCGCCCAGGCCCAGCGCACCACCAACGCCCAGCGTGCGGCGCAGCACCCAGGCAAACGCCCGGGCCACCGCCTGCAACACGCCCCAATGGAACAGCAACGCCGCCAGCGCCGAAATCACCAGCACCAGCGGCAAGGCCCGGAACGCCAGCACGAAGGCCGCGCCCGGAAACGGCTCCGTGAACGGATAGGGCGGGCCGCCGAGATAGCCAAACACAAACCGCGTGCCGGCATCCGTCGCCGTCTGCAGCGCATGCACCGCATCGTTCAACGCCAAGACCGCCCTGGTCGCCGGCGGAAACCCGATCAGCACCAGCGCCAACGCCAGCTGCAACGCCATCCCGCCCGCCACCGTGCGCCACGGCACCGCCCGCCGATCCTCACTCAATCCCCACGCGACCGCCAGCACCACCCCGATGCCACAGATGGGAAGAAGGCTGCTCAGCATGGGCGGGGGGCGGTGGAAGGAAGCAAGGCCAGGGCTCTGCCCTGGACCCGCCAGGGA
>JAIXTK010000377.1 GCA_027483995.1 Acetobacteraceae bacterium
CACCACTGCGTTCATCATCACCTCCACCCCCCCCGTGCAGTGCTCCGGCTCCGACCACTCGCGCTCGCTATGGCTCCACCCATCCCGGCACGGCACGAAGATCAGCTCGGTCGGGCAGATCCGCGCCATGTTGAACGCATCATGCCCCGGCCGCGTCCGCATCCGCGCGCAGGAATACCCCAGCGCCCCTGCCGCCTCTTCCGCCAGCCGGATCATCCCCTCGTCGAAATGCACCGGCGCCCGCTGCCGCTTCACCAGCGTGTTGAACGTAAGCCCCGTCTCCGCCGCGATCCGCGCCTCGGCCGCCTCGATCTCCCGCTTCATCGCCGCCGCCCCATCCGCATCCGGATGCATGATCCCGTAGCTGAACGTCGCCCGGTGCGGGATATTGATCCGGTTGTTCGGCCAGCACTCCACCACCACCGCGCTGGCCGACCCCGCCGGCGCATAGGCCTGGCCTACCCGATCGATCGCCTCGATCAGCTTCGCCGCCCCCACCAGCGCATTGCGCCGCCGCCGCATCGGCATCGATTGGATATGCGAATTCTCCCCCAGCACCTCCATATCCGCGAACACCGAATGATGGCTGTGCGTCACCGCCCCAATCGTAATCCCGGCCTCCTCCAGCAGCGGCCCCTGCTCGATATGCAGCTCGAAATACGCATCCACCGCACGCCCACCCACCGGCGCCGCGCCGTCGTACCGAATGCGCCGCAGCTCATCCCCGAACCGCTTCCCGTCCGCGTCCACCGAGGCATGGGCATCCGCCAACGGCAGCACCCCCGCGAACACCGCCGAGCCCATCAGCCCCGGCGAGAACCTGGCCCCTTCCTCATTCGTCCAGTTCACCACCTCCAGCGCCCGCTTGGTGGCAATCCCCGCCTCCGCGATCGACCGCACCGCCTCCAGCGCGCCGAGCACCCCCAGCGGCCCATCGAACTTCCCACCCGGAGACTGGCTGTCCAGATGCGACCCCAGCATCACCGGCGGCAGGCTCGGATCCGTCCCCTCCCGCCGCGCAAACATGTTCCCCATCCCGTCCACATGCAGCGCCAGCCCCGCCTCCCGGCACCAATGCCCGAACAACCCGCGCACATCCCTATCGCCATCCGTCAGCGCCATCCGGTCCACCCCGCCATGCGGCAGTTCCGCAATCGCGCCCGACGCCATCAGCTCAGACCACAGGCGTTTCCCATTGATGCGAAGCGGAGCCATGCCGATACCCCCATATTGCTGCGAGGCCGAAACTCTGCGCCGCCGCCCCAGCCCCGCACAACCCCTTGACGCCCCACCCCCCATGGCGCGCAATCCCGGCACGCACAGGAGCCCGCCATGCCCCGCCCCACAAGCCGCCTGCCGCCCGCGAAAGCCATGCTCACCGCCCCACAGCCGGAAGCCGTGGAAGCCGGCGCCGACATCCTGCGCGCCGGCGGCTCCGCGGTGGATGCCATGCTCGCCTGCGCCTTCACCCAGGGCGTGGTGGATCCCCTCATGTGCGGCATCGGCGGCCTCGGCACCATCCAGGTCTTCGACCCCACCACAGGCCGCCACCAGATCATCGACGGCATGGGAACCTGCCCCGGCGCCGCCACACCGGACCTCTGGGCAAACGATTTCCTCGGCGAATGCCCGGATGGCTTCGGCTTCGTCGTGAAGGGCAACGTCAACGAAATCGGCCGCCGCGCCGTCACCACCCCCGGAATCCTTGCCGCCTTCGCCCTCGCCCACCGCCAGTTCGGCAAGCTCCCCTGGGCCGACCTCTTCGCCCCCGCCATCCGCGTCGCCCGCGAAGGCTGGCCCGTCCGCCCCCACGTCGCCGGCGTCTTCGCCACCAACGAAGCGCCCTACAAACGCCTCCCCTACATCGACAAGCTGCGCCTCACTCCCGACGGCACGAAGCTCTACCTGCGGCCCGACGGCACCACCAAGAAACTCGGTGACATCATCACCAACCCCGACCTGGCCGATACCCTGGCCACCCTCGCCCGAGACGGCGCCGAGTCCTTCTACACCGGCGACATCGCCGCCCGCATCGTGGCCGACCAGCAGGCCCATGGCGGCCTGCTCTCCGCCGCCGACCTCGCCGGCTACGCCCCGCGCGTGAACTCCCCCATTTCCATCCGCTATCGCGGCCGCACCGTCGCCGTTCCGCCGCCGCCGGCCGGCGGCATCACGGTGGCCCAGATCCTGCGCATCCTGGAACGCTTCGACCTCGCCGCCCTCGGCCACAACTCGCCCGAATACATCCGCGTCCTCGCCGAAGCGATGAAGATCGCAGGCCGCGACAAGGACGAAAACATCGGCGACCCCGATTTCTTCACCCCCCCCCTCGCTCGCATGCTCTCCGACGAATGGGCTGACTCCCAGGCCGCCCAAATCCGAAGCGGCGAAAAAGCCAGCCTCACCCGGGCGCTCGCCGACGCCCCCCACACCACCACCCTCTCCGCGGTGGACGCGCAAGGCATGGTCGTCTCCGTCACCCACACCCTGGCCACCCCTTCCGGCGTCATCCCGCCAGGCACCGGCTTCATGCTGAACGGCGCCATGAACTGGTACGACCCCCGGCCGGGCCACCCCAGCTCCATCGCCCCGGGCAAGCGCCGCTTCTCCACCATGGCCCCCACGATCGTCTTCGAAGGGGAAACCCCCGTCATGACCATCGGCGCCCCCGGCGGCGCCTGGATCGGCATCGCCATCCTGCAAGGCATCGTCAACGTGCTCGATTTCGGCATGACCATGCAGGAAGCCGTCCAGGCCCCCCGCTTCTCCGCCACCTCGGACAAGATCGACATCTCCAACCGCATCCCCCGCGCCACCCAACGCGCGCTGGAAGCGATAGGCTACGACGTCGTCCGCTCCCCCCTCACCTTCGCCTTCGCCGGCGTCCACGGCATCACCATGTGGGACGGAACCCTCGAAGGCGGTGCCGACCCCCAACGCGACGGCTACCCCGCAGGAGTGCAGTAATGGCCAACGTCCTCGACATCCCCGAGCGCGGCTTCCGCTTCATCGAAGGTGTCTTCCAATACTCCGCCGGCGTCGCCGCCATCCCAGGCTGGCGGCTGGAACGCGCCCGCTTCGCCAACCCCATCCCCCTGCACGAAGGCTTCCAGCGCATCGAAGCCCACCTCACCGCGCTCGGCCTCCCCCGCACCGCCTTCGCCGCCTGCGAACTGCGCTCCCCCTCCGCCTTCTCGGAGGAAGGCTTCACCCGCTTCAACCGCGGCTATTTCTCGGTGCTGGAGCAGTGGGGCATCATCATCGGCGGCCTCAACCCCATCGCCCGCAGCAATGTCTGCCCGGAACTGGAAAAGCCCGCCGAACCCAGCTTCCACGCCTTCACCTATGCGGTGCCCGCCCCCTCCGCGCCCCCCAGCTTCCACATCGCCGGCAGCGGCGAAAGCGTGGAAGGGCAGGGCACCTACCGCGAAAACACCATCGCCTGGCGCGACCTCTCCCCCGAAGGCATGCGTAAGAAAATCCACCACGTCATGCGCGAAATGGAACGCCGCATGTCCGCCCTGGGCTTCGGCTGGAAAGACACCACCGCCGTGCAGGTCTACACCGTGCACGACATCTTCCCCCACTTCGCCCGCGAAATCGTCGAACACGGCGCCGCCCGCCACGGCGCCTGCTGGCACTATTGCCGCCCGCCCGTGGGGGACCTGGAATTCGAAATGGACTGCCGCGGCATCCAAACCGAGCTCGTCCTGCCGGCGTAACCCGCCCCGTCGCCCAGGGTTCTCGCACTTGCCACCCCCATTACACACACCCGTCACGGCCGCTGCCTAGAGTGCGCCGCGCCGGGCGCCGGTGCATCGGGGGCGCAAGGCAGAAACACGGCCGATGAACGGGAGCCCTTGATGTCCATCCTGCGCGTTTCGCGCCGCAGCGCCCTGGCGCTGGCCACGGCCGGCTACACCACGTTCTCCCTCACCGATGCCGCATTCGCCCAGGCGCCCACGCCCAAGCGCGGCGGCAAGGTCGTCTACGGCCAGACCTATCCCAACTGGGCGCTCGGCGAATCCAACCGCGGCCAGCACGCCTTCTACTGGATCGACCTGCTCACCCGCTCGATGTGGAACTGCCTCACCTGGGTCGACGAGGACCTGCGCGTCCACCCGGAAATCGCCACCGCCTGGGAATCCGACGAGGCGGTGAAGACCTGGGAATTCACCATCCGCGAAGGCGTCACCTTCCACAACGGCCGCGCGATGACGATCGATGACGTTGTCGCCTCCTGCGCCTTCCACGCCGCCATCCCCGGCTTCGTCGCCCGCCAGGTCGCCAGCGTGGAAAAGGCCGGCCCCAACAAGGTGCGCTTCCACCTCAAGGCCCCGAACGCCGAATTCCCCTACACCATGGCCGACTACCGCAACGTGATGATGCCCGCCGCCGCGCCGGACCAGATCGGCTTCGACGGCATCGGCACCGGCCCCTTCAAGCTGGTCGACGTGGACAACAAGCGCCTCGCCCGCATGGTCCGCAACGAGAATTACTGGATGCCCGGCCGCCCCTACCTCGATGAGCTGCAGGGCGTGATCGCCACCGGCCAGGCCGCCATCAACGGCTTCCGCTCCGGCCAGTTCAACGCCGTCTTCAACATCGATCCCGGCCAGGTCGCCCAGTACAAGGCCGCCGGCGGCGAGGTCCACATCTCCGCGGCCGGCGACCAGTTCCTGCTGGTGCTGCCCAAGAACCTCGACCAGGCCTGGAACGACGTCCGCGTGCGCCAGGCCCTGGCCCTGGCCATCGACCGTAAGGCGATCAACCGCATCGTCTATGGCGAGCGCGATGGCTGGACCGGAAACGACAGCCACATCCCCGGCAACGACCCGGTCTTCGTGCCCCGCCCGGTGGAGCGCGACGTCGCCCGCGCCCGCGCCCTGCTGGCCGAAGCCGGCTTCCCCAACGGCGTCGAGCTGCCGGTGATCTACTTCACCACCAGCTTTCCGGAGGAGCCGCGCATCTACCCCATCGTCACGGAATCGCTGCGCGCCGCCGGCATCACCCTGCGCTTTGAGGAACGCCCCGCCGACGGCTTCAACCAGTACCGCCTCGCCGTGAACGCCCCCGTCGGCCGCCCCAGCCGTAGCTTGGTCGGCCCGCGCAACCCGGCGATCTCGCTTCAGCGCATGACCGCCGCCAACCCCAGCGAAGCCGGCGGCTGGACCGGCCCGGCCTCGGCGCAGTACGACGCCATGTATGTCGAGGCGATCGGCACCAAGGACGACGCCAGGCGCGCCGAGATCTACCGCGCCATGCAGCGCCTGCTGCATCGCGAGGTCCCGGCCATCATGCTCGGCGGCCGCCGCAACATGGCCGCCTTCAAGACGGACGTGCACGGCCTCAAGGCGCATCCGCAGAACTGGTCCAGCCGCTTCGAAGACATCTGGATCGGCTGACCGGGCATGGGGGCCACCGGCCTCGCCCTGCGCCGGCTGGCCGCCAGCCTGCTCGTCCTGCTGCTGGTCTCCGCCGTGGTCTATTGGGGCACCGCGGTGCTGCCCGGCGATGCGCTCACCGCCGTCCTTCCGATGGACGTGCTGCAAACGATCTCGCCCGAGGAACTGGCCCGCAAGCGCGCCGAGCTCGGCATCGACCGGCCGCATCTGGTGCAGTTCGCCGAATTCCTCGGCCGCATCACGCAACTGGATTTCGGCCGCACCACCGTCACCCGCGAACCCGTGCTGGAACGCATCGACCACCCGCTGCGCAACTCGCTGATCCTCGCCGGGCTCACCGCCATCGCCGCCCCGCTCGCCGCCATCGGCCTGGCCGTCGCCAGCGTGCTGCGCCCCCGCGGCCGGCTGGATGCCACCCTCACCGGCGGCACGCTGTTCGCCTATTCCATGCCCGAATTCGTCACCGGCAACCTGCTCATCATCCTCTTCGCCGTGCTGCTGCCGATCGCCCCCGCGGTGATCATGTTGCCCACCACCGCCCCCAGCCTGGCCATCCTCGGCGTCATCGCCCTGCCCATCGCCACCCTCATCCTCGGCGGCATCGCCTACCAGTACCGCCTGCTGCGCGCCGCCCTGATCGAGGCGCTGGACAGCGACTATTGCGAGCGCTCCCGCCTCTCCGGCGCCTCGGAATGGCGCGTGGTGGTCCGCCACGCCCTGCCGGCCGCCCTGGTGCCGATGCTCTCCGCCACCGCCCAGTTCGTCTCCTCGCTCATCTCCGGCGGCATCGTCATCGAGTTCATCTTCGGCTTCCCCGGCATTGGCCAGGAACTGGTGCAGGCCATCTCCACGCGCGACATCCCCTCCGTGCAGGCCATCGCCCTGTTCGGCGCCAGCGCCGTGGTGCTGTGCAACTTCGCCGCCGACCTGATGATCCTGGCCCTGGACCCACGCGTGCGCCGGCGCAGCCATGCCTGACGCCACCACCGCCCCCCTCGTCCTCCCCGCTGCCGCGCACCGCCCCAGCCGCCTGCTGCGCGCCCTGCGCCGCCCGGCCACCGCCATCGCCACCCTCGTCGTGGCGCTGCACCTGCTGATGGCCGCCACCGCCCCGCTCTGGGTGCCGCACGACACCTCGGCCATGCTCGACGCCCCGCTCGCCCCGCCCGGCGCCGAATTCTGGTTCGGCACCGACTTGCTGGGCCGCGACTACTTCTCCCGCATCGTCTCCGGCGGCCAGGTGGCGCTGCTGGTCGCCGCCCTGGGCGTCGCCGGGGCGCTGGCCACCGGCACCCTCATCGGCCTGGCCTGCGGCTACCTGCGCGGCGCCGCGGATGAGGCCGTGGGCCGCCTTGTCGATGCGCTGATGGCCATCCCGGAATTCCTGCTGATCTCCATCCTGGTGCTCGCCCTCGGCAAAAGCCTGCCGGCCCTGGCCGCCGTCGTCGCCGTGGTCTATGTCGCCGGCGTCGTGCGCGTCGTCCGCGCCCGCACCATCGCGCTCGCGGCCCAGGATTTCGTGCGCGCCGCCGAACTGCGCGGCGAACCCCGCCTGGCCATCCTGCTGCGCGAGCTGCTGCCCAACCTGCTGCCGATCCTGGCCGTGGAGGCGCCCGTCCGCATCTCGGCCGCAGTGCTGCGCATCAGCGCCCTGTCCTTCCTCGGCCTCGGCATCAGCCCGCCCACACCCGATTGGGGCCTGATGGTGCAGGAGGCGATGACCGTGATCCTCACCGACCCCTGGCTGCTGCTGTTCCCCGCCGCCATGCTGTCCTCCTTCGTGGTGGCGGTGAACTTCGCCGTGGATGGCTTCGCTGCCGCCTACGGCCTGCGCGGCGAGGCCGGCACATGACGCTGCTGCGCGTCGAGGGTCTGGTCGTCGCCTACCGCGACCCCGCCGGCGGGGACCGCCGCGCCGTCGATGGCGTCTCCTTCACCCTGGCCCGCGGCGGCGCGCTGGGCATCGTCGGCGAATCCGGCTGCGGCAAGTCCACCCTGGCCCGCGCCCTGCTCGCCCATGGCCGCCCCGGCAGCCGCTTCGCCGCCGGCCAGGTGTTGCTGGACGGCACCGACATCCTGGCCGCCACCCCGGCCGAGCGCACCCGCCTGCGCGGCCGGCGCGTCGCCCTGGTGCCGCAGAACCCGCTCCAGGCGCTCACCCCCCACCTCACCATCGGCGCCCAGCTGCAGGAGGTGCTCGCCCGCCACCGTGGCCTGCGCGGCACCGCCCTGCGCACCGCCATGCTGGACCTGCTGGCCGCCATGCAGATCGCCGACCCCGCCACCCTGGCGGCGCGCTACCCGCACGAGGCCTCCGGCGGCCAGCGCCAGCGCGTCGTCATCGCCGCCGCCGTGGCCGGCGAGCCCGACCTGCTGGTGCTCGATGAACCCACCACGGCGCTGGACAAGAGCACGGAGGCCCAGGTGCTCGCCCTGGTGCAGGCGCAGCAGGCCCGCACCGGCTGCGCGCTGGTCTATGTCAGCCACGACCTGCGCACCATCGCCGCCACCTGCCAGGACATCCTGGTGATGCATGGCGGGCGCGTGGTGGAACGCGGCACGGCGGATGAGGTCCTGAACCGGCCGCGCGAGCCCTACACGCGCAGCCTGGTCGGCGCCCTGCCGCAGCTCGCCCCTCGCCCCGCCCGCCCGGCCCCGGCGCCGCTCCTGGAGGCCCAGGGGCTCGGCTTCGCCTACACCCGCCCGCGCGCCCTACCGTTCCTGCCGCGCCGCCCGGGCCCGGCCGCGCTCGATGCGATCGGCTTCGCCCTCGCCCCCGGCCGCACCCTCGGCGTGGTCGGCGAATCCGGCTCCGGCAAGTCCACCCTCGGCGGCCTGGTCTGCGGGCTGCTGGCGGGCCAAGCCGGCGCACTGCGCTTCGACAACGCGCCCCTTGGCGGCGCCGCCCGTCACCGCCCGCTCGCCCTGCGCCGGCGCATCCAGATGATCTTCCAGGACCCCGCTGCCTCGCTCAACCCGCGCCATCGCGTGCTGGACCTCGTGGCGCGCGCCTACACCGCCTACCACGCCCTGCCAGCCACCACCGCGCGCACCCGCGCAGAGGCGCTGCTCGCCGGCATCGGCATCGGCGCCGAGCTGCTGCGCCGCCTGCCCGGCGAGCTTTCCGGCGGCCAGCAACAGCGCGTGGCCATCGCCCGCGCCTTCGCCGCCGAGCCGGAACTCGTGGTGTGTGATGAGATCACCTCGGCGCTGGATGTCACCATCCAGGCCCAGGTGCTGGACCTCATGCGCAGCCTGCAGCGCGAGCGCGGCGTGGCCTACTTGTTCATCAGCCACGACCTTGCCGTGGTCTCGGAAATGGCTGACGACATCCTGGTCCTGCACCAGGGCCGCATCCGCGCCCTCGGCCCCGCCGCCGAGGTCCTGGGCGCCCCGGCGGATGCCTACACCCGCGCCCTGGTCGCGGCCTTCTCCAGCCGCCGTGCGGCCACGCCGGAAGCAGTGCCGATCCCGGCCTGAAACGGGAACGCGCCAGGGGGCACCGCCCGCGCAGCGTCACACCGTTCGGATACCGCGCTTTGTATTCCCCACCGCGGTTTCCATCGTCACGAAATTCGCCGCGCCCCGCTTCGGCGCCAAAGCAAGAAAGAGTCACCACAGAGGCACAGAGGACACGGAGAAGGCACAGAGTCGAAGCGTCTCCTCCGTGCCTTCTCTGTGCCCTCTGTGCCTCTGTGGTGAATCCTTCTTCCTTGCTTACTTTCTTCTCTGCGAAGCGCTACCGCCCGCGCAGCGTCACCCCGTTCGGATACCGCGCCTTGTATTCGCCCACCGCGGTTTCCATCGTCACGAAGTTCGCCCCTTCGCGCTTCAGCACATCGATCATGTGCTCCAGCATGAACATCCGGTGCCCGCGCCCGATCACATGCGGATGGAACGTGTAGGTCAGGATGCCCCAGTCGTAGTACTTCTTCATATACTTGAACTCGTTCACGAAGTTCTCGATCACGAGCCGCGCATTCATCCCACCGGGCAGGATGCCCTGCGGCGAGCGTGAGTATTCGAAATGCGGATGGTCATCCAGCGCCCAGGAGATCGGCATCTCCACCAGCGGAGTATCCGGCCCGAACTCCAGCGGCTCCAGCAGCTCGATCCGGTCGCCCTTGCGCGCCTGGTAGGGGATGTAGTCGTGCCCCATCATGGAGCTGTCGTACACGAAACCATGCTTCATCAGCAGGTCCACGGACACATCGCTCAAATCCCACGCCGGCGAACGATAGCCCCGCGGCGCCTTGCCAGTGAGTCGCATGATCGACTCATTGCCCCGGATCAGCTCCTGCTCCTCCCCTTCGGGCCCCAGGGTCGAAGGCACGCGATGCGTCCAGCCATGGTTGCCGATCTCATGCCCCGCGGCATGCACCGCCGCCACGCAGGACGGGTAGCTGTCGATCGTGTGG
The DNA here is from genome assembly GCA_027483995.1 of Acetobacteraceae bacterium. Classification (GTDB taxonomy): domain Bacteria; phylum Pseudomonadota; class Alphaproteobacteria; order Acetobacterales; family Acetobacteraceae; genus CAMDGX01. The sequence goes on from JAIXTK010000377.1 coordinate 9,824, forward strand.
CCGGGAATGAACCAGGTCGTCGGAATGCGCTGCTCGTTCAGCAGCCGCAGGATGCGCTGCGCCGCCGGAATGCCGAAATCGCCCCGGCTGATCAGCGTGGGCGAGGTCTGCCCGCGAGAAATCGCAGACGAGGTGTTGTCGTGGTCAAAGGTCAGGCAGACAAAGAGGTCGGCCATGGGAAACTCCTAGGTCGAAGCGGGAAGGAAACGCGCCCACCACTGGCCCGGCAGAGCCCTCTCCCCTTGAGGGAGAGGGTTGGGTGAGGGGTGAGCCACGGGCTCGGTGTCATCCAGTCATCATGCCGCTTGGGCGCTGGCAACTCCTTGGTCAAGGCATGGGGATCGGCAGCACGCTCACCCCTCGGGCTGCGCGCGGTATCGTGTGGTCAGCCAGCCGCCATCCACCACCAGCACCTGGCCGGAGATGAAGGCGGCGTCGTCCGAAAGCAGGAAGGCCGCGGCCGCGGCGATATCCTCCGGCTGCCCGTTGCGGCCCAGCGGGGTCATCTCGGTCATCTGCCCGCGGAACCATTCGCTGTCGGCGATGCGCTTTTGCGTCATGCCGGTTTCGATCAGCCCCGGCGCGATCGCGTTCACGCGAATGCCGGCGGGCCCGTAATCCGCCGCCATCTGCCGCGTCAGCCCGGCCACGCCCGCCTTGGCGGCGGCATAGGCGGCGGTGCCGGGAAAGCCGATCATCCCGAAGATGGAGGCCACGTTCACGATCGCCCCACCGGTCTTCATCACCGCCACGGCGGCGCGCGAGAATCGGAACACCGCGCGCAGGTTCACCGCCAGGTGCGCGTCGAACGCGTCGTCATCGGTCAGGTCGGCGCGCTTGGAACCGCCCACGCCGGCATTGTTCATCAAAAGGTCCAGCGTGCCGAACCGCGCCACCGCGCCGCCGATCACCGCCGTCGGCGCGTCAGAGGCCGCCACATCGGCCTGCACGGTCTCAATCGGCGTGCCCTGGGCCGCGGCCAGGGCGGCCGTCTCCGCCAGCCCCTCCGCCGCCCGGTCGGCGGCCAGCACCCGGCAGCCCTCGCGTGCCAGCCGCAACACGGTGGCCCGGCCGATACCGCTCGCCGCCCCCGTCACCACCGCCGCCTTGCCCGCCAGACCCTGCATGCCGCCTCCAGCCATTCGTCGAGCCAGGATCGTGTCTCCGCCGCGCCGTGTCAAAGCGTCGGCGCCAGAAAAAAATCCTTGCCATCCACCGGCGAGTTCGTTATTTATAACAACATGCACCCGCACCCCGCAACCCAGGCCCAGAACGCCGCTCAGGAGGCCCCGCATCCCCACGCCAGAGCTGCGTCCGCGGTGGAGTTGCTGCTGCTGGTCCTGCTGCAGGCCCTCATCGCAGCCCTGCTGGCCGCCGCCACCACGCCCGCCAAAAGCAGCGGGGCAGGGCGGTCGGGCAGCGCCACCACCCGTGCCACTATGCGCCTCATCACGCTCCTCCTGCGCCTGCTCGCCCGCGCCCATCGCCGCGGCGCCATCCCTGCGCGCGCCGTCCTGCCGCGCTGCCTGCGCCCGGCTATAGGCGAGTTGCAGGTCATCATCGCCCTCATCCACGGCCGCCCTCCGCGCCCCCGCGCGCGCCCCGCCGCCATGCCCCCCGCCCGTCCCCGCCGCGCCCGCAGCCCTCCGCTGCCCCCTTCCCCGGGAATCCCGGCCAACCCGCAACGCACACGCTTGCCCAAAAAGTTACGATATAGAAACGAAAATCCCACGGCCACCGTCACCCACCCCGCCTTCCGCCCCATCGGCCAGGGTTGTCGGCAGGGGAATCTGCGCGCAAACTACCCCCGCGCGTCGGGCCACTCCAAGAAGGTTGCCCACGACAACGCAACATGAACATGGGTGTGGAAACAGGATGAGCATCAAGGGACAAGGGTACATCGTGGGAGCTTTCGAGCACCCCACGCGAAAGGCCCCCGATTTGTCGGTCGCGCAGATTCATGCCGAAAGCGCCGCCGGCGCCCTGGCTGACGCGGGCCTCACCAAGGACGATATCGACGGCTATTTCTGCGCCGGTGACGCCGCAGGCATGGGCCCGATCTCCGTCGTCGACTACATGAACCTGCGCCTCAGCTGGCTCGACAGCACGGATGTGGGCGGCACCTCCTATATCGGCGCCGTCGGTCACGCCACCGCTGCCATCATGGCCGGCAAGTGCAGCATCGCCCTCATCACCCTCGGCGGCCGCCCGCGCTCCGAAGGCGTTCAGACCGGCACCGGCCAGCGCGCCGGCAACCCCCAGGTCGCCGACAGCCCGTGGGAAAGCCACTTCTCGCCGGCCACGACCAACGTCTACGGCATGGTGGCCGCCCGCCACATGCATGAATACGGCACCACCAGCGAACAGCTCGCCTGGATCAAGGTGGCTGCCTCGCACCACGCCCAGTGGAACGAGCACGCCATGCTGCGCAACGTGGTCACCGTGGAGGAGGTCGTGAACTCCCCGATGGTCTCCACCCCGCTGCATCGCCTCGATTGCTGCGTCATCTCCGATGGCGGCGGCGCCCTCATCGTCACCCGCCCCGAAATCGCCAAGACGCTGAAGCGTCCGCTGGTGAAGGTGCGCGGCCATGGCGAAAGCTGGAAGGGCCAGATGGGCGGCGACGTCGATCTCTCCTACTCCGGCGCCCGCTGGTCCGGCGCGGCCGCTTTCGCCGAAGCCGGCGTGAAGCATGCCGACATCAAGTACGCCTCGATCTACGACAGCTTCACCATCACCGTGCTGATGCAGCTGGAAGACCTCGGCTTCTGCGAAAAGGGCCAGGGCGGCAAGTTCGTCGCCGACGGCAACCTGATCTCCGGCGTCGGCAAGCTGCCCTTCAACACCGATGGCGGCGGGCTCTGCAACAACCACCCGGCCAACCGCGGCGGCATCACCAAGGTGATCGAAGCCGTGCGCCAGCTGCGTGGCGAAGCTCATCCGAAGGTCCAGGTGCCGAACTGCGATATCGCGCTCGCACACGGCACCGGTGGCCTGCTCGGCAGCCGCCACGGCTCCTCCACCCTGATCCTCGAGAGGGAGTAAACCGCCATGGGTATCATGGAAGACCGCAAGATGCCGCCGAACTGCACCAACCCGGAAAGCGACCCGTTCTACGCGGCCGCCGAGGAAGGTAAGTTCATGATCCGCCGCTGCACCTCCTGCAAGAAGGCGCATTGGTACCCCCGCGCCGTCTGCCCGTTCTGCTTCGGCAGCACCGAGTGGGAGCAGGCCTCGGGTGAGGGCACGATCTACAGCTTCTCCACCATGCTGCGCTCCAACTTCACCATGGCCTATGTCACGCTGAAGGAGGGCCCGACCATGATGACCAACATCATCAAGGCCGACCCCGACCAGCTCAAGATCGGCGGCAAGGTGAAGGTCGTCTTCGTCCAGACCGACGCCAACAAGGTGCCGTGCTTCGAACCTGCCTGACGGCAGCCTGATCTCTCGAGGATCACGTCCGGGGCGCCCGCAAGGGCGCCCCGGTTTCGTGTCGGCCTACAGTTCCGCCGCCGCCTCTTCGCACAGCGCCTCGGCCACGGCGCGCGACAGCGCCTCCATCGCATCGGGCGTGTCGCCCTTGGCCTCCGGCGCCGGGGCGCGCGCCGGCGTCTCGGCAGCCACCGCGGCCGGCGTGGGCGTGGCTGGTGCCGCGCCTGCCGAGGATTCGCAGCGCGACAGGAAGGCGCGCATCACATTGTCGATCGCCACCCGGCTCGGCTCGCGCCGGTCGGCCTCATAGAAATCCCACGGCGCCTGCGGGCCGGTCACGATTTCATAGGCCGGGAAATACGACACCTCCCGGTGCCGTTCCGCCGCCTCGCCAGCTGCCACGCGCAGCACGGATTTGCTGTAGGTGGTCGCCACCAGCACATGCTCGCGCGTCGCGGTCGCCACCAGCGGCACCGGTGAGACAGTCAGCACGAAGCGCAGCCGGGGGTTCACCTCCCGCGCCAGGGAGATCAGCCGGTCCAGGTCGGCCGAGACCTCGGCCACCGAGAAATTGTGGAATTCATGCATCGCGGGATCGAAGATGCCGGCCACCGTGCCCGGGCAGGCCGGGAACACCGCCCCGTCGGGCCGCGACAGCCAGGCCTCGGTCAGCCCGAGGGTGAACACGAACACATCGGCCTCGCGCAGCGCCTCCAGCACGCATTCCAGGTGGCGCGTGGTGATCGCGTCGAACTCCGCCTCTGAGCAGGCCGGGTAGCGCAGCCCGGGCCGGAACGGGTCCAGCACGATGTCGGCGGCGGCGATCCAGCGCGATTCCACCGGCTTGAACCGGCCCATCGCCCGCTCGATCAGCTGCACCGCCTGGCGCACCGTGTAGATGTTGCCGTACGAGGCAGAGAACCGCCCGTAGCTGAAATTGTCGTCCCCGATCGCGCCGAAGGTCGGCGGCACCACCTCGGTGCGGACATATTCGTTTTCTTTTTCTTCCAGATACGGCACGATGTTGGCCGCGAAGCAGCTGCCGGCGGAAACCACCTTCTCGCCGCGATGGATCAGCAGCGGCCGCGCCATCACGTCCACTGGGTCGAAGCCGTTCGCCACCCCGCGGCGCCAGAAAGCCTTGGGCGGCATGCTGCGGTAGGGATGCGGTGCCATCGAAACCTCCTTCAGGCAGTCAGCGTGTGTCGCAGCATCTCCTGGCCGAAACTGTCGGCCGCGTGCGTGAAGTCCTGCCGCAGCCGGTGCTCCGGGGCCAGGAAGCCGTTGGCATCGCGCAGGGAATCCGGCACCCGGATGAAGGTTCCGCCTGCCTCGCGCGTCGCCGCCTCGGTCACGTCCTGCAGTACTGCCCACAGCTTCAGCAGCAGGCGGGCCGTGACGAACTGTGCATTGTCGATGTTGAAATTCTGTTGCGCGAAGGTCCTGGCCCAGAAGGCGCTGGACCGCACCTCCTTCTCGAACCGGCCAAGGTCATCGCTCGGCGGCGGCGTGCCCACCACCAGGCAACGCCGCGCCCCGCCTTCCTGCAGGCGCTTCAGCAGGTTGCGCAGCCCGCCCATCGATGGCGCGAACCGCGCCTCCAACATGCGCCGCGGAACGATGGCGGCCTGTGCGGCAAGCGGGCCGGGCACTGTCGGCTCGATGAAGTCGAAGCCGGGCTTGGGCAGGAACAGGAAGCCGATCACATGCTGGCTGCCCTCGTAGCTCAGCACCGCATCACGATCGCGTGCGGCCTCCACGAACAGGTTCCAGTAGGCCGCGCTGCGGGGCAGCGGCGTTTCCTCCACCGCGAAATGCCCGATGCGGCCGAAGCACTCGCGCTGCACCAACGCCGGCGGGCCGGAATGGCCACGTGGCGTCCCAAGCGCCCACTTGTTGGAATGGCCGGCGAGCACGAACTCGCGGGCCTCTGGCGAAGAAGAAGGCATGATGGTGGCTCTTCGATGTTCGTAACGAAATCAATCGCACCCTAGGGACCGGGGCAGCCAGAGTCGAGTGTACATCAGCGTGAGGTGTCCTCCCCCGCTGCCAGCCCGATCAGCCGCTCCGTCAGCCTGTAGGCCAGCAGGAAACCGTCCACCGGCAGGCACTCGTGCCGGGAGTGGAAGTTGAACCCGCCGGTGAAGTAGTTCGGCGTCGGCACCCCGCGGGCGGAAAGTGCCGAGCCATCCGTGCCGCCGCGCAGCGGGAAGATGCGCGGCGTGATCTGCAATTCCTTGAAGCCACGTTCCATCAGCTCCAGGCAGCGCCGGTCATTGCCGAGGCTCTCGGCGATGTTGGCGTACACGTCCTCGATCTCGACCTTCAGCTTGGCCTTGGGGAACTTCGCCTGCGTCGCTGCCACGTGGGCCCGCACCTTCTCCTTGCGTGCCTCAAGCCCAGCCTTGTCGAAATCGCGCAAATTGATCTTCACCGTGGCGGTGGCGGAGTTGTTGGCCATGGAGGTGATGTAGCAGTAGCCCTCCCGCCCCTCGGTATGCTCCGGCGTATCCAGCGGGTCGAAGCGGTTGATCAGGTCGGCGGCCACCACCACCGGGTTCACCATGATGCCCTTGGCGTTGATCGGATGGGCGGTGACCCCCTCGATCTCCACCGTGGCGCCGGCGGCGTTGAAGGTCTCGAAAATGAACTCGCCCACCTCGCAGCTGTCGATCGTGTAGGCGAAATCCACCGGAAAGCGCTTGAGGTCCATCACCTTGGCCCCGCGCAGCCCGATCTCCTCATCCGGCACGAAGGCCAGCACGATGTCGCCATGCCGCGGCTTCTCGGTCACTAGGCGGTGCGCCAGATCCATCAGGATCGTCACCGCCGCCTTGTTGTCCGCCCCCAGAACGCTGGTGCCGTCGGTCACCAGCAGTTCCTGGCCCCGGTAGGGCCCGTATTCCGGATGCTCCGCCTCGCGCATCCAGATGTCCTGCGCCGCGTTCAGGCAGATATCGCCGCCGTTCCAGTGCACACGCTGCGGGTGGATCTCCGGCGAGAGCCCCACATCCACCGTATCCACGTGGGCGCAGAACCCCATGCGCGGCGCGCCGGGGGTGTTGCCGGGAATGCGGGCGGTGAGGCAGGCATGTTCATCGAGATGGAGCTCGGTGATCCCCAGCGCCTCCAGCTCCTGCTTCAGCAGGCGCACCATGTCCCACTGGCCCGGCGTGCTGGGCACGGTGGTGGCGCGGGCGTCGCTCTGGCTGGTCACCGCCAAATAGCGGAAGAACCGCGCGATCAGCCGCTCGGCCGTCGCGGAATCGTGCTGTGTCATCGCCGTGCCTCTCTCAGCCCAGCCGCTTCATGATGCGCGCCCAGTCCGCAATCGCGTGTTCCTGCCCTGGTACCACCTGGATGGTGAACTCGGTATAACCAGCGTCGCGCATGTTCGCGATGCGCTCGGTCAGCTGCGCCTCGGTGCCGGTGAAGGTCATCTCGCGGATCAGATCGCCGGTCACGAAGCGCCGCTCGCTGGCCTTCACCGCCATCAGATGGCCGGTGTGGTTCTCCAGATACCTGGCATCCGCCGGCTCGAATGTCTTGGCCATCTCCACATAGCCCGCCACCGCATCGGCCACGGATGGCGGCACCGGGGAGGTGTTCGGCAGCCCGGCCAGTGCCGCATCCGCCGCCCGGTGCAGCAGCACCGCCGCGCGCGGCCCCGCCTGGGCCAGCGCCCGCGGCGAATCGAAGCCCTCGCCCTCGCCCAGCACGCAGCCCAGCGCGAAGCCGGTGGCGATCAGGTCGGTGCGCGCCCGCCCGGCCTTGGCCCAGGTCTCGTGCATGCCGCGCAGCCAGCCGATCGTGCTGGCCTCGTCGCCCACGAACGCCATCCAGCCCGCGCCCAGCTTCGCCGTCAGCGCCTGGCCGCGCGGGCCATAGGCAGAGATGTGCAGCGGAATGGGATCGGTGGTGTTGATCAGCTCCAGCTCCGGGTTGAGGAAGCGAATCTTTCGCTTTTCCCCCTCGATCACCGTCTCCACCGTCTCGCGCCGCAGCAGGGCCTGCACCACGCGGATATAGTCTTCCATCTCCTTCATCGGGATCGCGCCCAGCCCCATGGCGCGCCGCGCGGTGAAGCCGGTGCCGATGCCGAAATCGATCCGCCCGGGGGCGAGCTTGTTCAGCGAGGCAAAGGCATTGGCGGTCACGGCGGCGATGCGGTTGGAGGGCACCAGCACCCCGGTGCCGAGCCGGATGCGGCTGGTCTTCACCGCGGCCGCGCCCATCGCCACGAAGCAATCGGCACTCAGCATCTGCGTGTCGTAGAACCAGGCCGAGGCGAACCCCAGTTCTTCCGCCGCGGCGGCGACCTTCCAGGAATCCGAATCGGTGGGGATGGCGATGCCGAACTGCATGGTGTGTCCTCTGGCGCGTTTGCCGCCATCGATCCGCCATGCGCGGCCGGGATGCAAGGGGGCGCCGCTACTCGCGCGGCGGCGGGGCGGTGAGGCGGGCGATCAGCGCATCCTCCGTGGCCCGGTCCGGCGGCGCCAGCGGCCGGCGGGCCACCAGGGCACGGGTCTTGCGCATCTGGTCCATGTAGGTGCGGCACATGGAACACAGCGCCAGATGCAGCCGCAGCTGCATGCGCCGGGCCAGCGGGAGGTCCTGATCGAGCAGGCGCGAGGCATCCTCGGTCAGGTCGCGGCAGCGCAGCACCGGCATCTCCTGTGAAACTGTAACGTTGTCATCTCTCGACGCATCTACCCCTATATCTGTTACACCCTGATCGAACGAAAGATACGGCAGTTCCATGGACGACCGCGATTTCGACCAGCCGGAGTTCCTCGCACGCCTGCGCGCCGGGGAGGAAGCGGCCTATCGTCGCCTGGTGCGGCGCTTCCACGCCGCGCTGGTGGGCGTGGCCGCCGGCATCATCGGCAGCCGCGCCCAGGCGGAGGAGGTGGTGCAGGACACCTGGATCGCGGTGCATGGCGGCATCGCCCGCTTCGAGGGCCGGTCCTCGCTGGCCTCCTGGATCTACACTATCGTGCTGAACCGCGCCCGCACCCGCATCGGCAAGGAAGGCCGGCTGGTGGGCCTGCCTGCGGTGCTGGACGGCGCGGCGGGGGAGGAACGCGCGGTGCCGGCCAGCGCCTTCCGCCCCGATGGGCACTGGGCCGAGGCGCCGCGCCTGTGGGATGTGCTGGACCCCGAGCGCGTGGTGGGCGGGCGCCAGCTGTGGGAGCACGTGCAGGAGGCGATCGAAACGCTGCCGGCCGGCCAAAAGGCGGTGCTGGTGATGCGCGACATGGAGGGCATGCCGGGCGAGGAGATCTGCGCCCTGCTGCAGATCACGCCGGAGAACCAGCGCGTGATGCTGCACCGCGCCCGTGCCCGCATCCGCGCCGCGATCGACCGCGTGACCGCGCCTGCCGCCGACCGGCCGCAGCCGGCCGTGCCCGTTTCACCCCGCCGCCGCGGCGGTGTGGCGACGCGGCTGGCCGTGGCGCTGCGGCGGCTTGTGGCATGGGTGGCTTGCCCGCAGGCGCAGCCGGCGTAGTCTGCGGTCCACACGGAGGCCGAGGGAGTGCAACGCATGAAACCACGCATCGTCTTCATGGGCGCGGGCGCCGTCGGCGGCTATGTCGGCGGGCATCTGCACCGCGCCGGGCACGACGTGACGCTGATCGACGCCTGGCCGGAGCATGTGGAAACCGTGCGCGCCAAGGGCCTGCACCTCACCGGCATGACCGAGGAGGAGAATGTGGTCGCCCAGCCGCCGATCATTCACCTGACCGAGGTGCAGGATTTCAGCAAGCAGCGGCCGATCGACATCTGCTTCATCTCGGTGAAATCCTACGACACCGAGTGGGCAACCATGATGATGAAGCAATATCTCGCTCCCGGCGGCTTCATGGTCTCCTTGCAGAATTGCATCAATGAGGAACGCATCGCGAACGTTGTCGGCTGGGGCAGGGTGGTGGGCTGCATCGCCGCGGCCATCTCCGTGGACATGTTCGAGGCCGGCAAGATCCGCCGCACGGTGCCCAAAGGCGGCGCCAACCACACCGTGTTCCGCGTGGGCGAGGTGCACGGCCGCGTCACCCCGCGCGCCGAGCAGATTGCCGAGATGATCGCCGGCATCGACAGCGTGAAGGTGACACAGAATCTGTGGGGCGAGCGCTGGTCCAAGCTGTGCCTGAACGGCATGCGCAATGGCGTCTCCGCCGCCACCGGCCTGGGCGGCAACGATATCGACCGGCATGACGCGATCCGCCGCTTCTCCATCCGCCTCGGCGGCGAGGCGGTGCGGGTTGGCCAGGCGCTGGGCTACCAGCTGGAAAAGATCGGCAAGCTGGAGCCGGAGAAGCTGGCGCTGGCCAGCGAAGGCAACGCGGCGGCGCTGGAGGAGGTGGAGGCCATCATGCTCGCCGGCACCAATGCGGCGGCGCGCAGCGACCTGCAGCGCCCCTCCATGGCGCAGGACATGCTGAAGGGCCGGCGCACCGAGATTTCCTTCATGAACGGCTTCATCGCCGAGAAGGCCGCCGAGATCGGCAAGCCCGCCGGTGCCCATGTGCAGCTGACGGAGCTGGTGCAGGCGATCGAGCGCGGGGAGAAGCAGCCCTCGCCCGACCACCTGATGTCATGAGCGGGCCGGTTCGCTTCTTCGAGGATTTCGCGCCCGGCCTGGTGCTGGAGGGCGGCGATGTCGAGATGACCGAGGCGGAGATTCTGGATTTCGCCCGGCGCTACGATCCGCAGCCCTTCCACCTGGACCACGATGCCGCGAAGGCATCGATGTTCGGGGAGCTGGTGGCCTCCGGCTGGAACACCGCTTCGGTGGCGATGCGGCTGATGGTGGACCATTTCTTCGGCGGCGGCGGATCCATGGGCTCGCCGGGGATCGACGAGCTGCGCTGGCCGCGCCCGGTGCGGGTGGGCGATAGGCTGCGGCTGCGCGCCACGGTGGAACAGGCGCGGCTTTCCAAGAGCAAGCCCGATCGCGGGCTGGTGCATTTCCACACCGAGGTGCTGAACCAGGAGGGCGAGGTGGTGATGAGCATGCGCGGCATGGCCTTCTTCCGGAGCCGCGCGGCGGCATGATCGGCCATGGCCCGTTCCCGCGCCGCGCGCTGGACGAGATCTTCGCGGCCCCTGCCGGCGACCCGGCCCGGGGCATGGCGTCCAGCATTGTGGCCGGCGAGGCGGTGGAGGTGGCACTGCCGCCGCTGCGCCTGGGGGCGCGGCTGCTGTCGCAACTGCCGCCGCACCCCATACCGGGCAATGTGGGATGGACTGATGCCTCCTTCCGTAGCGTCACGCCCTGGGTGTGCGCCTTCACCGATGTGCATGTGCATGGCGATGGCGGCATCGTGGCCGGGCGCGGCTTCGTGGTGGGTGACACCATGATGCACGTGGTGCCGGAGCGGCAGGGCTGGATCGAGCATGGCGGCGGGGTGGTGCTGCTGGCCGAGACGCAGCCGGAGGCGGTAGGCGGCACCTGGCTCAGCCTGCTCAGCGGCAGCCACTGGAACCATTTCCATTGGCTGACGGATGGAATCGGCCGGTTGGCGGCGATGGATGCGGCCACCATGGCGCAGTGCGACGGCATCCTGGTGCCGGACAACCTGACCCCGGCGGCGGAGGAGGCGCTCACGCTCTCCGGCGTGGGGCGTTGGCGCGAGGTGCGGCGGGTGGGCCCGCACCAGACCCTGGCGGTGGAACGGCTGATGGTGCCGTGGCGCCTGGCGGATGGGTTCTGGCCGCATCCGGAGCTGCAGGCCTTCCTGGATGGGCTGGTGCCGGAGATGCCGTACAACCCCGACTTCCCGGCCCGCATCTGGATCGACCGCCGGGGCGCGGAGCGTCGGAAGCTGGCCAACGAGGCGGAGTTGATCGGCTTCCTGGAAGGTGCGGGCGTGGTGCCGATGCAGCTGGAGGGCATGTCGCTGGTGGAGCAGGCGGGGCTGTTCCGCCAGGCGGAGCTGGTGGTGGCGCCGCACGGGGCGGGGCTGGCCAATGTGGTGTTCGGCCGCGCCCCCTGCGCGGTGATCGAGCTGGTGATGGACCGCTACCAGCACTGGGGCTTCCGCCGGCTCGCTGCCCTGGCCGGGCTCGATTACGACTGCGTCGTGGGCCAGGCCGTGCCGGGGCAGACGGCGGGCTGGGAGCATGATCTGCGCTGGGCGGTGGTGCCGGCGCATCTGCATGCCGCGCTGGCCGCCGTGCTGGCGGCACCCCGGGCGGGCTGAGCCCGAATTCGGGCCCGAGGGGGCTGGACAGCGGGCGGTGGTTGCGGTGGGCTACCGCCAAGCCCGCAATGCCGGAGACAGACGATGGACATCACCCCGCACCAGCTCCAGGCCCGCCGCGACCAGGCGATGGGGGCTGGCACACCGCTGTTCTACAACGAGCCGCTGCATCTGGTGCGCGGCGAGGGCGTGTATCTCTACGATCCCTCCGGCCGGCGCTACGTGGACATGTACAACAACGTGCCCTGCGTGGGGCATGCCAACCCGGCGATCGTGGAAGCGATGGTGCGGCAGCAATCCACGTTGAACGTGCACAGCCGCTACCTGCATGAGGGCATCGTCGAATTCTGCGAGAAGCTCGCCGGGCTGCACAAGGGCAAGAACACGGCCGGGCCGATCGAGAGCGTGATCGTTTCCTGCTCCGGCACCGAGGCGAACGAGGTGGCGCTGCGCATGGCGCGCTTCGCCACCGGCAAGCAGGGCATCATCTGCACCGACGGGACGTATCACGGCAATTCCGAGCTGGTCTCCAAGCTCACGCGCCTGTCGCTCGGCAGCAACGCGGTGCCGGATGTGCGCAGCTTTCCGTTCCCCGAGACCTATCGCCCGATCCAGCCGGGGCTCTCCGGCGCCGAGCTGACCGATGCCTATTTGGCCAAGCTGCAGGCGGCGATCGACAGCCTGAAGGCCAGCGGCGAGGGGTTTGCCGGGTTGATCCTGTGCTCGATCCTGGCCAATGAGGGGCTGCCGGAAATCCCGGAGGGCTTCATGGAAAAGGCCAGCGACCTGGTGCACCGCAATGGCGGGCTGGTGATCTCGGACGAGGTGCAGGCCGGCTACGCGCGCCCGGGCAAGTGGTGGGGCTATGAGGTGACCGGCTTCAAGCCCGATATCGTGGTGACCGGCAAGCCGATGGGCAACGGGCTGCCGCTGGCGGCGACCGCGGCGAGCAAGGAGCTGGTGGACATCTTCCGCGCCCGCACGCGCTACTTCAACACCTTCGCCTCCAGCCCGCTGCAGGCCGCCGTGGGCAGCGCGGTGATCGACTATATCGAGCGCGAGGGTCTGGTGGCCTCCGTGGCCGAGGTGGGTGCGCATATGAAGGCGAGCCTGAAGGCGCGCGCCGGCGCCCATCCGGGGATCGGCGATGTGCGCGGCGTGGGCCTGTTCATCGGCGTGGAGATGGTGAAGCCGGATGGCTCGGCCGATGTGGACACCACGGTGGAGGTGGTGAACCGGCTGAAGGACAAGGGCTTCCTGACCAGCAATGCCGGCATCTTCCGCAACGTGGTGAAGATCCGCCCGCCGCTGGTGTTCAAGCGCGAACACGCCGACGCGTTCCTGGTGGCATGGGACGAGGTGATCGCCGCCCTGCCGAACTGAGCCGGGCGGGCTCCTAGAACGACAGCGCGTTGTAGGCGTTCACCAGCTTGCTGGTGAGCGCGGAGAAGGTGCTGGCGATGGTGAGCGCCAGGACACCGGCAATCACGCCGTATTCCATGGCGGTAACGCCCTTGCGGTCGTTGCGGAGCCCTGTCAGCAGGCCAATCAGGTTCGACATGGGTCCTCCACTCCTGCCCTGAAGCACGGCAACGCACGGTTGCACAAGCCGCAGCTGGGCACACGCAGTAAGATAGAAGCAACTTCTTACAAACCCCCTACATGGCCGGCTGTTGCGCGCAGCGGCAGGACGATGGGCTGGCCGTCCGGGCCTGGCAGGATGGCTGCCTGCACGCCGTAGGCGGTGCGCAGCAGGCCGGGGGTCAGCACTTCCGCCGGCGTGCCGATGGCCAGCACGCGGCCTTCATGCAGCAGGGCGAGGCGGCCGGCGAAGCGGGCGGCGGCGTTCAGGTCGTGCAGCACCGCGATGGTGGTCAGGCCGCGGCGGGCCGTGGCGGCGGAGAGCAGCGACAGCACCTGGAGCTGATGCGCGATGTCCAACGCGCTG
>JAIXTK010000234.1 GCA_027483995.1 Acetobacteraceae bacterium
CAGGTCCGGGCGAAACATGGAGAACCCAGCCATCGGCTGGTACCGATGCTCCACCACCGTCACCCCAGGCCGGAAGGTCTGCTCCCAGTGATACGTAATCCGCGTCTTCCAACGCGCCCAGCCGTACCCATCGCTGGTCTCGTCCCTGGGACCAAGCGCCCCAATCTCCTCCAACTGGCGAAACACCCGGGGGCCAATGTCCAAGGCGTCAATCTCGTCGCGACCCCGGTTCACGAACATCCGTGGGTTCAGCACCAGCGACCAGCCGCCGATCTCCCGCAACTCGTCCAGCACGCTCCGCCCGTCCGGCAGTTCCGCGCGCACCTCGATCTCAGGCTCAATCGCCTTCCCGTCCGCCCATGCCAGAAAAGCAACGAAATTCGGTGGATTGAATGGAAAGACGTCAACCTTCGTCTCCCCAATCATCTGCCCGCCGGGCAAGAATACCGGCACCTCCGGCAACGGAAACGCCACCCGCAGCGTCACTGGCGCGGGCCCGTCGTTCCGAAACTCGTACCGCACCGTCACCCAGTTCGGCGTGATCGTCAGGTCCTCGCGCTGCATCGTGATGGCATCGGTCTTCACCATCACCAGCCCACCAATGCCGAACTCCGACGCCGAATCATTGGCCCGCGCCGCCTGACCGGCCGCCACAAAGCAAAGGAGCGCCAACACCGCCCCGGCAGCCCAACCCCGGGATACCACCTTCATCGTGCCGCCCCCACGATTGCCCGGCCCGAACCCTACCCCCCACCCCGCGGCCGGAACAAACTCAGCACCGCCGCCCCCACCGAGAACCCCGCCGCCACCATCAGCACCAGCGAGCTCCCCCCCGCCGGAAACAGGTTGAACAGCATCGCCACCAGCGCCGTCCCGATCGTCTGCCCCAACAGCCGAGACGTCGCCTGCATCCCGCTCGCCCCACCGGAACGCGATCGCGGCGCCGCCGTCATGATCGTCCGGTTGTTGGGCGAGTTGAACAACCCGAACCCCACCCCGCACACCACCATCGGCACCACGAAGAACACCCACTCAGGCGCCCCAGCCTGCATCCCCACCACCGCCAGCAGCACCAGCCCCAGGCACAGCCCCGCCTGCCCCAGCCCGCCCATCAGCGCCGGCGAGAACCGGTCCGAAAGCCCCCCCGCAAACAACGCCGTCAACGCCATCGCCGCCGACCACGGCGTCATCAGGATCCCTGTCTCCGTCTGCGATTTCCCCATCTCATGCATCAGCAGGAACGGCAGGCTCGTGAATGCCATGCTCTGCGCCGCGAACGAGCACACGCTCGCCGCGATCGAAAGCGCGAACATCGGCCGCATCAGCAGATCCACCGGCAGCAGCGGCTTGCTCTGCGGCAATTGCCGCCACACCAGCGCCACCCCCACCAGCACCGCGCCCACTAGCTCCAGCCCCACCGCGAACGGCGCCTGCCCATGCCCCAGCCCGTCGATCCCCAGAATCAGCAGCCCGAAGAACGCCGCATTCAGCACCGCACTCGCCGGGTCGAACTTCTGCCCCCCCAGCGGCGTTTCCGGCAGCGCCTTCCACCCGATCGCCAGCGCCAGCACCCCCAGCGGCAGATTCAGCACGAACAGCATGTGCCAGTCCGCCACCGCCAGGATCACCGAAGCAATCGTCGGCCCCATGGCCGAGCACGTGCCCCCGATCATCGCGTTGTAGCCAACCCCCCGCCCCAGCTGCGCGGAGGGATAGATGAACCGGATCAGCGCCGTATTCACGCTCATCACCCCCGCTGCACCGACCCCCTGCAGCACCCGGGCCCCCACCAGCTGCGGCATCGTCTGCGCCAGCGCACACGCGCCGGACGCCACCGTGAACAGCACCAGCCCCCACAGATAAACCCGCCGATACCCGAACCGCTCCCCCAGGGATGCGAACGGCAGCAGCGTCATCGTCACCGAAAGCTGATACGCATTGGAAACCCAGATCGCCTCGGCGGCGCTCACCTGGAACTCACGGCTGATTGTCGGCAATGCCAGGTTCGCCAACGTCCCCGTCAGCACCGCCATCGCGAGCCCCAGCGCCAACGCCACGATCGCCCATCCCCGCCGCGGAAACGGCAGCCCGTCGGAAACCCCGCTCATCGACCCCACACCATGCTGCAAAGCAATATCCCCCGCGATACCGCAGGAGGCAAGCAAGCCTTCTTTTTTGAATAAAAAGAACGAAAAAACCCCATTTGATAAAGCGTTGCCACATCGAAAGGCTAATTTATAAAAGTTTTTTGCTTCTTTTTTTCAAAAAAGAAGGCGCTTGCTTCCCTGGGCGA
Source organism: Acetobacteraceae bacterium (assembly GCA_027483995.1). Taxonomy (GTDB): domain Bacteria; phylum Pseudomonadota; class Alphaproteobacteria; order Acetobacterales; family Acetobacteraceae; genus CAMDGX01. The sequence goes on from JAIXTK010000234.1 coordinate 2,294, forward strand.
ACCCCGCCGTCCAGCCGCCACGCCCCGGATTCCCACCGGCCGCACTTCCCCCTACCATCGCGCAAACAACGCCGGGAAAGTCACGACCATGCCGAAGAACCTCAACGCGCTGCGCGGCGTCGTCCCTCCCGTCGTCACGCCCCTCAATGCCGACTGCACGGTGGACTACCCCAGCTTCACCCGCGTCATCGAGCATCTGATCGAAGGCGGCGTCCACGGCCTGTTCTTCCTCGGCTCCACCAGCGAAGTCATCTTCCACGACGAAGCCACGCGCGACAAAATCCTCGCCCACGCCATCGAGGTCACCGCCGGCCGCCTCCCCGTCCTCGCCGGCGTGGTCGATCCCACGACGGATCGCGTCATCGGCCACGCCAGGCGCGCCGCGTCCCTGGGCGTGGACGGCATCGTCGTCACCGCCCCGTTCTACACCCGCACCAGCCAGCCAGAGACGGTGGACCACTTCCGCTACATCGCCGAAGCCTCCCCCACCCCGGTCATCGCCTATGATCTCCCCGTCAGCGTCCACACCAAGCTGGCGCGAGACACCATCAGCACCCTGGCCCGCGAAGGCGCCATCATCGGCCTGAAGGACTCCTCGGGGGATACCGGCGGCCTGCGCTACGTCCTGTCGGATCTCGCGGACCTGCCCAACTTCTTCGCCATGACCGGCGGTGAGCTGGATGTCGATGGCGCGCTGCTCATGGGCGCCCACGGCGTCGTTTCCGGCCTCGGCAACG
>JAIXTK010000176.1 GCA_027483995.1 Acetobacteraceae bacterium
ACCCGCTCGCCCCCCGCTTCCTCGGCTTCTCCGCCCTCGGCCTCGCCGAAATCCTCCGCCCCCGCATCCACCCCCCACTGCACGAACGCCTCGCCACCCCGCTCGCCGCCGGCCTCGCCGCCCTGCGCCAGGCCGCCCGCGACTCCGCCGCCCGCCCCCATGCCCGCCTTGCCCTGCGCACCAGCCCCGCGATCGCCGACGCCCTCGCCGCCGACCCCATCGCCCTGCCGGCCTTCACCGCCCGCGCCGGCCACCCCATCTCCCTGCGCCCAGACCCCACGCTGCCCCCGCGGGCCTGGCACATCGAGGAAATCGCCCATGGCTAAAGCCCCCGGCTCCTGCCCGATCTGCCGCAAGCCTGGCACCGAGCGCGACCGCCCGTTCTGCAGCCCCCGCTGCGCCGACATCGACCTCGGCCGCTGGTTCGGCGAGACCTACCGCATCCCCGGCCCACCGCCGGAAAAAGATGACGAGATGACGGGTTGATTGCAGCCCGCATCCGGGCTATTCGCTCCGCGCCGACAGCGCCATATGCCCAGGTAGCTCAGTTGGTAGAGCATGCGACTGAAAATCGCAGTGTCGGTGGTTCGATTCCACTCCTGGGCACCATTTCCCCCGCGCGTCCCTCCCCATGACATCCCAAGCCACGCGCGCCCATCACGGGTAGGCTGCGCCGCGACAGACCGAGAGGACCACGCCATGGCCACCCCCCTGCCCAGCACCGGGCTGCAGATCCGTTCCCTGCTGCGCGACAGCGCCGAGATCGAGGTCTCGCTCGCCGACGTGCCCGTGGCCCCGCCCGGCCCCGGCGAAGTGCTGGTGCGGGTGGAAGCCGCGCCGATCAACCCGTCCGACCTCGGCCTGCTGATCGGCCCCGCCGACCTCTCCGCCGGCCGCACCGGCGGCACCAACGCCCACCCCACCTTCACCGCCCCGGTGCCGAAAGCCGCACTCACGGCGATGGCCGCGCGAATCGGCCAGTCCCTGCCGGTGGGCAATGAAGGCGCCGGCACCGTGATCGCCGCCGGCGAGGGCGCCACCCACCTGCTCGGCCGCACCATCGCCATGTTCGGCGGCGCCATGTACGCCCAGTACCGCACCCTCCCGCTGGCCGATTGCCTCGTGCTCGCCGAAGGCGCCACCGCCGCGCAGGGCGCCTCCTGCTTCGTGAACCCGCTGACGGCACTCGGCATGGTGGAAACCATGCGCCGCGAGGGCCACACTGCCCTGGTGCACACCGCGGCGGCCTCCAATCTCGGCCAGATGCTGCTGCGCATCTGCCAGGCCGATGGCGTGAAGCTGGTCAACATCGTGCGCAGCGCCGCCCAGGCCGACCTTCTGCGCGGCCAGGGTGCCAAATGGGTGCTGGACAGCACGGCGCCCGACTTCACCGACCGGCTGGTGGATGCCCTGGCCGAAACCGGTGCCACGCTGGCCTTCGACGCCACCGGCGGCGGCAAGCTGGCCGGGCAGATCCTGGCGGCGATGGAGGCGGCGGTCATCCGTACCGCCACCACCTACAGCCGCTACGGCTCCACCGTGCACAAGCAGGTCTATATCTACGGCGCGCTGAACACCGGCCCCACCGAGTTCACCCGCAGCTTCGGCAGCGCCTGGGGCATGGGCGGCTGGCTGCTGATGCCGCGCATGGCCCAGTTCGGCGCCGAGACCGCCAATCGCCTCAAGGCCCGCGTGGCCGCCGAGCTCACCACCACCTTCGCCAGCCACTACGCCGCCGAGATCGGCCTGGCCGAGGCACTCCGGCCCGAGGCAATCGCGCAATACGCCAAGCGCGCCACCGGGGCGAAGTTCCTCATCCTTCCCCAGAAGGCGTAGCTACAGGTCACTGCCGTCGAGGTTGCGGATCGGGCTGCCTGCCATCAGCGCCATGATCCCGGGCAGGGTGGGCAGATAGCGCTCGCCATGCCCGGCCTCCACCACGGCAGCGACGCTGCGGCTGACGGCATCGGCCATCTCGGTCGGCGCGCCGGCCTCCTGGGCCATGCCGCGATAGGTCTCCAGCACGCTCTGGCCCATCCACAGCTTGCCACGGCCGCGGCTGTCATCGCCCTCGCGGATCCAGGGGGCGATCCAGCTGAACATCACGCTGTTGGCCCCGCCGGCCTCGATCATCGCCGCCAGCGCGTTCGGGTCCACGCCCAGCTTCGCCGCCGCCGCGAAGGTCTCGCTGATGATCACGGCATTGCTGAAGCTGACGAAGTTGTTCACCAGCTTCACGGTCAGCGCGGAGCCGAGCGGGCCGCAGGGGATGATCGTGTCGGCATAGCATTCCACGATCGGGCGAATGCGCGCGATCAGGTCGGCGTCGCCGCCGAGCAGGCTGGAGAGCCTGCCCTCCTCCGCCTCCTTCGGCGTGCGGCCCACCGGGGCATCCACCATGCCCACGCCCTTCCCGGCCAGCAGCGCGCCCAGGCGGCGCGTGGTCTCCGGCAGGCCGGTGCTGGCATCCACCACCACCATGCCGGGGCGCGCCAGCGGCAGCAGGGCCGTCACCAGCGCCTCCACCTCCTTCACGCCGGGCAGGAACAGCACCAGCACGTCGCTGGCGGCCGCCAGTGCGGCGAGGTCCCTGGCCTCCGTGGCGCCACGTGCCACCAGATCATCCACCGGCACGCGGTTGCGGTGGCCCAGCACCGTCAGGGGATAGCCTTTCAGCAGAATATGCTTGGCCGCCCCATGGCCCATCAGGCCCGGCCCCACGAACCCCACGCGCAGCATCGCCATCTCCGTTGCTATTTGCGGAGCAGCATCACCCCCACCACCAGCCCGGGCAAGCCGCACACCAGGAATCCGATACCGGAATGGCCCGTCAGCCCCAGCATCAGCGCATAAACCAGCGGCAGCAGCAGCCCACCCACCTGCCCGAAACTCAGCACCCCGCCCGTGGCCGCCCCAGGCATCCCCGGCGGCGCAAGCCGCACGCATTCGCTCAGCACCACGCCGTGCCACGACATCACCGTGGCGCTCAGCGCCACCGCCACCACGGCGGTGAGCCACGCCGGCCAATCAGCTGCGATCATCCCCAGCGCCGCAGCACCCGCCGCCATGCCGAGCGCCAGCCCCGCCATCAGCACCCGCGGCGCCACATGCCCGCTGGCCAGCCAGCCCCAGAAGATGCGGCCGGGCACCGCCACCACCATCGCCAGCGAATACATCGCCCCGGCCGCCTCCAGCGAATAGCCCAGCTGGGTCAGCGTGATGACGTAGTAGCTGGTGAACACGGTCTGCAGCCCGTTGAAGGCGAAGCAGGCGAAGGACAGCTTTCGCAAAGGCCCCGCGCGCGTCACGGCCACCAGCGTGGTGGCGAGATCGCCGAACTTCACGGGGTAGCCGGGCTGGCGATCCGAATCGAATTCGCGCCGGCCGGGCTCCAGCATCAGCACGAACAGGAAGCAGGCCGCCGCCGTCACCAGCATGGCGCCGCGCCAGCCCAGCAGCCCCGTCAGGAACGGCCCCACCAACCCGGCCAGCAACAGCGCCAGCGGCACGGAGGTCTGCTTCAACGCGAACACCAGCGGCATCAGCCGCGGCTCCGTGTAGCGCGCCAGCAGGTGGGAGGAAGCGGGCGTGGACATGGCCGAGCCGCCCCCGCCGATCACCGCCGCCAGCGCCCACAGCAGCAGCGGACCGGAGGCCGACACCGCAAGCCCGCCGGCCACGAGCGCGAGCGCCACCTGGCTCACCCGCAGCGCGCCATGCCGCAGGATGAAGCTGCCGCAGCCGAGCTGGAACACCAGCGAGCCCACCGCGGCCAACGCGACATAGACGCCAAGCAGCGCGGGATCGATGCCGAGATCGGCCACCACCGCCGGCGCGATCACCGGCGGCAGGCCTCGGCCGATCGTGGCGAAGGTCTGCTGCACCGACATCGCGCCGAGCGCCAGCAGCATCAGGTTGAAAGGGCGGGACGCCATCGTGCGGTCGATGCCGCCCCTTAGCCGATGCGGCGGCGATAAAGCGCGATCAGCCGTTCCCAGTGCCGCTCCGCCGCCTGCAGGTCGTAGATCTTGCGCTCGGGGAAGGCGAAGCCGTGATGCACGCCGGGATGGATCTCCAGCTCGCCCGCGGCACCCGATTCATCGAACAGCCGCTTCAGCTCCGCCACCATCGGCAGCGGCGCCAGTTCGTCGTGCTCGGCGCAGGAGATGTAGAGCTCCGCCGTGCCCTGCCCCAGCGTCAGATGCGGGCTTTCCTCGGCATCGCTCACCAGCCAGGTGCCGTAGAAGCTCGCCGCCGCGGCCACCCGGCCGGGGTAGCGGGCGGCGGCGGCCAGCGCGTAGGGTCCGCTCATGCAGTAGCCGTGCACGCCGACGGGCCCCGCCTTGGCCGGGGCGAAGCCATCCAGGAAGCGCAGCATGTCGGCCACGTCCGCCATCACTGGCGGGATCGTCATCCTGGTGCGGATGGCGCGCATGCGGTCGCGCTCGGGATCGCCCATCATCAGCACGCCGGGGCCGAATTTCGTATCCCGCCCGGCGCGGTAATACAGGTTGGGCAGCAGCACGCAGTAGCCGGCGGTGCCGAGCCGCCGTGCCATCAGATACAGCTCCTCGCGGATACCCGGCGCATCCATCAGCATCAGCACGGCGGGGTGTGGCCCGCCGCGCTCCGGATGCACCACAAAAGTTTCCATCGCCCCGTCTTCGGTCGCGATATCGATGATGTCCTCGATCATGCGACCTCCGACCAATCGATGGGCTAGGGCGCTACCGCGTAGCTGTCGCGCCGCGGATCGGCCGCACCGGTCAGCGCCCCATTATCGGGGTCGATCGCCACCGCCTGCATGCCGCCCACCTGCATGGTGAAGTCCGGCGCCTTCACCGCGCCGTGGCCACGGCGAACCAGGGCTGCGATCACTTCGTCGCGGATGCGGCCTTCCACGTCGATCTTGGTGCCGTCCCACAGGCGGCCACGCGGGGCGGCGATGGCGTCCTGGATATCCAGGCCGAAATCGACGTATTGCACCAGCGCCTGCACCTGGGTCTGCATGATGCCATAGCTGCCCGGCGTACCGATGGAGAGCACCAGCTTGCCGTCCTTCGTGCCGATGGAGGGGGAGACGCAGAGCGCGATCTCGCCGCCGGCCACCAGCGGGGCGCGGCCCCCGGTGTCCACTTCCGACCAGTAGAGGAAGTTGTTCATGCACACGCCGGTGCCGGGGATGACGATGCCGTTGCCGAAGCCGGCGCCGAGCGACTGGGTGATGCACACCGCATTGCCGAACTTGTCGGCGATGGAGAGCGAGGTGGTGTGCTCCTTGTTGAGGTCGATCGGCTGCGGGGTGACGAACTGCTCGGTCGGCCCCTCCACCGGCGTGCCGTCCGCCACCCGGGCGCGCAGCTTGGCCACGTGCGCGTCCGACAGGATCTCGGCCAGTTCGCTGGGGTTCGGGTTGTTGCGCGCGATGCGCACCCCGGCGGCGAGGCGGATGGCGCGGAACACCGTGTCCAGGTGGTCCACCCCGTTGCGCTCCATGCGGCCGAGATCGAAGCCTTCCAGGATGCGCAGCGTCAGCAGCCACTGGAACGCTTCCGATGGCGGGGACATGGAGTGCACGGTCAGGCCGCGATAGTTCACGCTGATCGGATCAACCCACACCGGCTTCACGGCGGCCAGGTCTTCCTCGGTGATGCAGCCGCCGATGGATTGCAGGTAGGCGGCCATGGTCTTGCCGAGCGGCCCGCCATAGAGATGGCCCGGCCCGTCCTTCACGATGGCCTCGTAGGTGGCGGCGAGGTCGGGCTGCTTCAGCACCTCGCCCTGCTTCACCTTCCCACGCCCGAAGGCATAGACGCGGTTCAGCTCGGCATACTGCGCATGATCGGCCAGCTGCACGCAGGAAAGGTTGGTCAGCTCCACGTTGAAGCGGCCGAGCGGGAAGCCGTCGCGCGCCAGGGCAATGGCGGGGGCGAACACTTCGGCCAAGGAAAGCTTGCCGTGCGCGCGCACCAGCTCGCACCAGCCCGCGAGGTTGCCGGGCGTGCCGGAGGCGAGCGGGTGGCGCTGGATTTCCTCGCGCTCGGCGAACTTGCCGGCCGGGAACTTGCCCGGGATGCGCGGGGCGTAGTTGAGGCAGCGCACGCGCTGTTCGGCGGCGATGTAGCAGGTGGCATAGCCGAGGCCCGCGAGGCCGGACATGTAGGGCTCCACCACGTTCAGGGCGGCGGTGGTGGCGGCGGCGGCGTCGAAGGCGTTCCCGCCCATCGCCAGGATGCGCGCGCCGGCGGAGGCGGCCAGCGGGTGTGCCGCGGCGACCATGCCGTGCACGGAAGAGACGATGGGGCGTTTGCCGTCCATGGAGATTTCCTGCCGTATTTGTCGTGATCGAGAGGGTGTCAGCCTGCGCCGGGTCGCGCGCGCGCGCAAGCCAGACGGGCGGCGGCCAGGGCCGCATCGGTGATCTCCATGCGCAGCGCCACGCCTGGAAGTTCTTCGCGCATCGCGTCCAGAATCGCCGGATGCAACCCGGCCGCCCGGCCGAGCACCACCACGTCGCGCGGGCCTTCGCGGGCGATCAGGGCACGGGCCAGCACGGCCAGTTCCGCCCCGGCCTCGCGCAGAACAGCGAGTGCGGCGCGATCATCCGCGCCCACGGCGGCGACGGCGCGGGCCAACAGCGCCACGGCGGTACGCCCGCCGCCATAGACATGGGCGCGCACCGCATTCCAGCTGTCCCCGCCCACCGCCGCGAACAGCGCCTGGCCCAGCGGCCCCGGGTCTTCGCCGCGGTCGATGCGGCGATACACCAGGTTCAGCGCCGCCCGCCCGATCGCGAAGGCGGAGCCGGCATCGTCGATCAGGATGCCACGCCCCCCCACACGGAACACGGAGCCATCTTCGCGCATGTGCATGGCCACCGATCCGGTGCCGGAATACACCAGATGACCCTGGCCGGGCTGGAACACGGCGCGATAGCCGATCCACAGATCGTCCTGCACCTCAATGCGGGCAGGATCGAGCCGCAGCGC
>JAIXTK010000205.1 GCA_027483995.1 Acetobacteraceae bacterium
CGGCCCTCGGCGATCTTGGCGGCGGCGCGCAGATCCTCGATGCGGCTGTTGGTGCAGGAGCCGATGAAGACCACGTCGATCTTGAGGTCGGTGATCTTCTGGCCGGGCACCAGGCCCATGTATTCCACCATGCGGGAAAGCTGGGCGCGCTTGGCTTCATCCTGCTCATCCGCCGGGTTCGGCACCGTGGCGGTCACGGGCACGACGGCCTCAGGGTTGGTGCCCCAGGTAACCATCGGCGCGATGCTGGCCGCATCGAGTTCCACCACCGTGTCGTAATGCGCGCCGGGGTCGGCGGGCAGGGTGCTCCACCAGGCGATGGCACGCTCCAGCGCCTCGCCCTTGGGGGCGTAGGGCTTGCCGCGCACGTACTCGAAGGTGGTCTCGTCCGGCGCGATCATGCCGGCGCGGGCACCGGCCTCGATCGACATGTTGCACACGGTCATGCGCCCGGCCATGTCCAGCGCGCGGATGGCGGAGCCGGCGAACTCGATCACATGCCCGGTGCCGCCGGCGGTGCCGATCTTGCCGATGATGGCCAGCACGATGTCCTTCGCCGTGCAGCCGGCGCCGAGCGTGCCTTCCACGCGCACCAGCATGTTCTTGGCCGGCTTTTGCAGCAGCGTCTGGGTGGCGAGCACGTGCTCCACCTCCGAGGTGCCGATGCCGAAGGCGAGCGAGCCCATGGCGCCATGGGTGGAGGTATGGCTGTCGCCGCACACGATCGTCATGCCGGGCAGCGAAATGCCCTGCTCCGGCCCGATGATGTGAACGATGCCCTGTTGCGGCGAAAGGATGGGGAAGTAGGGAACGCCGAATTCCACCACGTTGCGCTCCAGTGTTTCCACCTGGATGCGGCTGTCCTCCTCCTGGATGCCGTTGGCACGGCCCATGGTGGGGATGTTGTGGTCGGCCACCGCGATGGTGGCATCGGGCCGGCGTACCTTGCGACCGGCCAGGCGCAGGCCCTCGAAGGCCTGCGGGCTGGTGACCTCGTGCACGAGGTGCCGGTCGATGTAGAGCACGCAGGTTCCGTCCGGAAGCTGCTCGACAACGTGGGCATCCCACACCTTGTCGAACAGCGTGCGCGGCTTGGTCTCGGCCATTGTGTTTCCCCCTTCCGCCGCCGCGTGGCGTTACTCGGCGGCAGCCGGCTCGCCGGACACGGGCACCACCACGTCGCGGGGGCGCTCGGCGATCCGGGCGGACTTGCCGCTGCGGCCACGCAGGTAATACAGCTTCGCGCGGCGCACATCGCCACGGCGCACCACGGCGATTTCCGCGATGGTCGGCGCATAGAGCGGGAACACGCGCTCCACGCCTTCGCCGTAGCTGATCTTGCGCACGGTGAAGTTGCTGCTGAGGCCCTTGTTGGAGCGGGCGATGCAGACGCCTTCGAAGTTCTGCACGCGGGTACGCTCACCCTCCACGACCTTCACGGCCACGCGCAGGGTGTCGCCGGGGATGAACTCGGGCACTGCGCGGGCGGCGGTGAGGCGGGCGATTTCCTCGGCCTCGTACTGCTGGATGATGTTCATGGGGTGATCCTTTCGTCGATCTCTATGGCGCGCGCTGCCGCGCAACGTCTCTAGGGCGCAGTGGGGCGTGAAGCAACGCCCGGCTGCGCCGATTGATAGGTGGCCCACAGGTCGGGCCGGCGTTCGCGTGTGATCCGCTCCGCCTCCGCATGGCGCCATTGGGCGACGGCCGCGTGATGGCCCGAGAGCAGAACCTCGGGCACCGGGCGGCCCTGCCAATCGGCGGGGCGGGTGTAGTGCGGGTATTCCAGCAACCCGGCCAGGGGGCCGGGCGAGAAGCTTTCCTCCGTGCCGCTTTCGGCCGCGCCCATCACACCAGGCAGCAGCCGCACGCAGGCATCCAGCAGCACCAGCGCCGCCGGCTCGCCGCCGGAGAGCACGTAGTCGCCGATCGTGACCTCCTCCAGCCCGCGGGCCTGGATGACGCGCTCATCCACCCCTTCGAACCGGCCACAGAGCAGCACCACGCCAGGCCCGGCGGCCAGATCCCGCACGCGGGACTGGGCGAGCGGGCGACCGCGCGGGGTGAGGTAGATCATCGGCCTGCCATCGGCGACCAGCGCGAGCGCCGCATCGACGATATCCGGCCGCATCACCATGCCCGCACCGCCGCCGAAGGGCGTGTCGTCCACCTTGCGGTGGCGATCGGTGGCGACATCGCGGATGTCACGCGCCTCCAGCGACCAGGCGCCGCGTTCCAGGCCGCGGCCGGCCAGGGATTGGCCGAGCGGGCCCGGGAACATGCCGGGGAACAGGGTGAGGACGCTGGCACGCCAACTCATTCGGCGGCCTCCTCATCCCGTGCGCCATCTTCCGGCACCTCGATCTCCACGGGCGGCACCACCGTCACGGTGCCGCCGGCCAGGTCCACCACCGGCACGCAGGCGCGGGTGAAGGGCAGGATCAGCCGCCCGATCTCCAGGCTGGTACCGGCGCCATAGTCGTGGACCATGTCGATCTTGCCGAGCTCGCGGCCCTCGGGTGTCACGGCCCGCAGCCCGATGAGGTCGGTGAGGTAGAACTCGTCCTCATCCTCGGTGGGCGGCAGGCGGTCGCGGTCCACATACAGGCGGACATTGACCAGCGCATGGGCGGCATTGCGGTCAGCCAGCTTCACTTCGCGCCCGTCCACGATCTCCATCACGCGGGCCACGCCCTCGCTCGCCCAGGCGAGCGTGAACGTCCGGCCGCGATCATCGCGGAATGGGCCGTATTCGGGCAGGTCCGCGGGGTCGGCGGTGTAGCTGTGCACATGCACCAGCCCCCGCACGCCATGCGGCCGCCCGATCACGCCCATCAGGATGCGTTGCTCAGCCAAGGGCTGCTCCGCTCAGCGTGGGCTCAGCCCGCCGCGGCGGCGGCGGCGGCCTTCGCGCGCTCCTGCGCCTTCTTCTTCGGCGCGGACTGCACGGGCTGCTCGCGGTACACCGGCATCTCGGCGATCCCGGCATGGCCGAGGAACTTCGCCACGCGCTCGGTCGGCAGGGCGCCCTGGCGAACCCAATGCAGGATGCGCTCGCCCATCAGGCGCACGCGGTCCTCATGCTCGGCCGGCAGCATGGGGTTGTAGCTGCCCAGCTTCTCGATGAAGCGGCCATCGCGCGGCGAACGGCTGTCGGCCACCACGATGTGGTAGTACGGCCGCTTCTTGGCGCCGGCGCGGGCGAGGCGAATCTTAAGGGCCATCAATCGTCTCCAGTCAGGTGTTCGTTGGTCGGTTGAGTTCTCAGAACGGGCGCTTGCCTTGCGGCAGCAGGGCACCGAGCCCCTGCCGCATCAGGCCTTTCTGCCCAAGCTTGTTCATGCGCTTCATCATGGTGGTCATGTCGTCGAACTGCTTCAGCAGCTTGTTGACGTCCTGCACCGTGACGCCGGAACCGGTCGCAATGCGCTTCTTGCGGCTGGCCTTGATCATGTCGGGGTTCTTGCGCTCGCCGGCGGTCATCGAGGAGATGATCGCCTGCTGGCGCTTCAGCATCTTCTGGTCCAGGTTGGACTTGCCGCTGGCTTCCAGCGCCGCCTGGATCTTGCCGGCGCCGGGCAGCATGCCGATGATCGACTGGATGCTGCCCATCTTGTTCAGCTGCTTCAGCTGGGCGGCGAAATCATCGAGGTCGAACGTGCCCTTCGCCATCTTCTTGGCGAGTTTTTCGGCCTCTTCCTCGTCGACGATCTCCGCCGCACGCTCCACCAGGCCCACCACGTCGCCCTGGCCCAGGATGCGGCCGGCCACGCGCTCGGGGTGGAATTCCTCCAGCGCATCCAGCTTCTCGCCAGAGCCGGAGAACTTGATCGGCGCGCCGGTAATGCTGCGCATCGACAGCGCCGCGCCGCCGCGGGCATCGCCATCCATGCGGGTGAGCACGATGCCGGTCACGCCCAGCGCGTCGTTGAAGGCCTTGGCGGTGTTCACCGCGTCCTGGCCCGTCATGGCATCCACCACCAGCAGCGTGTCCGCCGGGTTGGTGGCATCGCGGATGGCCTTCACCTCGGCCATCAGCGCCTCGTCGATCGACAGGCGGCCGGCGGTGTCCAGGATCACCACGTCGTACACTTCGCGGCGCCCTGTCTCCATGGCGCGGGCGGCGATCTCAAGCGGGGTCTGGCCGGGGATGATCGGCAGGCTGCCAACGCCGGCCTGCTTGGCCAGTGTCTCCAGCTGCAGCTGCGCGGCCGGGCGCTGGGTATCCAGGCTGGCCAGCAGCACCTTCTTGCGCTCGCGCTTCAACAGCCGCAGCGCGAGCTTGCCAGAGGTGGTGGTCTTGCCGGAGCCCTGCAGGCCCACCATCAGCACCGGCACGGGCGAGGCGGCATTCAGGTTCAGCGGCACCACGCCGGCGCCGCCGAGGGCCTCGATCAGCACGTCGTTGACGATCTTCACAACCTGCTGGCCCGGGGAGACGCTGTCGATCACCTCCTGGCCGACGGCGCGCTCGCGCACCTTGGTGATGAAGTCCCGCACCACGGGCAGCGCCACGTCGGCATCCAGCAGGGCCAGACGCACCTCGCGCAGCGCTTCCAGCACGTCGGTTTCCGACAGGCGGCCGCGCGTGCGCAGCCGGTCGAAAACCCCCGTCAGTTTGCCGGTCAGCGCCTCGAACAAGGCAGAAGCTCCTCTCAACGAAATACGCGCCGCTGCGCGAACCCTCGCGGAGCGGCGGTGTGGATGCAGGTGCTATGCGCAGGACGGTGCCGGCCTGTCAACCTTGAAGGCGGCCGGCCGCCTGCCTCACTCGGCCGCGTTCGACCGTTCGGAGGGATCCTCGCTCGGGATGTTGATGCCGCCGCCGCGCCGCGCTGCCAGCGCCTTGGGGGTGCCGTCGCTGGCCACCACGGAGCGGCCATAGGCGGGAATGGAGGGAATTGCGTCGGCCGCCAGCGGCTGCATCCACTTCTTCCGCTTCAGCGCCGCCTCGATATACGGCGCCAGCTCGGCCTGCTTGCGGGCATCGCGCTCGGCCTGGTCGGCCTTCAGCGCCGGCATCACCTCGGCGGCGAACAGCTCCAGCGACGCCACGATGTCGGCATGCGTGTTGCGCCCGGCCTGCTGCACGAAGATCACCTGGTCCACGCCGGAATCCTGGTACTGCTTCAGCCGCGCGATCAGCTGGGCCGGCGTGCCGATGCCGTTGCCCACCGCCGGCGGCATCTTGTCCCGCCCGCGCTCGAAGCGCTCCCACACATTGGTCACGCCCGGGATGTGGTCGCCGTACACATAATGATGGCCCAGCGCGAAGCCGAAGAACTGGAACCCCTCGCCGCCGCGCTTGATGGCCTCGGCCTCGTCGTGATGCACGGAAAAGCCGGTGGCCATGGCGATGTTGGCGTTCACGGAATGGCCGATCGGCACGCATTCATCAGATTTGATGATGTCGTAGTACTCGCCCGCCCATTTCGCCGCATCCGCGGGGTCGACAAAGGCGAAGGCCAGCGCGCCCACCCCGTTGCGCGCCGCCACATGGATCGTCTCGCGGTTCGAGCATGCCAGCCAGATCGGCGGATGCGGCTTCTGCAGCGGCTTGGGGATCACGTTGCGGGCGGGCATGGAGAAGTAGTCGCCCTTGAAGCCGGGATAGGGCGCCATCGCCATCATGTTGGCGGTCTGCTCGGTCGCTTCCGCCCACATCAGCTTCTTCAGCGCGGGATCCACCCCGAACCCTTCCAGCTCCGCCCGGGAGGCCGAGGAGCCCGTGCCCCATTCCGCGCGGCCGGAGGAGACGAGATCGAGCATGGAAAGGCGTTCCGCCACCCGCGCCGGCGCGTTGTAGCCGGGCGGGGAGAGCACCACGGCATGGCCGATATGGATCTGCTTGGTGCGCGCCGCGGCGGCGGCCAGGAACACTTCGGGCGCGGAGTTGTGCGAATACTCCTCCAGGAAGTGATGCTCGTTGGCCCAGACGTAATCGAGGCCCAGCCGGTCGGCCACCTCCACCTCCGCCAGCGCCTGCTGCACCAGCTGGTGCTCGGAATTGGCATCCCACGGGCGGGGCAGCTGCAACTCATAGATGAGGCCGAATCGCATGATCTGTCTCCGCCTTGGTTCGTTGGGGCCGTTCCCTGCCCGACAGTCTCAACGAAAGTCGCGGGCGCCCGCAAGGGCAATGGCGGGTGGCCCGTCCCCCCTGTTGCCGTGGTGCGGCAATCGGGTGCAGCATTGCGCCAACCAAACGCGACAGCAGGAAACGCCGTGAGCATTCTCGATAACTGCGACGACATCTACCAGCTTCGCGATGCCGCCCGCCGGCTTCTGCCGCGCGGCATCTTCGAATACGTCGACCGGGGCAGCGAGGACGACAAGCTGCTGGACGAGAACCGCGCGGCGCTGGATCGCCTGAAGGTGGTGCCGCGCTTCCCCGAATACGTCAGCAAGCGGAACATCGCCACCGAGCTGTTCGGCAAGCCCATGACCATGCCCTACATCATCGCCCCCACCGGCACCGCCGGCCTGGTGGCCTATGAGGGCGAGCTGGCGCTGGCCAAGGCGGCGGCGAAGGCGGGCATTCCCTATACGCTGGCCACCGGGGCGCAGACCTCGGTGGAGAAGATCGCCCGCGAAGTGCCCAACGGCCGCAACTTCATGCAGCTCTACCTCTGGAAGGACCGCGAGCTGTCGATGCAGCTGGTGGACCGCGCCAAGAACAACGGGTTCGAGGCGCTGTTCCTCACCATGGACACGCCGGTTTCCCCCAACCGCACCTACAACAAGGCCAACGGCTTCTCCTTCCCCTACAAGCCCACGCTGCGCTCGCTGGTGGACATGACCTTGGCGCCGCACTGGCTGTTCGGCACCGTGGGCAAATACGTGCTGAAGAATGGCGGCCTGCCGCGCTTCGAGAACTACCCGGAGGAATTCCGCACCCCGATCACGCAAAGCCCGCTGGGCGACCGGGTGAAGCACACCGAGGACCTCTCGTGGGACGACGTGAACCGCCTGCGCGACCGCTGGCCCGGCCCGCTGATCGTGAAGGGCATCATGCACCCGGAGGATGCCCGCATCGCCGTGGAACGCGGCGCGGACGGCATCGTGGTCTCCAACCACGGCGGCCGTAACCTGGATATCTCCGTTGCTTCCATCGACGTCCTGCCCAGCATCGTCGCCGAGGTCGGCCACAAGACCACCGTGCTGTTCGACAGCGGCATCCGCCGCGGCAGCGATATCGTGAAGGCCCTGTCCCTGGGCGCCAAGGCCGTGCTGTGCGGCCGCAACACGCTGTGGGGCGTGGCCGTGGCCGGCGAGGCCGGCGCCAGCAAGGCGCTGACCATCATGCGCAACGAGACGCTGACGGCGATGGCCAATATCGGCGTGAACACCCTGGCCGATCTCGGCCCGCATCTGTTCGAAATCCCTGGGTCGAACAGCTCACGGTTCGCCGGTACCCGCCTGTAGAACAAACGAAAGCGGCCGGGGATCGCTCCCCGGCCGCTGTGTTCCTGGCTGGGCGACGCCTCAGCGCGGCGTCAGCACCATCACCATCTGGCGGTTTTCCATCTTCGGCATCTGTTCCACCTTGGTGGTGCCGTCGAGGTCGCCGCGGATGCGTTCCAGCACCTTCACGCCGATATCCTGGTGCGCCATTTCGCGGCCACGGAAGCGCAGGGTGACCTTCACCTTGTCGCCTTCCTCGATGAACGTCTTCATCGCGCGCAGCTTCACCTGGTAATCGTTCTCATCGATGTTCGGGCGGACCTTGATCTCCTTGATCTCGATCACCTTCTGCCGCTTCTTCGCCTCGTTCTTCTTCTTCTGCTGTTCGTACTTGAACTTGCCGAAGTCGAGGATCTTGCACACTGGCGGATCGGCATTCGGGCTGATCTCAAGCAGGTCGAGCCCGACGGAATAGGCGCGCTGGATCGCGTCGCGCGCACTCATCACGCCAAGCATCTCGCCGTCCTGGTCGATCAGTCGCACCTGGGGAACGCGAATCTCCTCGTTCACGCGGGGGCCGTCGCGGCTGGGCGCGGCGGGCATGGGGCCTCTGGCTATGGTTCTCTCCTGTGGCAGTTGACGTCTTATCGGTGCGGCAAGTCAGGTGCCGACGGCAGCAACATAGCATGTTGTTGCCGCCTGCGCCCGTTTTCAAGGCCAGGGCCTGTTATGCGGCACCGCGCACCAGGTCCGGCGCCATCGCCTCGGCCGCCAGGCGGGCCACCGCCTCGTCCAGCGGCAGCACCTCCTGCGCCTCCCCGCCCAGGCGGCGCAGGGCCACGGTGCGCTGCTCCGCCTCCTTGCGGCCCACCACCGCGATCACCGGCACGTGCTGCACGCTGTGCTCGCGGATCTTGGCGTTGATCTTCTGGTTGGAGGTATCAAGCTTCACCTCCAGCCCCTTCGCCCGCAGCAGCGCCGCCACTTCCGCCGCATAGCCGTCGGCGTCGGAAACGATGGTGGCCACCGCCACCTGCACCGGCGAAAGCCACAGCGGGAAGCGCCCGGCGAACTGCTCGATCAGGATGCCCAGGAAGCGCTCGAAGCTGCCCAGGATCGCGCGGTGCAGCATCACCGGCCGATGCCGCGCACCGTCCTCACCCACGTATTCCGCGTCCAGCCGCTCGGGCAGCACGAAATCCACCTGCAGCGTGCCGCACTGCCAATCGCGCCCGATCGCATCGCGCAGCACGAATTCCAGCTTCGGGCCGTAGAACGCGCCCTCGCCGGGGTTGATCACGTATTCCACGCCCGCCTCGGCACAGGC
The DNA here is from genome assembly GCA_027483995.1 of Acetobacteraceae bacterium. GTDB lineage: Bacteria > Pseudomonadota > Alphaproteobacteria > Acetobacterales > Acetobacteraceae > CAMDGX01. The sequence goes on from JAIXTK010000205.1 coordinate 8,732, forward strand.
CTTCTCCAGCGCGCCCTCGGCCCGGTCCCACACCTCGTCGGACCCCGCGCGCACATCCGGCCGGGTGGAGAACTTCACCCGGAAACTGTCGAAGCCGAAATCGCGGTAGATGGAGGACAGCAGGTCGACAAACCGCACCGTCTCCGCCCCGATCTGGTCCTCGGTGCAGAAGATATGCCCGTCATCCTGCTGGAATGCCCGCACGCGCATGATCCCGTGCAACGCGCCAGAGGGCTCATAGCGGTGATCCTGGCCGAATTCCGCCAGGCGCAGCGGCAATTCGCGATAGCTGCGCATGCCCTGGTTGAACACCATCACCGCGCCGGGGAAGTTCATCGGCCTCAGCGCGAGCGTCTTCTCCTCCTCGTCCACGCGAACGAGGAACATGTTCTCGCGATACTTCTCCCAGTGGCCGGACGCCTCCCACAGCGCGCGATCCACCAGCTGCGGCGTCTTGATCTCCACGTAGCCATTGGCCTCCAGCCGCCGGCGCACATAGGTCTCGCTCGTGCGATACAGCTTCCAGCCCTTGGGATGCCAGAACACGCTGCCCGTCGCCTCTTCCTGCAGGTGGAACAG
>JAIXTK010000413.1 GCA_027483995.1 Acetobacteraceae bacterium
ACCCCGCCCGAATTGATCAAGAGCGAGGCCCCATGCCCCCCTTCCGCATCGTCACCTCCGGCACGCCCGACCACTTCACGGAAGAACGCACGGCCCTTGGCGACATTCCCGCCGACTTCATCCTTGCCCCGCCGGAAGAAGAAGCCTTCCTCGCGGAAGCCCGCACCGCAGACGCCATCCTCGCCCGCGACGTGCAACTCACCCCCCGCATCATCGCCGCCCTGGAAAAATGCCGCGTCATCGCCGGCAACGGCGTCGGGGTCGATTTCGCCGACATCCAGGCCGCCACCGAAGCCGGCATCCCCGTCACCAACGTGCCGGACATCTTCATCGAGGAGGTCGCCGACCACCTGATGATGCTGCTCCTCTGCACCTTCCGCGACACCCTGAACCAGGACCGCCTGGTCCGCGAAGGCCGCTGGCGCGAAGGCCGCACCCCGCTGCTGCAAATCCCCCGCCTCATGGGCCAGACCATCGGCCTCATCGGCTTCGGCCACATCCCCCGCGCTGTCGCCGCCCGCGCCAAGCCCTTCGGCCTCGCCGTGAAGGCCTACGACCCCTTCATCGAGGAACTCGTGATGATCGAGCGCGGCGTCCTCCCATCAACGCTCACTGAAGTCCTGGCCTGCGACTTCGTCTCCAACCACCTCCCCGGCACGCCGCAAACCCGCAATTTCCTCCAGGAACCCCATTTCCGCGCCATGAAGCCCACCGCCTGGTTCCTCAATGTCGGCCGCGGCGGCACGGTGGACGAACCCGCCCTCATCCGCGCCCTGTCAGAAGGCTGGATCCGCGGCGCCGGCCTCGATGTCCTGGCCGAGGAACCCCCGCGCCAGGACAACCCGATCCTGCGCATGCAAAACGTCATCCTCGCCGCCCACACCGCCTCGGCCTCGTCGCGCGCCGAACAGCTCCGCCGCCGCCGCGCCGGCCAGGAAATCGCGCTGGCCCTGCAAGGCAAATGGCCGATGAGTTGCGTCAACCCCACCGTCCTCCCCCGCCTCGCCGCACGCCGCTGGCAACCCATCTCCATGGAACGCGGCCCCAACGCCTGAACCCTCCCGCCCGCCTTTAAGTCTGGTAAACTTCTTCGGGCTAGTCCGAACATCCAGATATTTCAGGCAGGCAGCGCGATGGCCGAATTCAACGCCTTCGAAATCTACATGCTCCAGCTGGTCAACCGCGCCCGGCTGGATCCGGCCGGAGAAGCCGCCCGCTACAAGATCGACCTCAACCAGGGCCTCGCCGCCGGCACCATCTCCGCCACCCCCAAGCAGCCCCTCGTCCCCAACCCGCTGCTGAACGAAAGCGCCCGCGCCCACAGCCAGTGGATGCTGGATACCGACACGTTCAGCCACACCGGCGCCGGCGGCTCCCAACCGTTCGACCGCATGACCGCCGCCGGCTACGCCTTCGCCCCGCCCTACGCCGCCGGCGAGAACATCGCCTTCAGCGGCACCACTGGCCCGCTCGGCCTCCTGTCGTCCTACATCGAAGACCAGCACCGCGGCCTCTTCCTCAGCCCCGGCCACCGCACCAACATCGAGAACGACAGCTACCGCGAGATCGGCATCTCCCAGGTCACCGGGGCCTTCACCTCCGGCAGCATCACCTACAACGCCTCCATGATCACCCAGAACTTCGCCTTCACCGGCACCACCAGCTTCCTCGGTGGCGTCATCTACAACGATCTCGACCTGGACAATTTCTACGACCCCGGCGAAGGCATCGCCGGCGTCACCATCCGCATCAACGGCATCGCCGTCGCCACCTCAACCGCCGCCGGCGCCTACTACCTCCCGCTCGCCAACGGCACCCACGCGCTGCAGATGGATGGCGGCGGCCTCTCCGGCGTCTTCGCAACCAGCGTCACCATGGCCGGCCTCAATCTCCAGGTGAACGCCCGCACCGCCGAATTCACCGTCCCCACCGCCAACCTCGCCATCGCCGCCACCAGCGCCAACCGCGCCGAAGGCAATGGCGGCACCACCGGCTTCACCTTCACCGTCTCCCGCAACGGCAATCTCGGCGTCGCCAGCACCGCCGCCTGGTCCGTCGCGGGCATCGCCGGCAGCGGCACCCTGCCCGCCAGCGCCGCGGATTTCGCCGGCAATACCTTCCCCTCCGGCACCGTCAGCTTCGCCCCCGGCGAATCCTCCCGCACCATCACCATCCCCGTCCTGGCAGACACGCTGGGCGAATCCAACGAACGCTTCGCCGTCACCCTCGCCACCCCCTCCGCCGGCACCTCCCTGGCCACCGCCACCGCCCAGGGCATCATCCGCAACGACGACACCAGCCTCGCCCTCAGCGCCAGCATCAGCCGCGCAGAGGGCAACAGCGGCTCCACCGGCTTCACCTTCACCGTCGCCCGCGCCGGCACCACCCTGCCCGCCGGCACCGTCGCATGGTCCGTCACCGGCGGTGGCGTCAGCGGCACCGTCGCCGCCAACGCCGCCGATTTCATCGGCAACAAGCTCCCCAGCGGCATCCTCTCCTTCGCCCCCGGCCAGACCCTCCTCACCATCACCGTCCCGGTCGCGGGCGATACCAACGCCGAGGGCGGCTACAATGAAAGCTTCACCCTCTCGCTCTCCACCCCCACCGCCGGCATGACCTTCGCGCGCGCCAGCGCCACAGGCACCATCCTGGAAGACGACGCCTTCCGCGGCACCAACGGCAACGACACCCTCATCGGCACCGCCGCCCCGGATCTCTTCCTCATCGGCAGGGGGCAAGACAGCATCACCGGCGGCACCGGCACAGATGTCTTCCGCTTCCTCCCCACCGCCCTCGGCGCCACCAACCAGTTCACGATCCTGGATTTCAACCGCGCCGCCAACGAACGCCTGGACCTCTCCAACATCGACGCCATCGCCGGCACCCTGGCCAACGACGCCTTCACCTTCATCGGCTCCGCCCCCTTCTCCGGCACCCCCGGCGAACTCCGCTGGCAAGACCAGGGCGCCACCCGCCTCATCCAGGCCAACACCAACACCAACCCCGCCGCCGACCTCACCATCCTCGTCATCGCCCCAGGCCCGATCGACGCCACCTGGTTCGTGCTCTAGGCAAAGCACAAGGCCAGGGGGCCAGCGCCCCCTGGACCCGCGTGACTAGGCGGCGAGGCGATCCGTCCAATAACGCTCCAGCGGCGCCACAGAGACTTCAACCACCGCCCCACCCCCGCACGGCAGCACCGCGTCGCCATCCGTCCAGCGCAGCCCGTCCTCCGCCGCGTGCCACCCCTCCGCCAGCACCGCCTCGTCCAGCCCCACCGCGCACCCATCCACCCAAAGCCCCTGCACCGCCACGCCAAGCCGGCGATGATCCTCCGCCGCCACCCGCGCCTGCGCCGGCACCACGCTGCGCGACCGCAGCCGAACCTCCCGCGCCCCGGCCGGCACATCGAACCGCGCCACCGCCCCATCCCACAGCGCCACCACCTCCACCCCATCCGCCATCAGGCAAAGCTCGGGCTCCGCCGTCATTCCGTGCCCCAGCGCCTCGGCC
>JAIXTK010000428.1 GCA_027483995.1 Acetobacteraceae bacterium
AAATTCCAATCCCTCGAAGCTGCCGCCGATGAGGATGGAATCGCGGCGCTCGAGATCGGGGAAGGCGGCGAGCATGGGGCGCCAGACGGTGGCGGCGATGGCATCCAACCCGCGCATCTCGTTGAGCGGGTGGGAGCCACGCCATTCGGCATCCCGGTGGTAGGCGTGTTCCAGGCGTTGAATCAGCGTGCCTGGCGTGGCGCGGGCGAGGTCGTAGAGCGCCGCGTGGGCGAAGCGTTTGTTCGCCAGATTTTGTTCGCCCATGCGCCGTCTCCCCGCTTGTGCATCGGTCCTTGCATACGTAGTCGGCATCTGTCAACGTAATGGCAAGCGGGGAAGGCCGGGCCGATGCCGGCGGCGCCGCAGTGGGGGCTGAAGGCGGATGGTGCAGGTGACGCTGCGCGGCGTGACCAAGCGGTGGGGCTCGTTTGTCGGTGTGCGCGAGGTGGACCTCGCCATTGCCGACCGCGAGTTCATTGTGCTGCTCGGCCCCTCGGGCTGCGGCAAGACCACGACCATGCGGATGATCGCCGGGCTGGAGGACCCCACGGAAGGGGACATCCTGATCGGCGATCGGGTGGTGAACAGGCTGGAGCCCAAGGACCGCGACGTGGCCATGGTGTTCCAGAACTACGGGCTGTACCCCAACCTGACCGTGTACGAGAATATCCGCTTTCCGCTGAAGGTGCGCCGCGTGGATGCGGCGACGCATGATGCGCGCGTGCGCCGCGCGGCGGCGATGGTGGAGCTGGGCGACCTGCTGCACCGGCGCCCGCGCGAGCTTTCCGGCGGGCAGCGCCAGCGCGTGGCACTGGCCCGTGCGATCGTGCGCGAGCCGGCGGTGTTCCTGATGGATGAGCCGCTTTCCAACCTGGATGCCAAGCTGCGGGTTTCCACCCGGGCGCAGATCAAGAACCTGCAGCACGAGTTGCAGGTGACGACGATCTACGTGACGCACGACCAGGTGGAGGCGATGACGCTGGCCGACCGCGTGGTGGTGATGAACAAGGGCGTGATCCAGCAGGTGGGCGCGCCGATCGAGATCTACGACCGCCCGGCCAATACCTTTGTTGCCGGCTTCATCGGATCTCCGGCGATGAACCTGATTGACGGCGTGCTGGAAGGCGGCGTGTTCAGCGCGCCGTGCGTGCGCATGGCGGGAATTGCGGGGCCCCAAGGGCGCGTAACCCTGGGCTTTCGCGCCGAGGATGCGCGCATCGTGCCGGCGGCGGAGGCGGAGATCGCAGCCCCCATCTACACCGTGGAATTGCTGGGCGATGCGTCGCTCGCCACGGTGCGCTCCGGCGAAGCGCTGGTGACGGTGAAGGCGGAGAAGACCTTCCGCGGCACCATCGGCGAGACCATCGGCTTCACCGTGCCGCGCCCGGCCGTGCATCTGTTCGATGCCGGCAGCGGCGAGCGGCTTTCCTGAAAACCCCCATGACACACCCCGAACGCCGGAGACCCACCATGTTCAAGCGCACGCTTCTGGCCACCGCGCTGGCCGCCAGCCTTGCCGCCCTGCCAGGTGCGGCCGAGGCCGCCTGCGCCATCAAGAACACCGTGCCGATCAAGACGCTGTCGGCCAGTTTCGATGCCTGGAAGGCCGTGACCGCGGCCTGGGCGGAATGCGGCAATGTTCAGTCCGAGCTGGACATGAACTTCCGCACCAAGCAGCCAACGGCGTTCGCGGCCAATCCTTCCCTGTACCACATCGGCGGTGTGGCCAATAACACCGTGGTGCCGCTGCTGAACGCCGGCACGGTGCGGCCGCTGGACGAATACATCGCGAAGTACGGCCAGAACCTGACGCCGAACCAGCTGATCAAGGTAGACGGCAAGACCATGGCGATCGCCATGATGGTGAACGCGCAGAACTTCATGGTGCGCGAGGATGCGCTGAAGGAAGCGGGCATCGCCGTGCCCACCACCTGGGACGAAGTGCTGGACGCGGCGGCGAAGCTGAAGGCATCCGGCAAGTTCGCCACCCCGCTGGGTGCAACGATGAAGCCGGGCTTCGACATCAGCCAGGAGTTCCTCAATGTGTTCCTGGGCTTCGGTGGCGTACCCACCAAGCCGGACAACACGCCGAGCATCAATTCCGATGCCGGCATGAAGACGCTGGCGCTGATGAAGCGCATGACGGAGTTCCTGGACCCGGAATACCTCACCTCCGACAGCACCTTCGTGGCGCGGCAGTTCCAGCAGGGCAAGATCGCCATGGCGGTGCTGTGGGCCACGCGCGCCGGGGCAGTGAACGACCCGAAAGAGAGCCAGTTCGCCGGCAAGATCCTGCAGGCGGCGGCCCCGGCCGCGGTGAAGGGCGGCAAGCCCGCCACCACGCTGTGGTGGGACGGGTTCGTGATCGCCAAGAACCTGCCGGATGCCGAGGCGGAGCTGGCCTTCCGCATCGCCGTGGAAGGGATCGACGAGGAGATGGTGAAGGGCGCGAACAACGCCGCGGTGTGGCTGGTGAAGGGCTACCAGCCTGGCCCGGCCGCCAAGGGCGCCATTGAATCCGCCATGGGCGGCGCGCCGGCCTATCCCTCCACCTCGGCCATGGGCCTGGTCTCGGCCGTGCTGGCGGAGAACGTGGCCGACTTCCTGAGTGGCAAGAAGACCGCCGAGCAGACGCTGCAGGCGATCGAGGCGGCCTACCTCACCCGCGCCAAGGAACAGGGCCTGGTGAAGTAGCCAGCGGAGAACGCCGGCGCTGCCCCCTCGCGGGGGTAGGGCCGGCCCTTCCAGGCGGATCGCGACATGAGGCTGCGCACGCTGCTGTTCTTCACCGCCCCTTCCGCGGTGCTGATGCTCGTGTTCATCTTCGGACCGTTGGTTTCGGTGGCGATCCAGAGCCTGCACACCACCACGGTGGTGCGGGAGATGGTGAAGGTGGAGACCTGCTCGCCGGGGTTCCTGGCGCAGATCTGCACCACCACCGAACGCTCCCAGGTGAAGATGGGGCCGGATGGCAAGCCGCTGACGGAAACCCGCTTCACCGGCTTCGATGCCTATCGCGCCGTGCTGGAGCTGGAGAAGGTGGCTGCCGCCTTTTCTGCCACTGGCAAGGGCGTGGTGGATGTGCTGCGGCTGGATTTCTGGCGCGCGCTGCGCTTCACGCTGACCTTCACCTTCATCACCCTGCCGCTGGTGGTGGGCTTCGGCCTGGTGATCGCGCTGGCTGTGAACAACGCGATGCGCGCGATCCGCGGGCCGCTGGTGTTCGTCTCCCTGCTGCCTTTCGTGATCACGCCGGTGATCGGTGCGCTGGCGATACGCTGGCTGTTCGTGGGCGACGGGATCGTAACGGCGGCGCTGCGGGCCTGGATCGACCCTTCGATCTCCTTCTTCGCGCAGGGCTGGACGATCGAGTTGCTGATGCTGGTGTATCGCGTGTGGCACAATGCGCCCTTCGCCTTCATCATCTTCTACGCCGGGCTGCAGACGGTGGACCAGGACACGCTGGAATCAGCGGTGATCGACGGGGCCTCGCGCTGGGAGCGGCTGCGCTATGTGGTGGTGCCGCATCTGGCGCCGCTGATCGTGTTCGTTTCGTTGATCCACCTGATGGACGCGTATCGCGTGTTCGAGGAGGTGGTGGGCTTCGGCAGCGAGGCGCATGTGATTTCGCTGCAATGGCTGACCTTCAACTACCTGATGCCGGATTTCACGGGGAACCGGTACATCGCGCGCGCCTCTGCCTCCTCCATGCTGACGCTGGTGGGCATTGTGCTGCTGCTGATCCCGCTGCTGCGCCGGGTGTGGCGCGACAACCGGCCGCGGAGCTAGGCGATGGAGCAGGACACCACGCCCGAAGCGTTGCGCCCCGGCCTTGCCCAGCGGGCGGGCGTGGCGGTGTTCCTGACCGTGTGGTGCTTCATCGCGGCATTCCCGCTGGTGTGGATTGCCGTGATGTCCTTCCGTGCGCCGCAGGATGCGCTGGCGGCAGACCCGCTGCGGGTGCTGCTGGGGCCCACCACGCGGGCGGCCTCCGGCGGGCTCTCGGCGATCGATATCGCGCTTGGGATCGGCTTCCTGTGGCTGGCCTGGCGCGGGGCGACGCGCTTCGTGCCCGGGCTGGCGGTGCGGATGGAGCGGGTGCCTGCGGTGCCGCGCTGGCTGGCACTGGGGTTGGGCTATGTGCTGGCGCTGGGGGCAGGGGGGTTGTTCGTTTTGCCGCTCGTGGCCCGCACGCTGGATGCGCTGCTGGCGCCGGTGCCTGGGGTGGGGCTGCTGGCGGAGCCGGTGATCGGCATCACGCTGGACCATTATCGCGCGGTGTGGGTGCGGCAGGAATTCTACCGCAACTTCCTCAACTCCATGATGGTCACGCTGGGCGTGGTGGTGATCTCTCTCACTGTTGGCACCCTGGCGGGCTATGCGCTGGCGCGCTCGCAAAGCCGGCTGGCGTTCTGGCTGCTGGTGGCCGCCCTGGTGTTCCGCGCCTTGCCGCATTCCGTGCTGGCCACTGGCTATGTGCCGTTCTTCCTGAACAGCCGCGAGATCCTGGCGCCGCTGTGGGACTGGCCGCTGACCGGCTGGTTCTTCCACCTGTTCTCCAGCCGGCCGCCGCTGCTGTATGGCCAGCCGCTGGCCACGATCATCGTGCTGGTGTCGATCAACCAGCCTTTCACCATCTGGATGCTGCGCAGCTTCTTCCAGAACATCCCGGCGGAGCTGGATGAAGCGGCGCGGGTGGATGGCTGTTCGCATCTGGAGGCGTTCTGGCGCGCCATCATGCCGGTGATGTGGCCGGGCGTGATCACCACCGGGCTGTTCAGCTTCCTGCTGGCCTACAACGATTATCTCGTGACGGCGCTGCTGCTGGATGCGCAATCCATGACCATGGTGCCGGCGATCACGCAGTTCCTGAACCGGGATGTGCGGCTGTCCGACCAGATCGAGGCGATTGCCGCCGCTGTTTCCATCACCGCCCCGCTGTTCGTGCTGGTGCTGGCCTTCCAGCGCCAGCTCGTGGCGGGGCTGACCCAAGGAGCCGTGAAGGGATGAGCAATCCGATGCAGGGCTTCGATCCCAAGTGGACGAGCCCCGAGCACTACATCATCGGCATCACCAAGGAGATCTGGGAGGATCGCCGCATCGCGACCCTCCATCACTATTACGCGGCCGATATGCCCGTGCGCACGCCGGGCGGGCTGACGCTGGGCAACCAGGGCGTGATCGCGGCAACCATGGCGACGCTGTCGGAATTCCCGGACCGCACGCTGCTGGGCGAGGACGTGATCTGGAGCGAGGATGCGGATGGCGGCTTCCTCTCCTCCCATCGCATCCTCACCACTGCCACCCATGCGCGGGAGGGGGTGTTCGGGCCGGCCACCGGCAAGCGCCTGACCTACCGCGTGGTGGCGGATTGTGCGGCGCGGGCTAACGTGATCCACGACGAATGGCTGATCCGCGACCAGGCCGCGATCGTGCGGCAGATGGGCTGGGAGCCGAAGGGCTTCGCCGCTGACCAGATCGCGCGCGAGGGTGGACCGGGGCGATGCGCGCGGCCGTTCACGCCGGCGATGGACGTGCAGGGCGGCTATCGTGGCACCGGCAATGGCCATCCGGTGGGCCAGCGCTACGCGGCGATCCTGACGGCCATCATGGGGGCCGACATGGCCGCGATCCCGCGCGAGTACGATCGCGCGGTGCAGTTGGAACTGCCCGGTGGCGTGACCGCGCACAGCCATGGGGCGGCCGATCATTTCTGGATGGGGCTGCGCGCGGCATTTCCGTCGGCAAAGTTTGAGGTCCACCACCGGATCGGGCGCGAGGACGCGATGCTGCCGCCACGCGCCGCGCTGCGCTGGTCGCTCACTGGCAAGCACGATGGCTGGGGCAGTTTCGGGCCGCCCTCGGGGGCGGAGGTGCATGTGATGGGCATCTGCCACGCGGAGTTCGGGCCCTGGGGCATCCGCCGCGAATTCGTGCTGATCGACGAAACCGCTGTCTGGAAACAGATCCTTCTCAAGACCGGCTAGGGAATCCCGCCATGTCCGCTTACGCCTCCCGCCTGATCCGCTATGCCGATCTGCGTCCCTGCCGCAACGCCTTCATCGACACGCGCTCGCCGGGCTCGGAGCAGAAGGAGAATTTCACCCTGGTTGGCCCGGGCGTTTCCGAGAACCCAGACCAGCACGTGCATATTCCGGAGCCGCACGGCTTCAACATCGGTGGCGCGCGCCAGCCGGGGAAGTGCCTCAACTCCCAGCACAGCCACGAGACGGCCGAGGTGTTCATCGTCCATTCCGGCAAGTGGCGCTTCACGCTGGGGCCGAATGCCGATGAGGGCTACGTGGATATCGGCAAGGGCGACGTGATCGACCTGCCGATCCATATGTTCCGCGGCTTCGAGAACCTGGGCAGCCGCAGCAGCGCGGATTTCCTGTTCGCGGTGCTGGGCGGCGATGATCCCGGCAAGGTGACGTGGTCGCCCAAGGTGTTCGAGATGGCCAAGCATTACGGCCTCGTATTGCTCGAGGGCGGCAAGCTGGTGGACACGGTGAAGGGGGAGGCGATTCCCGCCGGCGCGGTGAAGCAGAAGCCGCCCACGGCCGCGCAGATCCGCAAGCTCGCCTCGCCGACGGCCGAGCAGATGGCGCAGTGCGTGCACCGGCTGCGCGACCTCAAGGGCAATCCGAACTCGCCGCTGGCAGCGCCGGGTGTGGAGGAATGCCCGATCATCGTGCCGAAGGCGACGCGGGACGGTTTCGCACCCGGCCCGATTTCCGGCTGGTGGCCGCATGGCTTCAACCTGCGCGCGCTGAAGCTGCAGTCCGGCGCTGCGGTTCCCGCGCATGTGCGCCACGAGGAAGAGGTGCTGATGGTGCATGCCGGCATGATCGAGGTCACCTTGCCGAAGGGCAGCGTGATGCTGGGTGCCGGGGACACCTTCACCACGCCGAAGGGCCTGGCCCGCGCCTTCCGCGCCACCTCGTCCGATGGCTCCATCGTTCATGTGGTGCGCGGCGGGGAGGATATCGCGGCGCCCGAATTCGTGCGCGCGGGCAAGCGGAAGGCGGACTGAGCCATGGCGATTCGCACAACGCATGTGGGTTCGCTGCCGCGCAGCGCGCTGGTGGCAGACCTGCTGTTCGGCGCCGAGAAGGGCCTGCCCTTCGAGCCCGCCGCCTGGCAGCGCGTGATGGATGAAGGCACGGCGGCGATCCTGGTGCGGCAGAAGCAGGCCGGCATCGATATCCCGTCGGATGGCGAGACCTCCAAGATCTCCTACGCCACCTACATCAAGGATCGTCTGACGGGGTTCGAGGGCGATTCACCGCGCTCGCCGCCGGCGGATCTCGAGGATTTTCCAGGCTTCCTGGAGAAACTCGCCAAGGCCGGCGGCACGCCCACCTATCGCCGCCCGCGCTGCACCGGCCCGATCACGGTGAAGAACCTCGATCCGCTGCACAAGGACATCGCGGCGATGAAGGCGGGGATGGCGGCGGCGGGGTATGCAGAGGGGTTCATGAACTCCGCCAGCCCCGGCGTTATCGCGCTGTTCCAGCCTTCGGATTATCACAAGACCATCGACGACTATCTGTTCGACCTCGCCGAGGCGATGCGCGCGGAATACGAGGCGATCGTGGCCGCCGGGCTGGTCCTGCAGATCGATGCGCCGGATCTCGGGCTGGGCCGGCACATGATGTACAAGGGGCTGGACGAGGCCGGATTCCTGAAGCGCGCCGCGGTGCATATCGAGGCGATCAACCACGGCCTGCGCAACATCCCGCGCGATCGCGTGCGCATGCATATCTGCTGGGGCAACTACGAAGGCCCGCACACAAGGGATATCTCGCTGGGCGCGGTACTGCCGGAACTGTTGAAGGCCAAGCCCGGCGCGCTGCTGTTCGAAGGTGCCAACCCGCGCCATGCCCATGAATGGACCGTGTGGCACGAGGCGAAGGTGCCGGACGACCTCGTGCTGATTCCCGGCTGCCTCGACAGCACCAGCAATTTTGTCGAGCACCCGGAGCTGATCGCCCAGCGGCTGGCGAACTATGTGCGCGCCGTGGGCCCCGATCGCGTGATCGCCGGCACCGATTGCGGGTTCTCCACCTTCGCCGGCTTCGGCGTGGTCGATCCCGGGATCGTCTGGGCGAAGTTCGAGGCGCTGGCCCAGGGCGCGGCGCTGGCAACGCGCCGGGCATAGAAAAAGGGGGCGGCCTTCCCGGCCGCCCCCTTCCTTCTGCGGCGGTCCCCTACAGGAACAGCGCGTTCACCTGCGCCGAGGTCATGGCCCCCAGCTGGGCCGTGGTGAACCCGGCGGTTTGCGTGCTCGACAGCGCTGCGAGGTCCGCAGTTTCCAGCGACGCCACCTGCGCGGTGGTGAGTGCTGCGATCTGCGCCGTCTTGAAGCCAGCCATCTGGGACGTGCTCAATCCCACCAGCTGCGCGGTGGTC
>JAIXTK010000038.1 GCA_027483995.1 Acetobacteraceae bacterium
ACCACCCTGGCCGTCGCCGGCTTCGCGATGGAGGACCTGCAGATCACGCAGGAGGACAACCAGCTGGTGATCCGTGGCCGGCAGGCCGATGACGGGCAGGGGCGGGTGTTCCTGCATCGCGGGATTGCCGCGCGGCAGTTCCAGCGTGCCTTCGTGATGGCCGAGGGGATCGAGGTGGGGGGCGCGTGGCTCGATAACGGGCTGCTGCATATCGACCTGGCGCGGCCGCAGCCGGAGGCGCGGGTGAAGACGATCCGTATCAGCAAAAAGACCACGGGCGCGGTCGGAACCGCCCCGGTGGTGGATGGTTCGACCGACTGAGCGGGCTTTCAGCGCGCGCAGCGGGAACGGAACGGCCGGGGGCCATGGCGGCACCGGCACAGGCAAGGAGATCTGCCATGCCCAGCAAGACCCAGGATGAGACCAGGACCGTGGTTCTGGATGTGCGCAATCTTTCGCCGGCCGATCTGGGCCGGCTGGGGGTGCAGCAATTGGCCTATGTGAAGCCGGTGATGGTGAACGGCGCGCATGCCTTTGCCATCCATGCCGCGGACGGCACGCCGATGGCGGTGGCGCAGGACCGTAGCCTGGCGATCGCGGCGATCCACCAGCATGAGATGGTGGCGGCGCAGGTGCATTGAGGAAGGAAGCGGTTCTTTTTTGAAAAAAAGAACCAAAAAACTTTCATGACTTTGATGCGGAGAGATCCAGTCTCTCCGCATCAAATTGACAAAAGTCTTTTTGCTTCTTTTTCTTCAGAAAAAGAAGAATCCTTAGCTTACGCCGTTCGGATCGATCCAGCCGATGTTGCCGTCGCTGCGGCGGTAGACGACGTTGAGGATGCCGGTGGCGCTGTTGCGGAACATCATCACCGGCTGGTCGGCGAGGTCCATGCGCATGACGGCATCGCTGACCGTGAGCAGGGCGATTTCGGTCGGGGTTTCGGCGACCACGGTGGCGTAGGTGGCGGCCTGGACCTCGCCGTTCCCTGGCGTGTCTTCCTCCTGCTGGAGGACGTATTGGCGGGCGGCCTGCGGGCGTTCGCGGTGGGCGAGGTCGCGGGCGTGGTCGTTCACGCGGCGCCGGTAGCGGCGCAGGCGCTTGGCGATGTGCTCGGCGGCATCGTCGAAGGCGGCGTTGGCATCCGCTGCCTCGCCCTCGCCGCGCAGCATCAGGCCGGGGCCGGCATGGACGTTGATGTCGCAGGTGAAGAAGCTGCGCGCGCGACTGAAGGTGACGTGGGCTTCGAGCGCGTGGTCGAAGTATTTGGCGGTGATGGTGTCCAGCCCGAGCTCGACGCGCGTGCGCAGCGCTTCGGACAGTTCAACCTGCTTGCCTGAGACCGTGATCCGCATGGCCGTTCCCGTGGCCTCCCCCCGTGCCCGATCGTTCGGGACCGCCTGCCGGCTTTTGGCGTTGCCGGCCTGCCGGGCGGAGCTGCGAAGGCTCAGGCCGGCACGGCCTTCTCCCGTTTGCGCTGCACCGAGCTGGGTATGCGCAGCGCTTCGCGGTATTTGGCCACGGTCCGGCGGGCAATGTCCACGCCTTCGCTGCGCAGGGCCGCCACGATGGCGTCATCCGAGAGGATGTCGTCGGCGGATTCCGCGTCGATCATGGCCTTGATGCGGAACCTGATCGATTCCGCGCTGTGGGATTCGCCGCCGCCGGTGGCGCCGATGGCGGTGGTGAAGAAGTATTTCAGCTCGTAGATGCCGCGCGGGGTGGCGATGTATTTGCTGCTGGTGACGCGGCTGATGGTGCTTTCGTGCAGCTCCGTCGCCTCGGCGATGTCGCGCAGGATGAGCGGGCGGAGATGGGCGACGCCGAGGCGGAAGAAGGCATCCTGGCGGCGGACGATCTCGCTGGCGACCTTGAGGATGGTTTGCGCGCGCTGCTGCAGGGATTTCACCAGCCAGGAGGCGGTTTGCAGCTTGTCGGCGATGAAGGCGCGGTCGTCCTTGGTGGCGTTGGCCATGATGCGGGCGGTGAAGCTCTGGTTCACCAGCACGCGGGGCATGGTTTCGGGGTTCAGCTCCAGCAGCCAGCCGCCATCGTTGGCGCGGCGCATGAGGATATCGGGCACCACCGGGGCGGGCGGCGTGGCATCCCAGGTGGCGCCGGGCTTGGGATCCAGCGCGCGGATTTCCGCGATCATCTCGGTGAGGTCGGCGGCATCGACCTCGCAGAGCTGCATGAGCTTCTTGTGGTCGCGGCGGGCCAGCACTTCGAGGTTGTCGAGCAGGGCCTGCATGGCGGGGTCGAGGCGGTTCTTCTCGGCGAGCTGGACGGCGAGGCATTCGGCCAGCGAGGTGGCGAACATGCCGGTGGGATCCAGGCGCATCATGCGGGCGCGGACGGATTCCACCCGGGCGAGATCGGTGCCCATGGCATCGGCCAGGGCCTGCGGGCTGGCGGAAAGGCGGCCGGAGGGTTCCAGCAGGGCGATGAGGTAGGCGCCGATCAGGCGGTCGGCGGCGTCGTGGAAGGTGAGGCGCATCTGCTCGCCGAGATGCTCGCGCAGGGTGGGTCCGGCATTGGCCAGGTCGTCCAGCCCGCGCTCGTCGTCGTCGAAGGCGGTGTTGCCGCCGCTGCCGGTGCGCACGCCGTCGCCGGCGCCGCCGGGGTCGTAGCTGTTGCTGTCGTCGATTTCGAGCGGGGCGGAATCAGGCGCGGGGAGTTCGCCGGCGGAGGCCGCGGTGGCGGAATCGGCGGGGCCGGTGCCCGGCGGGCCGACGACGAGGGCCTGGTCCGGGGCTGGGCGGCTGGTATCGGGCAGTTCCGGGGTTTCATCCCGTTCGAGGAGGGGGTTGCGTTCCAGCTCCTGCTCGACGAAGGCGGCGGCTTCCAGGTTGTTGAACTGCAGCAGCTGGATGGCCTGACGCAGCTGGGGCGTCATGACCAGGGACTGCGATTGGCGCAGGTCGAGGCGGGGGCCGATGGCCATCAGGCGGCGACCCGGTTGCGAATGGCTACGGGCGGCGCGGAGGGGGGCGCCGTGGGGGGATCAGTGCAAGAAGCATGCTCAGCAAGGGGCATGCCAACGAGCTTACAGCGAAAACCTTTCACCCAGGTAGACACGACGCACATCCTCGTGTGCGACAACTTCCTGCGGGTCGCCCTCCATCAGCACCTGGCCGTCGTGGAGGATGTAGGCGCGGTCAATGATCTCAAGGGTTTCGCGCACATTGTGGTCGGTGATCAAAACGCCGATACCGCGATCCTTGAGATGCGAGACGAGATCGCGGATTTCGCCGACGGCGATGGGGTCGATGCCGGCGAGGGGTTCATCGAGCAGGACATAGCTGGGTTGCGTTGCGAGTGCGCGGGCGATCTCCACGCGGCGGCGTTCGCCGCCGGACAGGGCGAGGGCGGGGGTACGGCGGAGATGGCCGATGCCGAATTCGGCCAGCAGCTCCTCCAGCATGTGTTCGCGCCGCTCTCGCTCCGGCTCCACCACCTCCAGCGCGGCCATGACGTTCTGTTCCACGTTGAGGCCGCGGAAGACGCTCGCCTCCTGCGGCAGGTAGCCGATGCCGAGGCGGGCGCGGCGATACATGGGCAGGGTGGTGATGTCGTGGCCGTCGAGGCTGATGGTGCCGGTGTCGGGCTGAACCAGGCCGACGATCATGTAGAAGGTGGTGGTTTTGCCGGCGCCGTTGGGGCCGAGCAGGCCGACCGCCTCGCCGCGCTTGAGGCTGAGGGAGACGTTCCGGACCACCGGGCGCTTCTTGTAGGTCTTGCCAACGCCGGTGGCGGCGAGGCCGACGCTGGCGGGCAGGGGCTGGGGGGCTTCCGGCGCGCCTGGAGCGGCGCTGCCGGGCGGGGGGGGAACGACGCGCAGCGGGGCACTCATCGACGGGGGGCCGGCTGGGGGGCGGGGGCGGTGCCGGGGGGCGTGGTGCCAGGGGGCGTGGTGCCTGGGGTGATGACGCCTTGGACGCGGCCGCCGGGGTCGGCGAGCATGCGGGCGACGCCGGTGCGCATGTTCACATCGGCCGCCGGGCCGTTGATCTGGTTCTGGCCGCTGGTGACGCGGACATTGCCGATGACGCGGGCGATGCCGGTTTCCGGCAAATAGAGGGCGCGGTCGCCGCGGATGACGTCGGTTTGGGTGCGGGCTTCCACGTTGCCATAGGCCTCCAGGCGCTTGAGCTTGCTGCCGGCGCCAGGCGGTTGCTGGCCAGCCTGGGCCTGGGCCGGGGCGGGGGCCGGGGTGGGGCGGGGGGCGTTGTCGTCCTCGATGTAGGCCACCAGCGTATCGGCGGCGAGGCGGCGGGCATCGGTGGTGACGGCGACCGCGTTGCCGCGGCCGACGGCCATGCGCTTCTGGGCCCAGTATTCCAGGCTGTCGCGCGCGGTGAGGACCTGGGAGGGGGTGGTGAGGCGCAGGGTGCGGCCGGTCATGACCATGACGGCCTGGTCGATGTCGTACACCGCGCGATCGCCCACCGCCTCATCCGTGGCGGTGAAGATGCGGACATTGCCTTCCGCTTCCAGCCGGTAGATCTCGTTGCCGCCGTCGCTGCTGCCGGGCAGGACGGAGCGCGGGGCGCCTTGGGCGGGGGCCGGGGCATCGGCCTTGCGGCGGTAGCGGGCGATGAGGCGGTCGGCGATGACGGTGACGTTGTCGCGCACGGCGCGGGCGTCGCCGGAGGCGATGACCATCTGGTCTGCCTCGCGCCATTCGAAGCCGTCGCGCGCCGTGATGGCGACGGGGCCGCCGCTGGAGAGGTCGATCTGCTGGGCGGCCGCAGGGGTGGCGAGCGCGGCCAGCAGGGCGGCGAGGAGGGCGCGGCGCTTCACTTTTTGTCCCCGTTCAGCACCAGCCGGGCGGGGCCGGTGAACTGCACCACCGCGCCGCGGTCGAGCACGGTGAAGCCCTGGGCATCGAGCACGCCGAAGGGGCCTTCCACATGCACCATCTCATGGCCCGCGGCGGCGTTGGCGCGCATGTCCACGCTGGCGGATTCGGTGACCAGCACGGTGCCGTCATCGCGGTAGAGGGTGACCTCGCCGGCCAGGTCGAGGCGGTTGGCCTTCTGTTCGTAGATGCCGCGCCTGGCCTGGACCATGAGCCATTCGCCCGATTGCAACTGCATGTCGGCCTTCGGTGCCTCCAGGTCGGTGCGTTCCGGGCCGACCTGGCGGACGCGGGTGGCGGTGACGGTGTAGGGGCGGCCGTTGTCATCGACACCCTGGTAATGGGCATCGGTGAGCTGGCCGCCTTCGGGGGTGATGTCGACGCGGCGGTAGCTGATGCGGTTGCGGTCCCCGGTGCCCTGGATTTCCGGCCAGAAGGCGACGAGCAGGAGCAGGCCGAGGGCGAAGAGGGGCAGGACGCGCTTGGCCAGGGTGACGAGCCAGCGGCGCTGTGTGCTGGCCAGGCGGGCGGGGCGGCGGTCTTCGCCCAGCTGCCGGTGCAGCGGCCGGGTGGGGCCGCGCGGCGCGGGGCGCGAGGCGGAGGGCAGGGGGGTGATGCCCATCAGGCCACGCCCGCGCGCAGCAGGTCGTGGATGTGCAGGATCCCAAGCGGGCGCTGGGCGGCATCAACCACGAACAGGGCGGTGATCGGGCGCTCCGGCGCGTTCATGATGTGCAGCGCCTCGGCGGCCAGGAAGTCGGGCCCGATGGTGCGGGGCGCTGCGGTCATGACCTCGCCGAGGCGGCTTGTGAGCAAAGTGGGGCCGATGGCGCGGCGCAGGTCGCCATCGGTGAAGATGCCGCAGAGGCGGCCCTGATCATCGGTGACGCCGAGGCAGCCGAAGCGCTTGCCTGTCATGAGCAGGAGGGCCTGGTCCATCAGCATGTCGGGCGTGGCCAGGGGCAGGGCATCTCCCGTGTGCATCAGTTCGCGCACGCGGCGCAGGCGGGCGCCGAGCTTGCCGCCGGGGTGGAACTGGCGGAAATCGGCCGCACCGAAGCCGCGGCGCGTGAGCAGGGCGACGGCCAGCGCGTCGCCCAGGGCCATCTGCATGGTGGTGGAGGTGGTGGGGGCGAGGCCCATCGGGCACGCCTCCCGCGCTGCCGGCAGAAGAAGGGCCACATCGGCCGCGGTGGCGAGCGCGCTGCCGGCGCGGGCGGTGATGGCGACGAGCGGCAGGCCGAAGCGGCGGGAATGGGCGATGAGGTCGGCCAGCTCCGGGGTTTCGCCGGAATTGGACAAGGCGAGCACGGCATCGCCGGGCACGATCATGCCGAGGTCGCCGTGGCTGGCCTCGGCGGGGTGGACGAACAGGGCGGGGGCGCCGGTGGAAGCCAGAGTGGCGGCGATCTTGCGGGCGACGTGGCCGGATTTGCCCATGCCGGAGACGACGATGCGGCCGGTAGCGGCGGCGAGGAGATCGACGGCGCGGGCGAAACCCGCGTCCAGGCCCGCGGCAAGCGCCTGCAGCCCGGCCGCTTCGGTGGCGAGGACGTCTCGGGCGACATCGAGGTCGCTCGCCAGGGTTGCGACAGCGGCGGTCATCGGCGGTGCATATCCAGCCAGGAGGTGCGGCGGGATAGGGTGCCGCACGGCAGCGAAGCTAGGGGTGAGTTACGGTCGGCGCAGCCCGTGGGTCAAGCGGGCTGGCATGCGCGGGGGGCGCACGAGCGCGCGAGACCGGGGTCAGTGGGCGAAGATGTCGGGGGCTTCCCAGCCGAGAACGTCAAGCTGGCCGCGGGCGGGGAGGAAATCGAAGCAGGCATCGGCCAGGGCGCGGCGGCCTTCGCGTTCCAGCAGGCCTTCCAGCTTGGCCCAGAGGGCGTGCAGGTGCAGCACGTCCGACGCGGCATAGGCGAGCTGTTCCGGGGAGAGCTCGGCCGCACCCCAGTCGGAGGTTTGCTGCTGCTTGGACAGCTCGACGCCGAGCAGGTCGCGGCAGAGATCCTTGAGGCCGTGGCGGTCGGTGTAGGTGCGCACCAGCTTGGCGGCGATCTTGGTGCAGCGCACCGGGGCGACGCGGATGCCAAGCGCGTGCTGGAGCAGCGCCACGTCGAACCGGGCGAAGTGCATGAGCTTCACCACGGCGGGGTCGGAGAGCAGCCGCTTGAGGTTGGGGCAATCGGCGCCGCGGCCGCCGAGTTCGGGGGGAATGATCTGCACGAGGTGGACGATGCCGTCGCCGGCGGACATCTGCACGAGGCAGAGGCGGTCGCGGCGGGAATCGAGACCCATTGCCTCGGTATCGACGGCCAGGACGGGGCCGAGCGTGAGGCCTTCCGGCAGGTCGTGCTTGTGCAGGTGAATCGTGGCGTTGGCCATGAACTGTATGGTTCCCGCCATCAGGGGTGCCCCCGGCGGGGTGAACCGCCATTCATCCGATTGGTGCCCAGGAAAGGACTCGAACCTTCACGACCTTGCGGTCACTGGCACCTGAAGCCAGCGCGTCTACCAATTCCGCCACCTGGGCATTTCGGCACCCGTCCGCGGGGCGGTGCGGGGGGTGGGCGCGCCGTTTAGCCCCCGCTCGCGCCGGCGTCAACTGGCTGCGAACGAAGTGGGGCGAGAAAGAATGGATTGCAGGTTCGGGACCGCATGGCGCTTGAGGCGGCGGGTTCGGGCCCATATCAAGGGTGGGTGTTTTCGGGAGCGGATCATGAGCGTTGGCGGCAGGGATGTTCGGCAGATCGCCACGGTGTTCGGGGGCACCGGGTTCATCGGGCGGCATGTGGTGAAGCGGCTGGTGGATGCCGGCCACGAGGTGCGGGTGGCGGTGCGGGATGCCGAGGCGGTGGCCGTGCTGCGGCCGCTGGGGGCGGTGGGGCAGGTGGTGCCGCTGCATGCCCCGCTGGGCGACGCGGCGGCGGTGGCGCGGGCGGTTGAGGGTGCCAGTTGCGTGGTGAACCTGGTGGGCATCCTGGCCGAGCGCCGGCCCGGGGATTTCGACCGGGTGCACCATCTGGGCGCGGCGGCGGTGGCGCAGGCGGCCGCGGCGGCGGGGGTGGAGCGGCTGGTGCAGGTTTCCGCGCTGGGCGCGGATGCGGCGAGCCCGAGCCTGTATGCCAAGAGCAAGGCGGCTGGAGAGGTGGCGGTGCTGGCGGCGTTTCCGCGGGCGGTGATCCTGCGGCCTTCGGTGGTGTTCGGGGCGGAGGACCAGTTCTTCAACCGGTTCGCGCAGCTGGCGCAGATGCTGCCGGTGATGCCGGTGTTCGAGGGGGCGACGAAGTTCCAGCCCGTGCATGTGGGCGATGTGGCCGATGCGGTGATTGCAGGGCTGACCCGCGCGGATGTGGAGGGACGGATCTTCGAGCTGGGCGGGCCGAAGGTATGGACGATGCGGCAGTTGCTCGCCTGGATCGTGGCGCAGACCGGGCGGCGGCGGATGCTGCTGGATGTGCCCGGCGCGGTGGCGCAGGTGCAGGCGCGGGTGCTGGAGTGCCTGCCGGGCAAGCTGCTGACTCGCGACCAGCTGATTTTGCTGCGCCGCGACAATGTTGTAGCGCCGGGAGCGGCCGGGCTGGAGGCGCTGGGGATCGCGCCGCTGGCGGTGGAGCAGGTGGTGCCGGCCTATCTGGCGCGGTATCGGGCCGGCGCCGCGCCCGTGGAGCGTTGAAGGGTCCGAAATGGACCTTTTATGAGTGTGGGTGCGACGTGGTGGCTGAGCGTGTGACGGCGCAGTAGGCATATTGGGCATCAATACTGACGTAATTTGACTCGCCAGCGCGGCGGGGATCGTGTAGCACCGGCAATGGAACTCCGCCGGGAGCTGAACGATGCCTGACCGCATGCTGCAGTTCGTTGCCATTCCCCAGCAGACGCCGGACAAGCGCGCGCCAGAGCTGCGCCTGCGGGATTTCGAGGAAATCTATGCCGAGTATGCGCCGGCGCAGGCCGCGACGCAGGCGAGCCGGTGCAGCCAGTGCGGCGTGCCGTTCTGCCAGGTGCATTGCCCGCTTTCGAACAACATCCCGGATTGGCTGAAGCTGGCGGCCGAGCAGCGGCTGGAGGAGGCGTATGAGCTGAGCTCCGCCACCAACAATTTCCCGGAGATTTGTGGCCGCATCTGCCCGCAGGACCGGCTGTGCGAAGGCAATTGCGTGATCGAGAAGGGCTTCGAGAGCGTGACGATCGGGGCGGTGGAGCGGTTCATCACCGATACCGCGTTCCAGGCGGGCTGGGTGAAGCCGGTGCGGCCGCGGCGGGAGCGGGCGGAAAGCGTCGGGATCGTCGGCGCCGGGCCGGCGGGGCTGGCGGCGGCGGAGCAGCTGCGCAAGCTCGGCTACCAGGTCCATGTGTACGACCGCTACGACCGGGTGGGCGGGCTGATGATCTACGGGATTCCCGGCTTCAAGCTGGAGAAGGCCGTGGTGCTGCGGCGCTGGAAGCTGCTGGAGGAAGGCGGGGTGCGGTTTCATCTGGATTGCGCCATCGGCCGGGACATCACGCTGCCGGAATTGCGCGCGCGGCATGGCGCGGTGCTGATCGCCACCGGGGTGTACAAGCCGCGCGATATCGGCGGGCCCGGCGCGGGGCTTGCGGGGATTGTGCCGGCGCTGGACTACCTGACCGCGTCCAACCGGCACGGGCTGGGCGACGACGTGCCGGCATTCGCGGACGGGACGCTGGATGCGCGCGGCAAGCGCGTGGTGGTGGTCGGCGGCGGCGATACGGCGATGGATTGCGTGCGCACCGCGGTGCGCCAGGGCGCGGCCAGCGTGACGTGCCTGTATCGGCGCGACCGGGCGAACATGCCGGGCTCGCTGCGCGAGGTGAAGAACGCGGAGGAGGAGGGCGTGCAGTTCCAGTGGCTGGCCGCCCCCGAGGCGTTCCTGGGCGATGGCGCCGTGAGCGGTGTTCGCGCGGTGCGGATGCATCTGGGGCTGCCGGATGCCTCCGGACGCCAGGCGGTGGAGCCGGTGGCGGGCAGCCATTTCACCGTGCCGGCGGAGCTGGTGATCAAGGCGCTGGGCTTCGACCCCGAGGATCTGCCCGGGGCATTCGGGGAGAAGGCGCTGAAGGTGTCGCGATGGGGGACTTTGACAGTGGATCGGCACAGTTTCGAGACCAGCCTGCCGGGAGTGTTCGCGGCGGGCGACATCGTGCGCGGGGCCTCGCTGGTGGTGTGGGCGATCCGTGACGGGCGGGATGCGGCTGCGGCGATGCACGCGCATCTGCAGCGCGCCGCGCAGCCGGTGGCGGCGGAATGATGCGCGCGGCGGCATGGCTGGCGAGCCTGGTGGCCGCGGCCCTGGCCGGGGCGGCGCTGGCGCAGGGGACGCGGCCTGGGGCGGCGCCCGGGGTTGATGAGAACCGGCGCGAGGTGCGGCAGATGATGGAGGTGTTCGACATCATCCGCCATGCCGAGGGGATGCTGGGGACGATGCGCAGCGAGATGATCCGCGCCACGATGCGCGCCGGCGAGATGCCGGAGCCGGTGGCGACGGCGGTGGTGGACGAGATCCTGATGCCCAATTTCCGCGCCCGCAGCGGCGAGCTGGTGGCGGAAATGATGGAGCCCTATGTGCTGAACTTCACCATTTCCGACCTGAAGGCGCTGCGGGCGTTCTTCGGCTCCCCGCTGGGGCAGAAATGGCTGCGCACAATTCCGGTAGCGCGCACGCAGGGCGAGCAGGCGGGGCTGGCGTGGGGGCAGCGGGTGTTCCAGGATTCGGTGGACCGCCACGCGGATGAGCTGCGTGCCCGCGGACTGAAATTCTGAAGGGGTCGATCGCATGAAAACCACCACTCGGATTGTCGCTGGCACGCTGCTTGTGGGGCTGCTGGCCACGGGCAATGCCTGGGGGCAGGGCGCACCCGCGCAGGGCGCCGCGCCCGCGCAGCCGGCGGCGCCGGCGCCGGTTGTGACCGAGGCGAGCCGGCGCGAGGCGCGGGCCCTGGGCGAGAAGCTCGGCTGGGAATCCCAGGTGCGCGGCATCATCAACACGCTGCGCACGGCGATCATCGTCAATGTCGCGCAGGTGAACGGCAAGCAGCCGCAGGAAATGATCGGGGTGGTGGACGACCTGCTGATGCCGGATTTCGTGGGCGATGCCGGGACGCTGCAGGGCATGATCGTGGAGGCCTGGGCCGGCGCGTTCACCGCCGACGAACTGCGCAACCTGCGCACGTTCTACAACACGCCCCTGGGCGACAAGCTGCTGCGCACCATTCCGCAGCTGAACAATGTGATCAACCAGTCTGGCCAGACCTGGGCGCAGAAAGTCTACCAGCAGAGCCAGCAGAAGCATGCCGAGGAATTCGCCAAGCGCGGGTTCAAGTTCGCGCCCTAGCGCATCACCCGCGCCGAAGCAGGTGCGGATGATGCGCCAGGGCCTTTGTTTGGTTGCGTGATTCACGTCTCTGGCGAAGTCGCCTTCGACGATCACGCTCTCGTCCCGAAGGAGCCGAGACCATGTCCCAGCCCGCCGCCCCGGTTGAGCCCGGCCACGACTTCGTGCGTGCGTGGGCGGAGAATGCCAAACGCCTGGCCGGCAGCTACGACCCCGCGCAGGAGCATGATGCCTGTGGCGTGGGGCTGGTGGCGGCGCTGGACGGGCGGGCGCGGCGGGATGTCGTGCAGGCGGGCATCGATGCGCTGCGCGCCGTGTGGCACCGCGGCGCGGTGGATGCGGATGGCAAGACCGGCGACGGCGCCGGCATCCATGTGGAGATCCCGCAGGATTTCTTCGCCGATGCCGTGCGCCGCGGCGGTGACCGGCTGCGGCCGGGGCCGATCGCGGTGGGGCAGGTGTTCCTGCCCAAGACCGATCTCGGCGCGCAGGAGCGCTGCCGGCAGATCGTGGAAAGCGAGATCATCGCTTTCGGCTACGGCATCTATGGCTGGCGCCAGGTGCCGATCGATACGGCGGTGATCGGCGAGAAGGCGAACGCGACGCGGCCGGAGATCGAGCAGATCATGATCTTCTCGCCGCGCGGGGCGCAGACGGACATCGCGGAGTTCGAGCGCGACCTGTTCGTGATCCGCCGGCGGATCGAGAAGCAGGCGATCGCGGCGCAGATCCCGGAGCTGTATTTCTGTTCGTTGTCGTGCCGGTCGATCATCTACAAGGGGATGTTCCTGGCCGAGGCGCTGTCGGAGTTCTATCCGGACCTGCAGGACGAGCGCTTCGTTTCCCGTTTCGCGATCTACCACCAGCGCTATTCCACCAACACCTTCCCGACCTGGCGGCTGGCGCAGCCGTTCCGGGCACTGGCGCATAACGGAGAGATCAACACGCTGTCGGGCAACGTGAACTGGATGAAAAGCCACGAGACGCGGCTTTCGGCGCCGCAGCTCGATGCGTTCATGGACGACATCAAGCCGGTGATCCAGGCCGGTGGTTCCGATACCGCAACGCTGGACAACGTGTTCGAGGTGCTGTTGCGCGCCGGGCGCGATGCGCCGATGGCCAAGGCGCTGATGATCCCGGCCAGCATCGGCAACGATGCGACGATGAAGCAGGCGTACAAGGACATGTTCCTGTATTGCAACAGCGTGATGGAGCCGTGGGATGGGCCGGCCGCGCTGGCCGCCACCGACGGGCGCTGGGTGATCGCGGGGCTCGACCGCAACGGGCTGCGGCCACTGCGCTACACGATCGCGCGCAACGCGCTGCTGATCGTCGGTTCCGAAGCCGGAATGGTGAAGCTGGACGAGAGCGAGATCGTGGAGAAGGGGCGCGTGGGCCCCGGGCAGACGATCGGCGTGGATCTCGATACCGCCACCTTCCATGGCGACGAGGCAATGAAGGACATGCTGGCGGCGCGGCAGCCCTTCGGCGAATGGGCCAAGCGCATCCGCGAGATCGACCACATCGTGAAGACCGATGCGCCGGAGCCGGTGCAGTTCGGGCGCGAGGAATTGCGGCGGCGGCAGATGGCGGTGGGCGCCACGCTGGAAGACCTGGAAATGATCCTGCACCCGATGGTGGAGGACGCGCAGGAAGCGGTGGGCAGCATGGGCGACGACACGCCGATCGCCGTGCTGTCGGACACGTATCGCGGGCTGCACCACTACTTCCGGCAGGGCTTCAGCCAGGTGACCAACCCGCCGATCGACAGCCTGCGCGAGACGCGGGTGATGACGCTGAAGACGCGGCTGGGCAACCTCGGCAACGTGATGGACGAGGACAGCAGCCAGTTCGACCTGCTGCAGCTGGAAAGCCCGGTGCTTTCGACCGCCGAGTTCGCGGCGATGCGCGAGACGATGGGGCGCAGCGCCTGCGTGGTGGATTGCACCTTCCCGGTGGCCGATGGCGAGGCCGGCCTGCGCGCGGCGCTGGAGCGCATTCGGCGCGAGGCGGAGGAAGGCGTGCGCGCCGGCTGCACGCATGTGGTGCTGACCGACGAGGCGATGGGGCCCGAGCGGGCGGGGATCCCGATGATCCTGGCCACGGCGGGGGTGCACACGCATCTGGTGCGTTCCAGCCTGCGCACCTTCACCAGCCTGAACGTGCGTGCGGCGGAATGCCTGGATGTGCACACCTTCGCCGTGCTGATCGGCGTGGGGGCGACCACCATCAACGCCTACCTGGCGCAGGAGGGCATTGCGGACCGGCACCGGCGTGGGCTGTTCGGGGCTATTTCGTTGAAGGAGGCAGTGCAGCGCTACAAGAAGGCGGTGGACAAGGGGCTGCTGAAGATCATGTCCAAGATGGGGATCTCGGTGATCTCCTCCTACCGCGGTGGCTACAATTTCGAGGCGATCGGGCTTTCGCGGCAGCTGGTGGGCGAGTTCTTCCCGGGCATGCAGAGCCGGATTTCCGGCATCGGGCTTTCCGGCATCGCACGCAAGATCCTGGCGCTGCACGAAGGGGCGTGGGATGCCGAGATGCCGGCGCTGCCGGTGGGCGGCATCTACAAGCTGCGCCAGCGTGGCGAGACGCATGCCTTCGATGGCACGCTGATCCACATGCTGCAGGAGGCGGTGGCGACGGACAGCTTCCAGCTCTATCGCCGCTATGCCGAGGCAGTGCGGAAGATGCCGCCAGTGGCGCTGCGCGACCTGCTGGATTTCCGCGACCAGGGGAGCAAGGCGATCCCGGTGGACGAGGTGGAGAGCATCACCGAAATCCGCAAGCGGCTGCTGGCGCCTGGCATTTCGCTGGGGGCGCTGAGCCCGGAAGCGCATGAGACGCTGTCGATCGCGATGAACCGGATCGGGGCGCGCAGCGACAGCGGCGAGGGCGGCGAGGACCCGGCGCGGGCGAAGCCGCGGGCGAACGGGGACAACGCGAACTCGGCAATCAAGCAGATCGCGTCAGGCCGGTTCGGGGTGACGGCGGAGTACCTCAACAACTGCCGCGAGATCGAGATCAAGGTGGCCCAGGGCGCCAAGCCCGGGGAGGGTGGGCAGCTGCCGGGGTTCAAGGTGACGGGGCTGATCGCGAAGCTGCGCCATTCCACGCCGGGGGTGATGCTGATCTCGCCGCCGCCGCACCACGACATCTATTCGATCGAGGATCTGGCCCAGCTGATCTACGATTTGAAGCAGATCAACCCCGCGGCGACGGTGTGCGTGAAGCTGGTGGCGCGCAGCGGCATCGGCACGATCGCGGCCGGCGTGGCCAAGGCGAAGGCCGATGCGATCCTGATTTCCGGCCATTCCGGCGGCACCGGGGCGAGCCCGCAGACCTCGGTGAAATATGCCGGGCTGCCGTGGGAGATGGGGCTTTCGGAGACGCACCAGGTGCTGATGCTGAACCGGCTGCGGCACCGGGTGAAGCTGCGCACCGATGGCGGCATCAAGACCGGGCGCGACGTGGTGATCGCGGCGATGCTGGGGGCGGAGGAGTTCGGCATCGGCACCGCTTCGTTGGTGGCGATGGGCTGCATCATGGTGCGGCAGTGCCATTCCAACACCTGCCCGGTGGGCGTGTGTTCGCAGGACGAGAAGCTGCGGGCGAAGTTTGAGGGCACGCCGGAGAAGGTGATCAACCTGTTCAGCTTCATTGCCGACGATGTGCGCCACATCCTGGCCGGGCTGGGCTTTCGCACGCTGGCCGAGGTGATCGGGCGGACCGACCTGCTGCACCAGGTGAGCCGCGGTTCGGAGATGCTGGACGACCTGGATCTCAACCCGCTGCTGGTGCAGGCCGACCCGGGCCCGTTCGCGCGCTACTGCACGCTGGAAGGGCGCAACGAGGTGCCGGAGACACTGGATGCGCAGATGATCGCCGATGCGCGCGCGTTCTTCGAGCATGGCGAGAAGATGCAGCTGGAATACAACATCCGGAATACGCAGCGGGCGATCGGCACGAAGTTCAGCCACCGCATCGTGAAGAAGTTCGGCATGGCGGGGCTGCCGCCGAACCACGCCACGGTGCGTCTGCGCGGCTCTGCCGGGCAATCGCTCGGTGCGTTCGCGGTGCAGGGGCTGAAGCTGGAGGTGTTCGGCGACGCCAACGACTATGTCGGCAAGGGGCTGTCGGGTGCCACGATCGTGGTGCGGCCGGCGCCGTCCTCCACGCTGCAGAGCCATCTGAACACCATCATTGGCAATACGGTGCTGTATGGCGCGACGGCGGGGCAGCTGTTCGCGGCGGGGCAGGCCGGCGAGCGCTTCGCGGTGCGCAATTCCGGCGCCACCGCGGTGGTGGAGGGCATCGGCTCCAACGGTTGTGAGTACATGACCGGGGGCACGGTGGCGATCCTGGGCGCGGTGGGCGACAATTTCGGCGCTGGCTTCACCGGCGGCATGGCCTTCGTGCTGGATCCCGACGACATGTTCCGGCTGCGCGTGAACCCGGAGACGCTGGTGTGGCAGCGCGTGGCGACCAGCCATTGGGCGGGCGTGCTGCGCGAGTTGGTTGCCACCCATGCGCGCGAGACCAGCAGCAGCTACGCGACCCGCCTGCTGCATGATTGGGAGCGCGTGCTGCCGCAGTTCTGGCAGGTGGTGCCGCGCGACTACGTGCGCTACCTGCCGCAGCCGCTCGGGGAGCCGGTGGAGGCATTGCGCGCCTGAGGTTGCGTCCGCAAGCCTTCCGGTGGAGGCTCGCGGAAACAACCCCGGGGGAGGGGGCGATGCTGCGCCGGTTCGTGCTGATGCTGGGAGGGCTGCTCGCCGCCATGTCGATCTCCATGGCCGATGCGGCCGAATATCCGGCGCCGAAGACCGCGGTGTGGGAGGCGAAGGATTTCCGCTTCCATACCGGCGAGACGCTGCCTGCCGTGAAGCTGGCCTACACCACGATCGGCGAGCCGACGGGGCAGCCGGTGCTGATCCTGCACGGCACGGCGGGCTCGGCGGCGAACATGCTGACCCCCGCCTTCGCCGGCGCGCTGTTCGGGCCCGGCCAGCCGCTGGATGCCACGAAATACTTCATCATCCTGCCGGATGCGCTGGGGGCGGGGAAATCCACCAAGCCATCCGACGGGATGCGCGCGACGTTCCCGCGCTACAACTATGACGACATGGTGCTGGCGCAGTATCGGCTGGTGACGGAGCATCTGGGCATCAAGCGGCTGCGGCTGGTGATGGGCAATTCCATGGGCGGCATGCATGCCTGGATCTGGGGCACGACCTATCCCGGGATGATGGATGCGCTGGTGCCGATGGCATCGCAGCCCACGGAGATGTCCAGCCGCAACTGGATGATGCGGCGGATGATGATCGATGCGATCCGCAATGATCCGGAGTGGAAGGGTGGCGACTACACCACGCAGCCACGCGGGATCCAGGTGGCCAATGTGTTCTACGGCATCGCCACCAATGGCGGCACGCTGGCCTACCAGCAACAGGCGCCGACGCGCGAGGCGGCGGACAAGCTGTTGGATGGGCGGCTGGCGGCGCCGTTCCCGGCGGATGCCAATGATTTCCTGTACCAGTGGGACAGCTCGCGCGACTACAACCCGGCACCCAGGCTCGAGCGCATGAAGGCGGCGCTGCTGGTGATCAATTCGGCGGATGACGAACGCAACCCGCCAGAGACCGGGCTGATGGATGCGGCGCTGAAGCGGGTGGCCGGCGCGCGGTATCACCTGATCCCGGCCAGTGCGGAGACGCGCGGCCACGGCACCACGGGCATGGCGAAATTCTATGTGCGGGAGCTGGAGGCGCTGTTGCGCGATGCACCGCGCGGCGGGATGTAGGGGCATCACCGCAATCGGTCTGCCCTGATGTCTCCCTCGCTTGCCAGCTTCGTGCCCGTTCTGCTGGGCATTGCCAGCGCGCAGGTGGCGCAGGGCATTCTTGGCCCGTTGATCCCGCTGCTGCTGGTGGAGCAGCATGTTTCCACCTCCTCCATCGGCATGGTGGCCTCCGCGCATTCGGCGGGGTTCCTGCTGGGCTCCATCTTCAGCCAGCGCATCATACCGCGGCTGGGGCATGGGCGGGCCTTCGTGGTGTTCGCGGTGCTGGCGGCGGATGCGATATTGCTGATGGCGCTGTGGCAATCGCCGCTGGGCTGGGCAGTGCTGCGCGCGGCGCAGGGGGCGGCCTATGCCGGGTTGTGCATCATCGCCGAGAGCTGGCTGAACGCGCGGGCGGATAATGCCAGCCGGGGGCGGGTGTTCGCGCTGTACATGATCGCCAGCTGGGGCGGGGGGATGCTGGGGCCGGTGGTGCTGAGCCTGGTGCCGCCCTCGGTGCTGCTGATCGTGGGCGCGGGCATGGCCTATGCCACCGCGCTGCTGCCGGTGGCGCTGGTGCAGCCGGCGAGCCCGGCGGCCAACATGCATGCGCGGATGGGGTTGCTGGCGCTGTTGCGGGTCTCGCCGGTGGGGTGGGCCTGCGGGATATCGGCAGGGCTGGCGAATTCTTCCTTCCATGCGCTGACGCCGGTGTATTTGCAGAATCTTGGGCACAGTGCGGCCGCTGTGGGGCTGTTCGCGGTGGGGGCGAACCTGGCGGGGCTGTTGATTCAGATGCCGGCGGGCGTGCTGTCGGACCGGATCGGGCGGCGGCCGGTGGCGCTGATGTCCTTGCTGAGCGCGGGGGCTGTGGCGGTGGGGTTCCTGGTGGCGGGGGCTGCGCCGCTGCCGGTGCTGCTGGTGCTCGGGGCCGCGCTTTCGGGGCTGGCGGCGCCGCTGTACGGGCTGGGGGCGGGGCTGACCAATGACCGGCTGGATAGCGGGGATGCGGTGGCGGCGGCGGGCGCATTGCTG
>JAIXTK010000417.1 GCA_027483995.1 Acetobacteraceae bacterium
CGCCCTTCGTGCTCCAGAGCATCATCAGCGGGCGCGTGAGAAGCAGGTACTTTCCGACGCCGAGGTCCGCCGGGTGGTGGATGCCGCCACCTCACTGGACCCGGATTTCGGTAACTTGGTGATGGTGCTGGCCGCGACGGGGTGCCGCTTTGATCAAGCATGCCGCCTCGTGGTTGGAGATTTTCAGCCCGCGACGACGCGGATTATGATACCGGCCAGCCGCAAGGGTCGTGGCATCAAGCAAATCAGCCACATAGCACGCCCCCTACCACTCGACGTAGCCCAGAAAATCTCAGCCATAACCAGCGACCACCCCTCACAAGCCCCGCTGCTTCTTAAATGGCACCATCGGCAGGCGGCGAATCAAGAGGGGCAGACTGCGCTTAGATGGGAGCGCGTCGATCTGTAGCGCGGCAAACACGATGAGAATGCGCGGCGATCAGGATGAGAATCGCCTCCGTGGCGCCGCCGAGAGGGCGTAGCCCGAGCGGCGGGGCCACGGAGGCGGTCGCCCTTTTGCCAAGGGGTGCCGCTGGCGGTTGCGGCCGGTTGGGCATGGGATTGGACCCTTTCCACGCAAGGGGGTCCGCCGGTGCCCGGCCGCCATGTCACCGACTGCCAGATGAGGCTGTACATGAGTTTCCGCCGCACCAACCCCGTGCCGATTGCCGCCGCCAAGGCCGGCTTCAGCACCGCGACCGCCTATCGCATTGAGCACGACCCCCGCCCGCCCTCGTCCCGGGCCATTCCGCGGGGGCGGCGCCGGCCGGACCCGCTGGCCAGCATCTGGGACAGCGAGGTGGTGCCGCTGCTGCGCGCCTCGCCCGGGCTACGGCCGGTCGCGCTGTTCGACGAGATGCGCCGCCGCCACCCGGACCTCGGCGCCGGCATCCGCCGCACGCTGGAACGCCGCATACGCTCCTGGCGGGCGCTGCACGGGCCGGAGCAGGAGGTGATCTTCCGCCAGGTGCATGAGCCCGGTCGGATGGGCCTGTCGGATTTCACCGACATGGCCGACCTCGCCATCACCATCGCCGGCATGCCGCTCGACCATCGCCTCTACCACTTCCGGCTACCCTATTCCGGCTTCGAGCATGCCCATGTCGTGCTGGGCGGCGAGAGCTACGTTGCCTTGGCTGAGGGCCTGCAGAACGCGCTCTGGGCGCTCGGCGGCGCGCCGCAGGAACACCGCAGCGACAGCCTCTCCGCCGCCTTCCGCAACCTCGGCCGCGACGTCGAGGAGGACCTCACCCGCCGCTACGACGCGCTCTGCGCCCACTACGGCATGCAGCCCAGCCGCAACAATCCGGGCGTAGCGCACGAGAACGGCTCGATCGAGAGCGCGCACGGCCACCTCAAGGCCGCGCTCAACGACGCGCTGCTGCTGCGCGGCAACAGCGACTTCGCCGACCTCGCGGCCTGGCGTGGCTTCGTCGATGAAGTGCTCGGCCGCCACAATGCCCGTATCGCCCCGCGCATCGCACTCGAGCGCGCCAGCCTGCGGCCTTTGCCGCCGGCCCGCACCGCCGACCACGAGGAGGCGATCGTCACCGTCACCTCCTCCTCCGGCTTCATGCTTCGCAAGGTGTTCTACAGCGTGCCCTCGCGCCTGATTGGACATCGCCTGCGGGTCCGCCTGTTCGACGACCGGCTTGAGGTGCTGCTCGGCTCCACCCCGCAGTTCACCCTCCCGCGCGGCCGACCGGATCCCAAGCGCCGGCACGGCCATGTCGTCGACTACCGCCATGTCATCCACGCGCTGCGCCGCAAGCCCATGGCGCTGCTCGGCCTGGCCTACCGCGACAGCCTGTTCCCCCGCCCAGCCTACGCCCGCGCCTTCGAGGCGCTGCGCGCCGCGTTGCCCGACGCCCGGGCCTGCCGCATCACCGTCGACCTGCTGGCGCTCGCCCATGAACGCGCCTGCGAGGCCGAACTCGCAACCCTGCTTGCCGCCGAACTCGACGCCGGCCGCCTGCCCGACTTGGCCATGCTGCGCGCCCACTTCGTGCCCAATCTCGCGGCACTGCCCATTGTCAGCATCGCCACTCCCTCGCTCGCCGCCTACGCCAACCTCGGCCAGGGAGACGCCGCATGAGCACCGACACGATCGACGCAGGCCGACTCTCCCTGGCCCTCGCCGACCTGCGCCTGCCAGCCATCAAGCTGGTCTGGCCAGACCTTGCCGCCCGCGCCGATAAGGAAGCCTGGCCCGCCGCACGCTTCCTCGCCGCTCTCGCCGAACACGAACTCGCCGAGCGCGCCCATCGCCGCATCCAGCGCCACCTCGACGAGGCCCGCCTGCCGCCCGGCAAGACCCTCGACAGCTTCGACTTCAACGCCGTGCCCATGCTCAGTAAGGCCCAGGTCACCGCGCTCGCCGCCGGCGACAGCTGGCTCAACAAGGGCGCCAACCTGCTCGCCTTCGGGCCGCCCGGCACCGGCAAGTCGCACCTCGCCGCCGCCCTCGGCCTCGCCCTGGTCGAGAACGGCTGGCGCGTGCTGTTCACCCGCACCACTGACCTTGTGCAGAAACTCCAGCTCGCCCGCCGCGACCTCCAGCTCGAGGCCGCCATCGCCAGGCTCGACAAATATCACCTGCTCATTCTCGACGACCTCGCATACGTCACCAAGGACCAAGCCGAGACCAGCGTCATCTTCGAGCTTATCGCCGCCCGCTACGAACGACGCTCCATCTTCATCACCGCCAATCAGCCATTCGCCGAATGGCACCGCATCTTCCCAGACCAAGTCATGACACTTGCCGCCGTCGATCGCCTCGTCCACCACGCCACCATCTTCGAGATGAACGTCGAGAGCTACCGCCGCCGCACCGCCATAGAACGCAAACGCGGACAAGGGAGACCGCCGGCGCGCGCGACAATCAGCGTCTCATCCTGATTGTCGCGCACAGCTAGGAAATCACTTGCCAGCTTGTCGCGCCGCGACAATCATCCCGCCGCTGCGATGCCGGACTCTCATCCTGATTGCCGCGCTGCTCCCATCCAGATTGCCGCGCTACACGGGATGTAGTTATCCGCCTCCATCATCGGAGGTTGGACATGCAGCGACGCAGCAAACGGTGCAATCGGGGCGGATTGGCCGAAAGCCGGGGCACTGAGCATGCGGCAGGCTATGCCGCACTCTACGTGACCCGCGCCATGAACGCCGTGGATCGGAACACGCACGCCGCTCAGCGGCTGTGGGGGTGGCTGGAGGAGTTCGCGGAGGAACTCACGGTCCAACACATCGTGGGGAGCGGGGAAGAGGAGTCCTTTCGCTCGCGTCGCCGCAACACGCCGCCGGGGCCGCCGGCAAAGGCGTGGGCCGAGTTGGTGCAGTATCTGGAGGCCATGGCCGACAGCGTCACCGAGATTCGACACTCCTCCCGCGTGTTCGAGGTAGCTGCCGAGTTCTCGCTCGACACGGCCGAGACG
>JAIXTK010000361.1 GCA_027483995.1 Acetobacteraceae bacterium
AATACGGCTATTTCGGCGTTTACAACGCCGGCACTATCGGCGTCCTGACCAATACCAGCTCCGGGCTGATCCAGGGCAAGACAGCCGGTATCGACAATGATGGGTCGATCGGCCAGCTGAGCAACAGCGGCACCATCACTGGCAGCTCCCATGGTATCCGGAAGGCGAGCATCATCGGCACGCTGACCAATAGCGGGCTGATCCACGGTGAGAGAAGGGGCATCCTCGCCTCCCCCGGTGGTTACATTGGTGCCTTGTTCAACAGCGGGACCATAAGCGGCAACTACGGCATAAATAGCGACGGGACAATAGGATTTATAAATAACACAGGGTTAATTATTAGCTCCGATTCAGATTATGCGATTTCAAATGACGGTAGCATCGGGTCAATCATCAACTCCAATCTCATTCATGGCTATACCGGTATTTATAGTGGCGGTTCCATCGACAGAATCGACAACTCGGGGCGCATCCATGGGCAGTCTTGGGCGGGTGTAGATAATGATGGTGTCATCGGGACGCTGACCAATAGCGGGACCATTACGACCGATTCGCTTTACAATCCATGGAACGGGTCTCACGGCGTAACCAACCTCGGAACGATCGGGGTTCTGGAGAATACCAGCTCTGGCTTGATCTTCGGTGACAAGGTGGGCGTCCAAAACGATAATAGGTTCGGCGCCATTGGCACCATTGGCACGCTGATCAACGCGGGCGCCATCCGCGGCGGGGAGACCGGCATCCGCAACATGGGGGTGATAGGCACGCTGGTGAACAGCGGCAGCATCACGGGCGGCCTTTATGCGCTGAACAGCAGCGGTACCGGCGCCACCATCGGTGCCATCACCAATAGCGGCGTCATCAACGGCTATGTGCTGGTGGGCAACCAGGATGTGACCATCCAGGGCGGCAGCGGCTCTGGTTTCGGCACCATCATGGGCGGCAGTGTCGTGATGACCGACGGCAACCTGACCTTCGGCGCCGGCAACCAGCTGCTGGCCAGCAACATCGCGGTGAAGGGTGGTGCCGGCACGGTCACGCTGGGCGGCACGCTGCAGGCCAATACCCCCATAGCGATCAGCGGCAACCTGGTGCAGAACAACGGCTCGCTGCTCATCCTCGGCATCGATGCCGCCAGCCAGGGCCGGCTCAATGTGACCGGCACGGTGGACATGACCAACGGTGCCGTGCGCGTCCAGCCGCTCAACGGCTTCAAGCTGGCCCGGAACGGCACCTACACGCTGGTGGACAGCGCCACGCCCGCGGGCACCAGCTATGCCGGCGTGCAGCTCAGTCTCTCGGGGTATCGCGGCTTCTTCACCACGCCCATGATCGATGGCCACTACAACCTGGTGCTGAACATCCGCAGCAGCGACTACACCGCCATTGGCCGTGCCTCCGGTGCCACGCCCGGCAACATGGGCAGCACGCTGGACCAGCTGGCGGCCAATAGCGGCGCGTTCCAGCAGCAGGTGCTGACCCACATCGACGACCTGCCGGAGGGCAAGCGCCAGCAGGACGCGGTGCGCCAGACCGCGCCGGTGCAGACCTCGGCGAGCGCCGTGGCACTGAATGTGAGCGCCGCATTGACCACCCAGGTGGTGGAACAGCACCAGATCGGCCTGCTGGCGCAGGATGGCCGCGGCGGCGGCGGCATAGCGGCCGGCTCGGGCGGCAGCCAGAAGCGCATGTGGTTGCGGGTGATGGGCGGCTACTCCAACCGCAGCACCACGGCCACGGTGGAC
Source organism: Acetobacteraceae bacterium (assembly GCA_027483995.1). Taxonomy (GTDB): domain Bacteria; phylum Pseudomonadota; class Alphaproteobacteria; order Acetobacterales; family Acetobacteraceae; genus CAMDGX01. Next base: position 1,746 of record JAIXTK010000361.1, read on the forward strand.
GGCTACAGCAGCCGCAGCGGCGGCATGATGATCGGCCTGGACTACAACCTGTCGCCGACGGCCGTTGTCGGCATCGGCGCCAGCATGATGCAGGGCCGCACCAATACCGGCGGCGTGACCACCGGCAGCACCACCTTGCTGACCAACTACTCGCTCACCGCCTATGGCACCTGGCAGTTCCGCCCGGACAGCTTCGTGTTCGGCCAGGCGGGTGGCGGCAGCAACAGCTTCATCCAGCGGCGCCACATCGGCTTCCTCGGCGCCACGGCGCGGTCGCAGTTCAGTGGCTACCAGTTTCAGCTGAAGGGCGGGCTTGGGCATGACCTGCACCTGACCGACAGCGTGACGCTGACGCCGATGGCCACGCTGCAGTATCTGCGCGCGGATACCCAGGGCTACGGCGAAACGGGCGCCGGCCTGGCCAATCTGCAGGTCAATCGCTCCCGCGTCGATGCGCTGGTGCATGAGGTGGGTGCCCGCGTCTCCGGCCGATGGGAGACGCCACTGGGCACGATACTGCCGGAAATGCGGCTGTCCTGGACCCACGACTACATCACCGGGCCCATCGCAGCCACCGGGCAGCTGGCGGGGGCCACCTTCTTCAGCACCACGTCGCGGCTGGCGCCCGATGGTGCAAGGCTGAACCTGGCTGGCACCCTGCTGTACAGCGACAGGCTGACGGTGCGGGCCGAATACCAGGGCGACCTGCGCAGCAACTACAACGCCCATACCGGCATGTTGCGGGCCTCGCTGGCCTTCTGACCTGGCACGCCCGCCGCGCGGTGCCGCGGCGGGCGGGCGCTAGCCGCGTCAGCCCGCCAGCGCGGCGGACAGCATGTCCGGGCGGATGACGCAGGTGCCGGGCTGGGCGCCGACGATGCCGGCCGCGGCATTGGCCAGCAGGGCGGCGGTGGGCAGCTTGATGCTGGCGGCCAGGCACGCGGCCAGGGTGGCCACGGCGGCGTCGCCGGCGCCGGAGAGGTCGATCAGCCGGGTGGGGTCCAGGCGGAAATGGGTGGGGCCGGTGGCGTCCACCAGGGTCATGCCCTCTTCGCCGCGCTTCACGAACACGGCGCCGAAGCCATGGGCGCGGCGCAGCGCCTCGGCGGCTTCGGCGATGGCCTCATCCCCATCGGGCGGATCGTCGCCGGGGTTGAGATCGGTGCGATGCGGGATCAGCACGTCGGCCCCGGCATAGCGGGCGAAATCGCTGGCGCGCATGTCCACCACCACGCGGCGGCCGGCGGCATGGGCGGCCTTGATGAGCTGGGCCGGGATGTCCCCGGCCAGCACGCCCTTGCGGTAATCCGACAGGATCAGCACCGAGGTGGCGGCCATCGCATCGCGGGCGATGCGCAGCAGGCGTTCCGACAGCTTGGCGTGGATCGGGCGGGTATCCTCCCGATCCGTGCGCAGCAGCTGCTGGCCGCCCTGGCGGCTGCCCTGGGCGATGTAGCGGGTTTTCACCGTGGTGATGCGGCTGCCCTGCACCAGCAGCCAGGGCTCCACGCCCGGCTGCCCGCCGATCAGGCCGGTGAGCTCCGCCCCGGCGGCATCATCCCCCACCACGGAGACGAAGGCGGTGGCAGCGCCGAGCCCGCAGAGATTATGCACCACGTTGCCGGCGCCGCCGGGCTCATCGTGCTCGCTGGCCATGGTGAGCACGGGCACGGGGGCCTCGGGGCTGAGGCGTTCCACGCGGCCGAAGATGTAGCGATCGAGCATCGCGTCGCCCACGACCAGGACACGGGCCTTGGAGAGGCGGGCGATGGCGGCTTCTGCGTCGCGCGTGGGCATCGAATTGGGGTAGCGGACGGGCCCCCCGTTGGCAAGGTTGGAACAATGGAACAGCCGCCCAGGGTGACCCGGGCGGCTGCGGGTGGCCCGGCGATGCTCCGTGGGCTAGGCGCGGCGGCGGCGGGCTGCGGCCAGGCCGAGAAGGCCCATCAGGGCGAGCGCGGCGGAGGCGGGTTCCGGGGTGGAAGAGGCGGGCTCCTGGGCGGAAACGGCCACACCGACAAAAATGGGGAGCGCCCCATTCCCCGACACGTCAAAGTCCGAGGCCCCCGGGTACACAGTGTCGAGGTACCACATCTGCATCACCCACGGGGTCATGGCCGGCGCGTCCAGAGATGCGCTGGTGGCGAAGAAGCCGCCAGCCTCGGTTCCGGGAAGCACCCCGAGATCGTAGGGAGTTTCGAACGCGATACTATGCTCCGTGGCCGGGGCAAGTGTGAAGATGGTGTAGAACGGGGTGTCGATGTTCCACGGATCCATCGACGGGTTGGAGCGGCCTGCCGCGGTCACCACCAGGGTGGGGTCGTTGAGGCCCAGGTAGCTGACGATGAACGGTGCGTCGGCCGGGTTCGTGTTGACGATGGTGTATTCGATCGTCCAGGCACCGGGGCTACCGGAGACGTGTTGCCTGAGGATCGGCGCGGCGGAGGCCTGCGGTGCGGCGGCGAGACCAGCCAGTAGGGTGAAAGCAGCAAGGAGGCGGCGCATCGGGGGCGTTCCTGGAAAGGCTGGGGGAAAAAGGCGGAACCAATTTCATGCAAGCGTATGCAGTTTCTGTGCCGCTTGGGGTTTGCAAGACACATCAATGGTTTGGCGTTGGCGAATTGGTTGCGTGCCGGGAAATATGTAAAGTGTCTTGAGTCCATCGAGGGCGGCAGGCCCTTCTGGGCCACGATCCGTCAAGTTTGCCGAACGTGATGTGTTGCGGAATGTGACGAAGGCGGCCGCGCGCGCCCGTGGCGTGGCCCGGGAACGGTGCCCGGGGCAGATACCGGCCCGCGGGCGTCGGCGGCGGGGTTGGTGGGGCCATGGGTGCCCGCCGGGTGCCCCGCCGCACAGGACACACGTGCACAGGACACACGTGCACGGGGCGCCGCGCGTGGCGCGAAGGCGCGCGACCGACCTGCCGGGTCCAGGGCGGCGCCCTGGCCTTACTTTCTTCTGTTCACCGCGCTCAGCAGCAGGTCGATCCCCTGCCCGTGCCAGCGCTGGATCGCCTTGTGGTCTGCGCCCAGCAGGGTGGCCAACCGGCGCCAGGGGAAGAGGTGGCGGCCCGTCAACGGGCTGACGAGCATGCGGGAGGCGACGAGGCGGCGGAGGACGTATTTGTCGTCGGGGATCAGGGGGAGCCAGGACAGGGCTTCGTCCATGCGGGTGATCTTGGTGGCACTCGGCACCGGCAGGTGCAGGCGAGCCGGTTGGGTGGCGTAGGCTTCGGTTGCTTCGTCCAGCACGTTCCAGGTGCTGGTGCGCAGGCGGGTGGTGTAGCCGCGCTGGGGGAGGAGGAGGAGGGTTTCGCCGGCTTCCTCCAGGCGACGCTCCAGGGCCTTCGCATCCGGGAAGCGCGCGTCGTTCGCCGCGTCATTCGGCGCACCGTTCGGGGGGCCGCCACCGCGCTTGCGCGCGCGCCCGGCGTCGTCATTCCCCCCCGGTTTCACCGGGGGGAATGACGCGAACGGCGCGGCGGGCCCCGACGGGGGGTGCCGTGCGTCGTTCGCTGCGTCGTTCGGTGCGTCATTCATAAGAGCGTGGGTCATGCGTCGGCTCCTGTGGTGGGGGCGGTGGGGCGTTTGCTGTCGACGACCTTGAGGCCGAGGCGGGGGCGGCGTTGGCCGGGGTGGCGGTATTCGGTTTCGATCAGCAGGCCGTTCTTCAGCCAGATGTTGAGGATGCGGGCGGCTTCGGCGGATTCCAGGCCGAACAGGCGTTCCAGCACCGCGCCGGCCCAGCGGCCGAGCGCGCCGCCGGTGCGGTGGCGGGTGTAGGCGTGGCCCTCGATGCCCTCGGCGATCGCATCGAGCGCCTTGTTGCAATCGGCGGGCGAGAGATCCTTGAACGGGTTGGGCGGCACCCAGGCGGCGATGGCGGCGACCTGGTCGCCCAGGGGGTAGAGGGCGTTGCCGTTGCCGAGCGGCACCGTCTCCAGCCGGAACCACAGGGCGCCGTGGGCGCGCGGGGCGAGGTTGGCCTTGGCGTCGTCCAGCCGCACGTAGCGCCAGCGCTCGCGCTCGGGGATGCCGAGGTGCTGGGCATCCTCGGGGCTCATCGGGCTCAGCAGGGCGGCGGAGCGGGCGGCGTCGGTCAGGGCCTTGGCGCCGCGGGTGGCGTCCACGCTGTCGGCCGTGCCCTTGCGGACGTGATGCACGAGCAACACGGCGCAGGCGGTGCGGTCGGCGACTTCGGCCCAGGCGGTGGCGGCGGCGTCCATCTCCATGTTGCTGTTCTCATCGAGGCGGTGGGATTTCACGAAGGGGTCCACCACGATGAGGCCGATGCCGGCGGCCTGGGCGGCGGCGATCAGCGGTTCCTTGTCCGGCAGCGCGATGCCGCCGCCATTGTCCGGCTCGGCCATCACCAGGCGGCGCAGGCGGCCGTTGTTGAGGAACAGGCGGTGGCCGACATCCTCCGCCGCGATGGCGTGGAAGCGCATGAGGGCGGCGAGGCGGCGCTGGGTTTCCTCCGGCGGGTCTTCCAGGTTGAACACCCAGCACGGCACGGTGTGGTGCACGCGCTCGCCCAGGAAGGGGCGGCCGGTGGCGAGCGCCAGCGCCTGGGCCAGGGCGAGCGAGGACTTGCCGACGCCGCCCGGGGCCGCGAGCACGGAGACGAATCGGCGGATCAGGCGGTGGCCGTAGAGCCATTCGCGCGGCGGGATGGTTTCCGGCGCCGGGTAGGTGGCGGGCTCGGCGGCGAGCGGGAGCGGGCCAGGGGGCGGGGCGATATGGGTGGCCCATTGGGCCCATACGCCTTCGGGGGCGCCTTCGGGGGCGCCGGCGGGGGCGTGGTTCATCGGCGGTGGTTCCTTTGGGCGAAGGCCAGGTGGCGGGCGATGGCGGCCTGTGCCTCTGCCTCCTGCTCCTGGGCCGAGAGGGCGAAGTGCGGGTCGGCTTCGGCCACGGCCTGGCGCAGGGCGGGGATGGGGGCGCGGGCGTGCAGCAGCGGGGCGAGGGCCTGGGCGATGCGGCGGCGGGCGGCCTCGCGGGCCAGCTGGGCTTCGTGGTGCGAATCGGCGAAGCGGTGGGCCAGGCGCATGGCCAGGCCGCGCCGGTTCACGGTGGGGGCGGCGCGGAAGGCGGCGCGGCGGATGGCGGCGAGCAAGGGCGGGCCTTCCACCAGGCCGGCGGCGGCGAGGCGGCCGGCGATGGCGGCGGCCCGGAACTGCTCCGGTGCGTGCTGGTCTGGCGCGTGCTGGGCCTGCGGGTCGTGCCGGCGGCTCATGCGGCCAGGGCCAGGGCCGGTTCCTCCTCCTCGGGTTCGATGGGCGGGGGCGGGTAGGGGTAGCTGGTGCCGGCGAGCAGGGTGCCCTGGGTGAGGATCTGCCATGCCAGCGGATGGCCGGTGGGCAGGGGCTCGCGGTTGCCGGGGCCGGATTCGCGCGGGATGCGGGGCGGCAGGGGGATGTGGGCGCCGATCTTCCTGGCGCGCTCGATGGCGGCCCAGCGGCTGATTCGGAAGACGGCGGCGATGACATCCCAGCTGCGGCCCTGTTCGCGCAGGGTGCGCAGGATGGTGTCGCGCTGGTCGGTCCACACGAGTTGGTTAGTCATTCTGAGATCTCCGGGGGTTGCTGGCCCGAAGATAGACATATCCACTAACATCTGTCAAGCGAAGTTAGGTTGATCGGTTAGGCGAAGAGTCGTATGATGCGGCGCATGAGCGACACATCGAAGGCTACCGGGCGCAGCCCGATCGACGACATAGAGATTAACGGGCCGGCGCCCGGGGTGGGTGCGCGCATCCGCGCCGCCCGCCAGGCGGCGGGCCTGACCCAGGCGCAACTGGCCATGGCGGTGGGCGTGAGCCGCAGCGCGGTGGCGCAGTGGGAGACGGAGCGGGCCGGGCAGGTGGGGGTGAACCTGGCCAAGGTTGCCTCCATCCTGCGCGTGTCAACCGAGCATCTGCTGCGCGGCGCGTTCCCCACGGAAGGCGGCGGCGCGGCCGAAGATGCCTCGGAATTGGCGCTTTTGCGGCTGTTCCGGGTGTGCCACGCGGAGGATCGGCAGATCCTGCTGCGCATGGCCTCGCGCTTCGCCCGGCAGGCGGACAGGGTGATGGCGGCCAGCGTGCGCGGGGCGGATTCGTCGCCGGACATGTGACCTCCAGCGCCTCAATTCGGTTCGATGCCGTGCCGCGATGTTGCGGCGCGGCATTTTTTTTTGCCCGCCCGGGGGCGCACTCGCGACATTGTGAATATTCATGAACGGAGCCTTGCCGGATTGCGAAGGTTGATGATACTCCGAATTTTCCCTTTGTTTTCCAAAGACTTAGAGGATGGTCGCGGCGGGTTCGGGAAGGCGCAGCGGGGCTCGCGGGGTGTCGCGAAAGCTCACCAGACGTCTCACCCTGAGCGACATTCCATGTTTTGGGATGCGTCACGATGCATTGTTGCTTGCCATGTATGCGCCGGTTCCGTTAGAAGCAGGGCCACACACCTTTAACCCCTTAGAGGGCCCCTACTGACATGGCTGATGTAACTGTTCTTGGCGCCGGCGGCGCAACCGTCACGATTTCACTGACCTCGGCAGACAACGCCGCAGCAGCGCAGGCTGCCGTGAATGTGGTCAACAATCTGAACAATCTCGGCCTGCTGGATATGCAGGAAGTGGCCGGTGCCGGCTCCATGCCCGCCGCGACCAACTTCCTCGGCGGCCTGATGCTCACCGGCACCGGGTTCTCCGACGACACCGGCGCGCAGTATCTCTTCATCGGCGCGAACGCCCCGGGCGGCAACGAAGTGCTGGGCGGTGCCAACTTCCGCACCGTGGTTGTGGCGGGCGACGGCTCTGACCTCGTCTACTCCAACCTGTCGCAGAACGCCCAGGTGTTCTACGGCAAGAACAACGGCGCCTTCGTGAACTACAACGGCAACATGACCGTTCGCACGGAAGACGGCGACTACCTGCTGGCCTCCGACAAGGGCACGAGCAGCACCGTGAACCTCGGCGCCGGCGGCGGGCTGAACATCCTCGACCTCGGGTCGGGCCTGGGTGCCACCACGGTGAACGCGGCCGGCAGCGGCACCATCAACACCTTCGGCAGCAGCCCGACGGTTTCGGCCCTGACCAACATCAACCTCACCAGCGGCGAAGTTGGCATCGCGGTGGTGAACGCGCAGGCGATCATCAACCCGGGTGCGGCCAAGGTGCTGATCCTGTCCGACACGGACGGCTCGGCCACGCTGTTCGGCGGCACCGGCTCGGCCACGGTTGGCGGCGTGCGCGGCATGTTCACCGGCGGTTCCGCCGGCGACAACGACATGATCACCAGCACCGTCTCCGGCTCCACCACCCTGATCGGTGGCGCGGCGGTTGGCGCCCCGGGCGACTTCCTCAGGGCCCAGGGCAGCGACAACACCCTGCAGAACGGCGCCGGCGAAGGCACGCTGATCAGCCTGGGTGGTGGCTTCGGCGCCACGGGTGGCAACATCTTCAACCTCGGCACCGGCCAGGCGACGGTGTTCTCCGCGTTCGGCGGCAACACCTTCAACTTCAACGGTGATGGCGGGTCGCAGGTGCAGACGCGCTTCGACGGCGCGACGACCGGCACCAACCGCTTCTTCGACTTCGGCGGCAAGGGCGACTACTCGGTCGACGGGTTCGTTTCCGGCCAGGACACCTTCTCCGTGGGCGCCGTGTTCTCGATCGGCTTCTTCGATGCCGCCAACAACAACGGCACCGAAGTGACCATCCTGAACATCCTGGGTGGCGCGAGCTACTTCTTCTTCGACGACACCAAGAACGGCATCCCCGACATCAAGGCCTCGGACATCACCGTCCGCTAAGCCCAAGCCCGCGCACCAGCGCGGACGAGAGCGGGCCGCCCTTCGGGGCGGCCCGTTTGCGTTGGGGGCTTCGGCGCCGGGTGGCCGCCAGGCGCGCACGAAAAAGGCCGGCCCCCTGCGGGGCCGGCCTTGATGCGGTGCCTCGCCCGGGCGGGCTATTCCGGCTGCAGCATCTCGTGCCAGTTGGTGATCAGCACCGTCAGCTGGCGGCGGGCGGGGGAGGCGGGCAAATGGAGCACCGCTTCCCCGTTGGTCCAGCGCCAGGATTCCGTGCCGGCGGATTCGATGTTGTGGAAGCCGTCGCCAATGGCGGCGCTGTCCAGCGGGAGCGGCGCATCATCCAGCAGCAGGGAGCGGATGGCGACGCCGAAGCGGCGGGTGCGGGGCTTGTCTGCCTCCGCGGTGTTGGCGGGCAGGCCGCGCGGGGAGATGAGCCGCACGATGGTGGTGCCGGCCGGGAGCATGACATCCCAGGTGGTTTCGCTGCTGCCATCGAGCAGCGGCAGCGCCTCCCCTTTGACGACGATGCGCAGCGTGGGCTGGGGCGCGCCGGTGGCTGGCGCGGGGGCGGGTTCCGCGGTGGGTTCCGGGACGGGCTCCGGGGTGGGTTCGGGGGCGGGCTCGGCGGCGGCTTCGGCCGCCGGTTCGGCTGCCGGTTCCGGGGCGGGCGCGGGGGCCGGCTCCGGCGTGGGCTCCGTGGGGGCGGCGGCGTCCGGCGCCGGTTGCGCGGGGGGCTCGGCCGCCGGGGCCTCGGCGGCCTGTGCCTCCGCCATCGGGGCGTCCGCGATCGGCGTCTCGGCCATGGGGGCGGGGGCCGGGCGGGCCAGGCGCTGGCGCAGGGCGGCGGTGGCGGGGCCGGCGGGCAGCAGGGCGGAGGGCGGCGGCGCGGTGGGGTCGATCCGGGCGGCCACGAGCAGGCCGGAGGCGATCACCACGCCGGGCGTTTCCAGTTCCAGCCGCACCCAGGTGAGGGCGGCCTGCTGCGGCTCGCGCCGGATGGTCTCGCCGTTCACCAGGGCGCCGACCGGCACCAGCGCGCCGTGCGGCAGGCCGGCATCGAGCACGTGCACCGGCTGTTCCGGGGCCAGGAGCAGATCCACCACCGGCTGGCCCTCACCGAAGGCGCCGGCGGCAACGCGCACCGGGATGACGCGCTGGCGCTGCGGGCTGGCGGGTTCCTGCCGCGTGCTGGCGACGTGGCGCACCGTGACGGTGCCGGCCAGGGTGAGCACCTTGTCGCCGCGCGCCAGGGTTTCCACGGCGCGTTCGGTGGGGGCGCCATCGGGGCTGGGCACGGCGATGGCGGTGCCGGCAGGGAAGCTGCCGTCGCCGATCACCGGTTGGGTCAGGGAGGGAGGCAGGAGCGTGGCGGACATGCGGGGCCTCGGGGCCGTTGAATCTTACCCCTTCAGTACCATGGCGCGGGCGGCCCGTCGATGTTTACGGCAGGAAAGGAAGGGTGTTCTTTTTTGAAAAAAAGAACCAAAAAACTTTTTTTCGTTAATAGGCCGCGGCGCCGAGGCCGCAAGCGAATGAAGTCTTTTTGCTTCTTTTTCTTCAGAAAAAGAAGGCTTCCTGCCTTATCCCCTGCTTCGCTCCGCCCGCGCCGCTGGTATCAGGCCGGCGTGATGGTGACCTGGGCCACGCCGCGGCTGAGGATGCCCAGCTCGGCGGCGGCGGCGCGGGAGAGGTCGATGATGCGCTTGCGGGTGCCCGGGCGGTCGATGATGGTGACGACGACGGCGCGGCCGGTATCGGCCACGGTCACGCGCACCTGGCTGCCGATGGGCAGGGAGGCGTGGGCGGCGGTGAGCTGGCGTTCGTCGTAGCGCACGCCGGAGGCGGTCATGCGGCCTTGCCAGCGGCGGCCGCCGTACCAGGAGGCAACGCCCACCTGGCGCCATTCGCCGGCGGAATCGGTCCAGACCGGGCCGGCGGCGAGCGGGCGCGGGGCGGGGGGAACGAGGCGTGCGAGCGGGGCAGGCGCGGCCGAGGGTTCCCGCATGGCGGGGGCCATGACGGGGGCGGGGGCGGAAACGGGGGCGGCCAGGCGGGTGGTTTGCACGGCCATTGCGACGAGATCCCCGCCTTCAGACGCGTGTGCGGCCAGGGGGAACGCCAGCATCCCCACCAGTGCCGGCACAGCCCATAAGGCAGATGCGCTGCTGGTGTTGTTGATCATCCTATTTCTCCTTCCTCGTGCCGGCAGGGGTAGCATCCTGGTCTCGGCCCGGTGGGGCGCACCGCAATAGGCACGGCGCGCGACGGCCATACAGCCCATCATTGCCTGGGAGATCAACCCCAAATCCTTGCGTGCGGCGCAATTGTGCTGCCCCATGCTGTGAACATGACTGTATCGCAATGTTTATTTCGTCCCTGGATTGCTGGGCTAGTTGCCTGATTTGAAAGCATTTTCCCCGGCCGAAATGCTGCGTTGCAGCACAGATTTCGGCGATCGACGAGGTAGGATTTTTTCTACTGCGGCGTGCCCGATTTCGGCCACATTCCGGGGGGTCTGAGGAAAAATTACGTACGTACGTTTTTTTTCCTTCCCATCGGCCCCAGGCCGGTGTAGGTGTTCCGACATGATCGACGGAGTGTGTGGCACCGCCCCCTTCGCCGGCCTCACCGCATAACCGATGGAGACCGCATGGCTGCGACCGGCCTGGCGGATGGCGCCCTGCTGCCCGCGCTTGGGCTGGCGGCGTGGGCGGAGCATGTCCTGAAACCCCTGGATCAGCGCCCGGCGGCGCACCACCGCATGTTGCTCGATCGCCTGGGCCTGGTGGCCGAAGGGGCGATCGACCGGCTGATGGTGCTGATGCCGCCGGGCAGCGCCAAGAGCACCTATGCCTCCCTGGTGTTCCCGGCCTGGTGGCTGGCGCGCCAGCCGCATACCAGCGTGATCGCGGCCAGCCATACCGCGGAGCTGGCCGAGCATTTCGGCCGGCGCCTGCGCAACCTGGTGGCGGAGGAGCGCGATGCGCTGGGCTACGGCCTGGCCGGAGACAGCCGCGCCGCGCATCGCTTCCGCACCACGCTGGGCGGGGAGTATTTCGCCACCGGCATCCACGGCCCCGTTACCGGAAGGCGGGCCGACCTGGTGGTGATCGACGATCCCATCAAGAGCCATGCCGAGGGCGAATCGGCCCTGGCGCGCGAGCATGTCTGGAACTGGTACCGCAGCGAACTGATCACCCGCCTGAAGCCCGGTGGGCGCATCGTGCTGGTGATGACGCGCTGGCATGAGGACGATCTGGCCGGCCGCCTGCTGGAGGCCGGCGACGCCTGGCACATGCTGCGCCTGCCGGCCCTGGCCGAACCCGGCGACCCGCTGGGCCGCCCGCCCGGTGCGGCGCTGTGGCCTGCATGGGAGAACAAGACGGCGCTGTTGCGCAAGCAAACCATCCTGGGCAGCCGCGCCTGGCAGGCGCTGTATCAACAATCGCCCACCAGCGGCGAGGGCACGCTGTTTCCGGTGGCGCGCATCGGCGTGGCGGAGTCGCTGCCCGAGGGCGCACGCATGGTGCGGGCCTGGGACCTGGCCGCCACCGCGGCCGGCGATGGCCGCGACCCCGATTGGACGGTGGGCCTCAAGCTCGCCCACTGCCCCGATGGGCGGCTGGTGGTGGTGGATGTGGTGCGCCTGCGCGGCGGGCCGCACGAAGTGACGCAATGCCTCATCGCCACCGCGTCCCGCGATGGCCGCGCCGTGCCGATCGGCCTGCCGCAGGATCCCGGCCAGGCCGGCAAGCAGCAGGTGGCATTCCTCACCGGCAAGCTCGCCGGGCATACCGTGCTGGCCTCGCCCGAAACCGGCGCCAAGCTGGTGCGGGCGATGCCGGTGGCCGCCCAGGTGGAGGCCGGGCGGCTGAGCCTGCTGCGCGGGGCCTGGAACCAGGCGCTGATGGATGAGCTGCGGGACTTTCCGCACGGGCGCAAGGATGACCAGGTGGATGCGCTGTCCCGCGCGCATGCGATGC
>JAIXTK010000017.1 GCA_027483995.1 Acetobacteraceae bacterium
ACCACGCCCCCCTGAAGCCCAACAGCGAGATCGTCCTGATCCCCAAGATCGGCGCCGGCTAACCCCGCCCCCTCGTAGGGCGGATCGCGAAGCGGATCCGCCATCTTCCCAAGACAGAAAGAAAGCACCTTCTTTTTCTGAAGAAAAAGAAGCAAAAAGACTTTTCCGACCTCGCACCCGCCTCTACTCTTTACCCCCGGTGCCATCGGATAAAAGTTTTTTGGTTCTTTTTTTCAAAAAAGAACGCGCTTCCTTTCTTCGGAGCCTTCCCATGCCCCAGCCCACAGACCGCGTCGTCATCACCGGCGCCGCCGGCGCCATCGGCACCACGCTCCGCCGCGGCCTCTCCGCGCGCTGGTCCAACCTTCTCCTCACCGACCTCCGCCGCCCGCCCAACGCGCCAGGCACCTGGATCGAGGCGGATGTCGCCGACCGCGCCGCCATGGCGCGCATCATGGAAGGTGCGAAGGCCGTCATCCACCTCGCCGGCGCGGCGGGAACCGATCTCGAAACCCTCTGGCACACCAACGCCACCGGCCTGTTCGAGGTGTTCGAGGCCGCGCGCCACGCGGGCGTGGAGCGCATCGTCTACGCCAGCTCCAACCACGCCCACGGCATGTATCCCATCACCATCCCCGTCGCCCCCTCCATGCCCGCCCGGCCGGATGGCCATTACGGCGCGCTGAAGGCCTATGGCGAACTCGTCCTGCGCAGCTTCCACGAGAAATACGGCATCACCAGCGTCAGCCTGCGCATCGGCACCTACCGCGACCTCCCCATCGACCAGCGCTCGCTCGCCACCTGGCTCTCCCCCAACGACATGACCCGGCTGGCCGAAGCGAGCCTCCTCCACCCCAACCCCGGCGCCCTGGTCGTCAACGGCTACTCCAACAACACCCGCCTCAAGGCCGCCCGCGAGAACTGGGATTTCCTCGGCTACCACCCCGAGGACGACGCCGAGACCCACCGCGAAATGCTCCGCGCCCAAGGCTTCGACGTCGACAGCCCCGACCGCGGCATCTGGGAATTCAACGAACACGGCGGCAACTACGCCCCCGGCCCGGAACTCCCCACCACCCTCAAGTAGGGCGGGTCGCGCAGCGGACCCGCCATCCCCATCCAGTATCCCACCCGTCGGTTCCGCTTCCAACGCTATGTCCATTTGGATATAACGTCACGATGACCCGCCGCGCCCTCCTCGCCGCCATCGCAGCCTTCCTCGCCACCCCCACGCGCGCCCAGCCCACCGACTCCCTCCTCGTCTTCGCCGCCGCCAGCCTCACCGAAGCCATGCAGGACGTGGCAAAGCTCTGGGAAGCCCGCGGCGAACCCCGCCTCCGCTTCAACTTCGCCGCCAGCTCCACCCTTGCCCGCCAGCTGGAACAGGGCGCCCAGGCCAACCTCTTCGCCTCGGCCGACCAGCCCTGGATGGATTGGGCCCAGTCCCGCAGCCTGATCGCGCCGGAAACCCGCCGCACCCTGCTCGGCAACCGCCTCGTCCTCGTCGCCCCGGCTGACAAGGTGCCGCACGTCACCATCACCCCGGGCATGGACCTGCTGTCCCTCCTCGGCCCCAACGGCCGCCTCGCCGTGGCGGACCCCTCCAACGTCCCCGCCGGCCTCTACGCCCGCCAGGCGCTCACGAAACTCGGCCTCTGGCCCGCCCTCGAACCCCGCCTCGCCCGCGCCGAAAGCGTCCGCAGCGCCCTGCTCCTGGTCGAACGCGGGGAGGCCCCGCTCGGCATCGTCTATGCCACCGATGCCGCCGTCGCCCGCTTCGTCCGGGTCGCCGCCACCTTCCCAGCAAGCCTCCTCGATCCCCCCATCGCCTACCCATTCGCCGTCACTCGCGCCGGCGATACCCCGGCCGCCCGCCGCCTGATGGCCTTCCTCGCCACGCCCCCTGCGCTCGAAACCTTCGCCCGCCGCGGCTTCATCACCGAGTAGCTGCCGGCCGGGTCGTTTCTAACATTTTTCCACGTAGGGCAAATTTTCCGTTGCCATCCGTTGTTGCGTCGCGTAGTGTTTGTGGTGATGCCAAACACTGCCACCGCCCCGAACGAAGCCGACTCCCTGCGCCGCATGGCGAAGGCGATGAATCGCGTTCATGTTCCGGCGACCCTGCTCCAGTTCCTGCTCGCCCTGCTGGCGTTCCTCACCGGGAACCGATCCGCCGCGGCCCAGCTCGAACCCGTCCTGGCGCCCGCCCATGGCCGCACCTGGCGCACCCCGCGGCGCGATTGGCAGTTCTCCCCCACCGGCGAAACCATCGACGATCTCGCGCCCGTACTCTCTCCGCGCGCTCTGCGTCGCCTGCGCCAGCAGCGCGCCTTCATCGGCTGGATTCTGCGCTGCCTCCCCGGCCTCGGCATGCGCCGTTCCGGCAACCGCGCCCTCAATCCCCGCCCCACCTGCACCGCCCGCGCGCCCCCGCGCCCGGCCCGCGTCTCATTTCACCTCGAATCCGCCGCCAAAACCCCGCTTCCGGCGGCGATCGCGCACGCCTATCGCACCGGCGGCAGCACCACCCTGTGGAACCGCGCCTCTCCCTCCAGGGCCCGCAGATGCGCTTCCATCTGCGTCGCCGTCACGCACCAGCGCAGCACGCCGCCCAGCATGGGGTCGCCCCGCTTGGCCAGGAAGGTCAGGCAATAGGCTTGCCCCGGCACCAGCCGCAGCGCCGCCGCCGGCAACGCCGCCTCGAACACCTCCATGCGCCGCCGCATCCCGCAGCCACCGTCGCATTCGCCCACCGAAATCCGGTGCGCGGAAAGCTCCGCCACCACGCCCGCGTCAGTCTCCACGCCGTAATACGCGCGCGGCTCCTGCTCCAGATAATGCTCCTCCACCTGGATCGCATGCAGCACCGTCCGGCTGCCGGGCACGAAGCGCGACACCACCGCCATCACCCGCCGGCTCGTCCCCGGCAGCTCCGCCGGCCACCACTGCACCTTGCGGGACTGCACCACCAGGGCACGCGCCCCGCCATCGGGCCCGGGGCCGAAATACCCCCGGATATCCAGCAGATCGGAGGGTGGCGGCTGCATCCCCCGCGCGGGCCCCGCCCCCAGCACGGCCGCCGCCAGCGCCATGCCCACCACCCACCGCATCCACCCCATCCCGCCCTCCCGCCTCAGCGCGGGAAGCCTCGGCGGCCGATGCGGCACCTTCGTGGCGCCGCGGTGAACAGCGTAAGGCGCTACACGTGCACTCGCCGCCGTTCCTCATCGGGAATGCGCCGCACCACCAGCACATAGGTCGCCAGCGTCGCCACCCCCATCAGCCCCACGAAGCTCGCCATCGCCCGCGGTGTGCCGTCGAACGCCAGCGCCACCCCCATGCCCACCGAGGCGCTGGTGAAGGATTGGAAGAACCCCATGATGGAGGAAGCCGTACCCGCCGCCCGCGGAAACGGCGTCAGCGCGCCCGCGATCGCCTGCGGGCCGGTCTGCGCCACGCAGAACATGTAGAGCATCATCGGCGCCACCAGCGTCACCACATGGTACGCCCCGGCCCAGGCGAACCCGGCCAGCAGCACCCCGGCCACCGCCACCCCGCCCACGCCCAGCCGCAACACGCCCTCCGCCCCCAGCGCCTTCAAGATCCGCGCCGACAGGATATAGCCGGTGATGTTGCCGGTCATGATCGCGCCGAACACCACGCCGAAATACTGCGTCGGCACCTCCAGCACCCGCAGCACCACGAACGACACGCCCGACAGATACGCGCCGAGCCCGCCGAACAGGAAGCAGTTCACCAGCATGTAGCCCACGAACACCCGATTGCTCAGCAGCAGCGCATAGGTCCGCGCCATCCGCGCAGGGTGCAGCGCCTCGGGGTCCGTCTGCCGCACCGATTCGCCCAGGAACGCCCACACCAGCCCGGTCAGCACCAGGCCGTACACGGTGATGAACACGAAGCTCGCCCGCCAGTCGAACCACGCCAGCAGCACGCCGCCGATGATCGGCGCCAGGATCGGCCCCAACCCGTTCACGATCCCCATCAGCGCCAGCATCCGCGCCACCTGGTCGCGCTCATTCAGGTCGCGCACCATCGCGCGCGCCAGCACCGGGGCGGCCATGGAGCCAAAGCCCTGGAAGAACCGCGCCGCGATCAGCTCCCCGATGGAGCTTGAGAACAGGCAGCCGCAGGAAGCCACCACATAGATCGCCAACCCGCCCAGCAGCACCGGCCGCCGCCCGAACCGGTCCGAAAGCGGCCCATGGAACAACTGCCCGATCGCGCCGCCCAGCATCGCCAGGGAAAGCGTCAGCTGCACCGATCCCATGTCCACGCCGAAATGCTCGCGGATCTCCGGCATCGCCGGGATGTAGGTGTCGGTGGTGAACGGCCCGATCGCCGTCAGCGCACCGAGCAGCACGATCAGCCAATGGGAATCGCGATGGATCTTGGCCATCACTTGATGCCCGTGAGCGCCATGTTCTCAATGATCCGCCGCCGCAGCAGCAGGAACACCACCAGCATCGGCGCCGTGCTCACCACGGAACCCGCCATCAGCTTGCCGGTATCGGCGCTGAACCGGAACTGGAACGCCGTCAGCCCCAGCTCCATGTTGAACAGCATCTGGTCATTGGCGATCAGCAGCGGCCAGATGAAGATGCCCCAGCCCTGGATGAAGCTGAAGATCCCCACCGCCGCCAGCGCATTGCCCGACAGCGGCGCGATCACGCGGGCCATGATCCACCACTCCCCGGCCCCATCCACCCGCGCGGCCTCCATCAGCTCGCCCGGGATCGCGCTGCCCACATGCTGGCGCATCAGGAAGATGCCGAACGCCATGAACAGGTAGGGCAGGATGATGCCCTGGTAGGTGTTGATCCACTCGATCTGCACCAGCTGCAGGTACAGCGGAATCATATAGGCCTCGAACGGCACGATGGCGGTGGCGATCACCATCCCGAACAGCAGCCCGCGCCCGGGAAAGCGATACTTGGCGAACACCGTGCCCGCCACCAGCGAGGTCACGATCACCGAGATGGTGCCAACACCCGCGATGAACAGCGAGTTCAGGAAGAACCGCCCGAACGGTGCCGTCTCGAACGCGCCGGTGAAGTTCTCGAAGGTGGGGGCCTGCGGCAGGAACACCGGCGGCCACAACGCGATCTCCGGCGCCGGCTTGAAGGCCGTGGCCAGCATCCACAGCATCGGCATCACCATCACCAGGGCGCCGGCCATCAGCACGCAATGCACCGCCAGCACGCCGATCCGGCCCAGCAGCTTGCTCCGCCGCTTCATCCTACTTCTCCCGCGTCGGGTCGTTGCGGGCCAGGCTGAACTGGATCACCGTCAGCCCCAGCACGATCAGCGTCAGCGTCACCGCCTCCGCCGCCGCGTAGCCGAAGCGGAAGAACTGGAACCCGTTGGTGTAGATGTCGAACACCAGCATCCGCACCGCCTGCCCGGGCGCCGCCTGCGATCCCAGAGTCATCACGTAGACCTGGGTGAACACGTTGTAGGCGTTGATGGTGGAGGTCACGAGCACATAGAGCAGGATCGGCCGCAGCAGCGGAAACGTCACCCGCCAGAAGCGCTGCCAGGCATTGGCACCATCCAGGCTGGCGGCCTCCAGGTACATCGCCGGGATGTTCCTGATGCCCACCAGGAACAGCACCATGTTGTAGCCCAGCACCTTCCACACCCCCATGATCACCAGCGCCCACAGCGCCGTATCGGGGTCGGACAGCCAGGCGACGGACTTGATGCCCACAAGGCCCAGCCCGTAGTTCAGGATCCCGTAATTGTAGTCATAGATCCACTTCCACGCGATCGACACCGGCACCATCGGCGTGATCACCGGCAGGAAGTAGATGGTCTGGTAGAACGCGCTCAGCCGGGACCGCCGCGCCAGGAACACCGCCAGCGGCAGCGCGATGGCGGTGGAAAGGATCACGGTGGAAAAGGAGTAGAGCGTGGTGTTCCACAGGGCGAGATGGAAGTTCTCGTCCTCCATCAGCAGCTGGTAGTTCAGCAGCCCCACGAACGGCTTGGCCGGAGACAGCAGGTTCCACTTGTGGAAGGAGAGCCACACCCCGAACCCGATCGGGATCACCCGCACGTACAGGAACAGCGCCAGCACCGGCGCCAGCGCGATGTAGCAGAACAGCAGCACCCGCCGCTTCGTCAGGAAGCGGCGGGCAGCGGTCATCGTCGTGGCCAACGGATCAGGCCGTGCCGAACAGGCCCGCTTCCTTCAGCAGCGCATCGGTCTGCGCCGCCCAACGCTTGATCGTCTCGCCCACCTTGGTGGGATTGCCGTTCAGCGTGGGATCGACAAAGGCCGCCGGCAGCTGGTCGGCGATGCGGGTCTGGATCTCGTTCCACGGGCCCAGCACCGGCTCCAGGTAGTACTGCATGTCCGCCGGCGGGGCGACGAAGCCCTTGTACTGCGGAATGCGGGACACCAGCCCGGTCCAGTCCACATCCTTGCGCGCCGCCACCCAGCCGGAGGTCTGGGTGAGCATCGCCGAGTTCTCGGGGTTGGTCAGGAACTGCATGAAGGCGAACGCGGCGGCCTGGTTGCGGCTCTTGCCAGACACATACAGCCCGTTGTGCTGCAGCAGCGTCTTCTTCGGCTGCCCGGCGGTCCAGGCCGGAATCTGCGCCACGTCGAAATCCAGCGAGGGATTCTGCTTCTGGATCTCGCCGATCACCCAGGCCTCGCGGAACAGCATGCCGGTGTTCCCCGCCACGAAGGCGGCGGCATCGCGCTGCACGCGCGGGTCGTCCACCTTATGCACCTGCACCGCATCGATGTAGTACTGCAGCGCCGCCCGCCCGGCCGCGTTGTCGTAGTTCTGCGAATACTTGCCGCTCGGGTGGCGCTTGATCACGCTGCCGCCCGCGGGCTCCAGCACGAAGCGCCACTTCTCGGTGATGCCGCTGCCCTGGCCGGACAGGCGGAGCGACATGCCGGAGCGCGTCATCTTCCCCGTGCTGTCGAAGCGCACCAGCTTCTTGGCGTAGTCCATCATCTCGCCGAACGTCTCCGGCGCGCCGGGCAGGCCGGCTTCCTTGAACATCGCCCGGTTCCAGAACAGCACCGGCGTGCTGAACAGCAGCGGCAGGCCATAGGTCTTGGCGCCGATGCTGAACTGCCCCACCGAGGCCGGGCGGTAGCTGGCCTTCAGCTGCGCTTCCACCGCCGGCGGATTGGCCGGGATCAGCCCGGCCTCGATCAGGTTGATCGACAGGATCTGGCCCACGTCGAACAGGTCCGGCCCGGTGCCGGTGGGCATGGCGGCGGCCAGCTTCTGCTCGTGCTCGCGCAGGCTGGTGCTGAACACCGTCAGCTTGAAGCCGGGGTTTAGCTTGGCATAGGCCTCGCCGGCCGCGTTGTAGAACGGCACCAGCTCGGGGTAGCCGGTCCAGGCGCTCAGCGTCACGGCCTGGGCCTGGGCGTCGCGGGCCATGGCGGCCAGGCCGGCGCCGGCGGCAAGGGTCACGGCCTGTCGGCGGCCGAGGCGGGCGGGCTGGGTCATGCGGTGGAGTCCCTTGTTGTGCGTTGCGGCAAGACTAGGCCCGGCTTCCGCCCCCGCGCAACGAAGCATCGTCGCCGACAGCCGTGCG
>JAIXTK010000345.1 GCA_027483995.1 Acetobacteraceae bacterium
CCCGTGAGGAACGCCAGCAGGGCGAGCAGGAGCTGAAGCAGGGGCGCCGGAAAATGGACGCGATTCATCGCCTCCGCCAAGCGGCGAAGGGCGTCGGCTTCGTGCGGTGCGGCTACGGGATGTGGCATCACCGGTGAGTTTGCCAAACGCAACACCGGCGGACAAGGTTTTTAATCCCGTACGTACTCAGTTTTCTGGGATTTGATCTAACCTAAGGTCAAGGGGTCTGGGGCCTAAGGCCCCAGCGGGTCCAGGGCAGAGCCCTGGCCTTCTGCTGCCTCGTTTTGCCACTACCCCTCACCCAACCCTCTCCCCCAAGGGGAGAGGGCTTTTTAGGCTTGCCCCGTGGTTCAGCGCGCTGCCGCTGCCCTGATCTTGGCGCCTTCGATGACGTCGTTCGGCACGTTCAGGCCGACTTTTTCGCCGGGTTTGAGGCCGTCGGCGACGTTGGAGACGATGCCGTCGGTGGAGGCGACGCGGATGGGGCGGAAGCGGACGGTTTCGTCGGGGCCGACGACGGCGACGACGGTGTTGGGGCCGCGTTGCAGGACGGCGTTGACCGGGATTTGCGGGTAGCTGGTGACGGGCACTTTCAGGACCACCTGCACGAAGCTGCCGGGGACCAGGAAGTTGTCTTTGTTGTCCAGGTCGATTTCGATGAACAGGGTTCGGGTGCGCGGGTCGAGCGAGCCGGCGGTTCGGCTGATGCGGGCGGTGCGGCGGCGTTCGGTGTTGGAGGCATCGATGATGTCGGCTTCGTCGCCGGGCTTGATGGCGCTGACGTCGCGCTGTTCCACGAAGGCGCCGATGCGCAGTTTTGTGGTGTCGGCGAGCTGGATGACGGGCAGGGAGGAGGCCTGGTTGGTGGTGGCGGCCTGGAGCAGGGCGCCGGGGTCGGCGAAGCGGGCGACCACCATGCCGTCGAACGGGGCGCGGAGCACCTGGTAGGAGCGGATGGCGTTGAGGTTGCGGACGGATTCCTGGGCCATGCGCAGGTTGGTTTCGGCCTGGTCGGCGGCTTGCTGGGCGGTGCTGCCGGAGCGCAGCAGGTCGCGCGCGCGGGCGGCGATGCGCTGCTTGTTGTCCAGGTCGGCGACGGCGGACTGGTACTGGCTTTCCAGCTCGGTGCTTTCGATTTCGGCGATGATCTGGCCGGCGGTGACCAGGTCGCCTTTGTCCACCGAGACGGTTTTCAGATAGCCGCTGACCTTGGCGAACAAGGTGGCGGTGCTGTAGGCGCGGGCATCGCCGAGGAGCTGGATGGTGCGGATTGAGGGCCCTTGGGCCACGGTGGCGACGACGACGCGTGGGCCGCGGGCGGCTTCGGTTTCCATCGCGGTGCGGGTGCTGGCGACGTTGGCGGCGCTTTGCTGCATGAAGCGGAAGGTGCCGAAGCCGGCGGCGACGAGCAGCACGAGGCCGGTGAGGTAGAGCATGGGGCCGGCGCGCTTGCGGGGTGCCGGCGGCGGGGGCGGTGCGGCGCCGTGGCCTGGATCGCCAGTGTCTGGCTGGGTAGTACGGAGGGGCGAGGGGGACGGGGTGTGATCCATGGTCGCTACCTCTTGGCCGCGATTCCGAGGGCTTGGGCGCTGGCGCCGGCGGCTTCCTCGTCGAACCGGCTATCCAGCTCGTGCAGGCGCGGCGGGCTGCGCCGCAGCAGGGTGTAGAAGACGGGCACGATCACCAGCGTGGCGATGGTGGCCGCGATGAGCCCGCCGATGACGGCGCGGCCCAGAGGGGCGTTCTGTTCGCCGGCCTCGCCGGTGCCGAGCGCCATCGGGATCATGCCGAGGACCATGGCCAGTGCGGTCATCAGGATCGGGCGCAGGCGGGTCTTGCCGGCGGCGATCACCGCATCGAACGGGGTCAGGTTGTGGCGGGCGCGGACCTCGTTGGCGAAGGAGACGACGAGGATGGAGTTCGACACCGAGATGCCGACGGTCATGATCGTGCCCATGAGCGACACCACGTTGATGGTGGTGCCGGTGACGGCGAGCATCCAGATGATGCCGATGAGCGCGCCGGGGACGGCCATCATGATGATGAAGGGGTCGATCCAGGACTGGAACAGCACCACGAGCAGCGCATAGACCATGATGATGGCGATCACGAGGCCCTGGGCGAGGTTGCTGAAGGAGCGGTCCATCACTTCCGGCTGGCCGCGCAGCTCGATCTTGGTGGTGAGCGGCAGGTCCTTGGAGATTTCGGCGATCGCGCGGCGGATATCGGCGGAGACGGCGCCGAGGTCGCGGCCATCGACATTGGCGGCGACGTTGATGACGCGCTGGACGGAGTGGTGGTTGATGGCCGCCAGGGTGGAGCGTGGGCGGACCGAAGCCACATCGGACATGCGGGTGACCGGGGCGTTGGGCATGGCGGCGTATTGCAGCCCGGCGAACTGGGCCGAGGTGGTGGGGATGGCGGCGACGTTGGGCTGGCTGATGGGCAGGCGCATCAGGTCTTCCACGGTGGAGACCGCGTCCATCGGTTGCCGCACGGCGACGAAGTAGTTGACGTTGTTGACGGGGTTGAGGAAGTACGACGGCGCCACCAGCGACGACGACGACAGCGAGATGAGCAGGTTGTTCGACACGTCGCGCTGGGAGATGCCGAGCTGGGCGGCGCGCAGGCGATCGACCTCGATCTGCAGGGCGGGGCTGTCCAGCACCTGGGTGATGCGGGGATCGGCGACGCCGGGGATTTTCTGCAGGCGGAGCAGGAGTTGCTGGGCGAGCGCGTAGGAGCGGGTGAAATTGGCATCCGCGATCTGGATGTCGATGGGCGCGGAGAGGCCGAAATTCAGCACCTGGCTGACGATATCGGCCGTTTGGAAATAGAACAGGGCGCCGGGGAAGGCCTCGGGCAGGGCGGCGCGCAGGGCGCGGATGTGCTCGACGCTGGGGCGATGGCCCTTTTTCAGCTGGATGAGGATATCGGCATCCGCGCTGGTGATGTTGTCTGACGGGACCATGGCGAGGTTGAAGCTGAAGGGCACGCCGACGACGTCGTTGATGGTTTGGATTTCGGACTCGCCAATGACCTCGCGGATCTTGGCCTGGACTTCCAGCACGCGTTTTTCGGTGACTTCGAGGCGGGTGCCGGCCGGGCCGCGATAGTGCAGCTTGATGATGCCCACATCGGCCGTGGGGAAGAAATCGGTGCCGACGACGGTGGCGAGCATGAGGGAGGCGGCGAGCAGGCCGCCGAAGCAGAGCAGCACGAAGGCGCGGGCGCGCAGGCAGGCGGCGAGCGCCATGCCGTAGATGTCGGCCACCCAGGCGAAGCCGCGTTCGAAGCCGGCGACGAAGCGGTTGGGTTTGTGGTTGTGGTCGTGCTCCTTGAGCATCAGCCGGGTCATGGTGGGGACGACGGTGAAGCTGAGGACGTAGCTGGCCAGCATGGCGAGCACGACGGTGATGCCGAGCGGGATGAACAGGAAGCGGGCGGCGCCATCGAGCAGGAAGACCGGGAAGAACACGATGCAGATGGCCAGCGTGGCCACGGTGAGCGGCGTGACCACCTCGGCGCAGCCATCGAGGATGGCGACGGTGAGCGGCTTTCCCAGCGACTGGTTGCGGTGGATGTTCTCGATGGTGACGGTGGCGTTGTCGACCAGCAGGCCGATGGCCAGGGCCAGGCCGCCGAGGGTCATGAGGTTGATCGTTTGACCGGCGGCGTAGAGGCCGGCGATGCCGGCGAAGATCGAGAGCGGGATGGAGACCGAGACGATCACCATGTTCCGCCACGAGCCCAGGAAGACCAGGATCATGATGGAGACGAGGATGGAGCTGACCACCGCCTCGTGCAGCACGTTGTCGATGGCGGAGCGGACGAAGACGGATTGGTCGAAATCCAGCTTGAGATCCAGGCCTTCGGGGGCGGCGGCCTTCAGCACCGGCATGATGGCGCGGGTGGCTTCCACCACCGCCAGCGTGGAGGCGGAGGGCTGGCGCATGATGGTGACGTAGCTCGCGCGCTCGCCGTTCACGTGCACGATGTTGGACTGGTGGGCGAAGCTGTCGCCGACCGTGGCGACATCGCCGAGGGTGACGACGATGCCGTTGCGCACGGCCAGCGGCAGGTTGGCGAACTGGGCGACGCTGGGCGGGCTGGAGTTGATGCCGACGGTGTATTCGCGCTCCCCGATGCGGGCGACGCCGGCGGGGACGATGACGTTGGAGGTTTGCAGCGCGGTGACGACGTCGCTGGGGGAGACGCCCTTGGCGGCGAGGCGCGAGGGGTCGATGTCCACGATGATCTGGCGGGACTTGCCGCCATAGGGGGCGGTGAGCGCGATGCCGGGGATGGTGAACAGGCGCAGGCGGATGAAGTTGAAGGTGTAGTCCACGATCTCCTGTTCGGAGAGGGTTTTGGACGACGACGTCATCTGCACGACGCCGACATTGGAGGCGTTGAAGGGGACCAGGATGGGCGCTGTCATGCCCGGGGGCATGACGCGCAGGACCTGGTTGTTGACGGCGTTGATCTGGGCCATGGCGCCGCCGAGATCGGCGCCGGGGGCGAAATAGATCTTGATGATGCCGGTGCCGGAAAGGGACTGGCTTTCGATGCGGTCCACGCCATCGACGTTCTGGGCGTAGGAGCGTTCCGCGACCAGGACGACGCGGCGTTCCATCTCCTCCGCCGAGAGGCCGCCGTAGTTCCAGGCGACGAGAACGACGGGGATGTCGATCTTGGGGAAGATGTCCACGACCATGCGGGTGAGCGACAGCGCGCCCGCGAGCATGACGAAGAAGGCGACCATCGCAGACGTGTAGGGCCGCCGAAGGGCGAGCCGCACGAGCCCCATCATTGCGGGGATTCTCCCAGAAGCGTTTGCCGGGGAGAGCCCCCGGAGGCGTATCGTGCCGGGAGTGGCGGATTACGGCAAGTTCATCCGAATCGGCCGGGTCAGTCGGGGCGGCCGACGCGGCGGACGTGGCGGGGGGCGGCGATCCAGATGGCGGTGATGGAGACGAGGCTGGCCAGGATGCCGAGCGCGAAGCCCGGGATGTCGCTGCCGGTGAGGTCGTGCAGCAGGCCGTGGATGAAGGGGCCGGCGGCGCCGCCGGAGAGGGCGCCGATCATGAGCGTGCCGAAGATGGTGCCGAAATGCGGGCCTTCGAACACCTCTGCCACGACGGGGCTGAAGACGGAGGTGATGCCGTAGCCGAGCAGGCCCTGGGCGAGGACCATGGCCCAGAGCAGTGCCCAGGCGAGCGTGCCCTGGTGCGGGGCGTAGGCCAGGGCGATGAGCAGCGCGTAGGTGAGGACGAAGCCTGTGCAGCCGATGGACCAGACCGGCTCCCGCCCGATGCGGTCTGACAGGAGGCCCAGCGCGATGCCGCCGGGAATGCCGGCCAGGCTGGCGATGCCGAGCACCCAGGCGGCCATGGTGGGGGAGATGCCGAGGCTGACGAGGTATTTCGTCTGGTGCACCTGGACGGCATACCAGGCGTACATGGCGGTGGCGTTGGCCAGGACGAGCCACCAGAAGCGGGTGGTGCGCAGGGCGCGGGCGAGGGTCCAGGTGGTGGCGGCCCAGGCGGTGTCGATCACGTGGACGGAGCGGCGGGCGATGGCGCCGGCGGCGGTGTCTCCATCGGGGGTGAGGCCGAGATCCTGCGGGCGGCGGCGGATGAGGAGGTTCAGTGGGGCGAGGACGATAAGGACGATGGCGGCCAGGGTGAGGCAGGCGGCGCGCCAGCCGGCGGCGGAGATGATGGACTGGATGAGCGGCAGCAGCACGATGGCGCCGATGCCGGCGCCGGCATAGGCGATGGAGATGGCCAGGCCGCGGCGGCGAACGAACCAGTTGGGCAGATAGAGCGCCTGGCCGGAATAGCCGACGGCGCTGGAGCCGGCCCCGACGAGCAGGCCCTGGGAGAGGTAGAGGTGCCAGGGCTGGGTGGCGAGGCTGGCCAGCGCCAGGCCGGCGGCAATGGCGAGCACGCCGAGCTGCATGAGCCAGGCGGGGCCCTTGCGGTCCACCAGCCGGCCCATGACGGGGCCGAGCAGGGCGGCGGCAAGGAAGCCGAAGGAGAAGGCGCCGGCGGTGGTGGCGCGGTCCCAGCCGAATTCGGTGATGACGGCGGGGAAAAGCAGGGAAAACGCGGTGCGGGCGTTGACGCCGATCGCCATGGTGACGAAGGCGACGGCGACGATGATCCAGCCGTAGAAGAAGGGGAGGCGGCGTGCAAAGGTGTCAATCAAGGAAGGATTCTTCTTTTTCTGAAGAAAAAGAAGCAAAAAGACTTTTCCGACTGGGCCGAGTCTGGCACGGCCAAGGGAGACAAGTTTTTTGGTTCTTTTTTTCAAAAAAGAACATTCTTGCTTCCCTTTCCCCCTTGCAGGCGCGCGACAGTGGCATGGCTGGCCCGCCTTGGGAATGGCCCCGTGGCGCTTGCCCAGGCATTTTCATGATGACCATAATGTAACCCATGAAGGTCAGCCGCGCCCTTGCCGCCGAGCATCGCCAGGCCCTGCTGGAGCAGGCGGGCCGGTTGTTTCGTGCGCGCGGGATCGAGGGGGTGAGCCTGGCGGAGGTGTCGCGGGCGGCCGGGCTGACGCATGGGGCGTTCTACGGGCATTTTCCCAGCAAGACGGCGCTGGCGGCCGAGGCGGTGCAGGCTTCGCTGGAGACGGGCGAGGGGCATTGGCGGCGGCGGGCGGCGCGGGCGCGGGCGGCCGGCGGCGATGCGCTGGCGGCGATCATCGGCGGCTACCTGACGGAGCGGCATCGTGATGCGCCGGAGGCGGGGTGTGCGCTGGCCGCGCTGGGGCCGGAGGTGAGCCGGGCGGCGCCGCCGCTGGCCGATGCGCTGCGCGGCGGCACGGAATTGCTGGCCGCGGTGCTGGCCGAGGAAGTGGGTGCGCTGCACCCGGACCTGCCCGCGGCGGCGTGCCGTGCGCGCGGGCTTGCCATTCTGGCGGCGATGACCGGGGGGCTTGTGCTCTCCCGCGCATTGGCCGCCGATCCCGAGGCGTCTCGCGCGGTGCTGGATGCCGCCGCGCGGGCCGCGCGGGCTGCCGCCGACTGATCCACCCAAAGGAGACCGAGATGTTCGCAGCAGCGCTGGCGCCCTGGTTCGGCCGCAGAGGCATCCATTACGGGTGGGTGATGGTGGCGCTCACCTTCCTGACCGCGGTGTTTTCCGCAGGTGCCGTGGGGATGCCGGCGGTGCTGATCCTGCCGCTGACGCAGGAATTCGGCTGGTCGCGCGGGGAGATTTCCGGCGCGATGGCGCTGATGCTGGTGCTGTTCGGCGGCATGGCGCCGTTCGGCGGCGCGCTGATGCTGCGCTACGGGCTGCGCCGGGTGGTGGCCGCGGCGGCGACGCTGGCGGTGATCGCGCTGGCGGGTGCCACGCAGATGACGCAGCTGTGGCATTTGTGGATCACGCTGGGGCTGGTGCTGGGCACGGCGGCGGGCACGACGGCGATGGTGCTGTCGGCCACCGTGGCGAATCGTTGGTTCAGTGAGCGGCGCGGGCTGGTGATGGGCGTGCTGGCGGCGGCGACGGCGACGGGGCAGCTGATCTTCCTGCCGACCAATTCCTGGATCGCCACCGAGTTCGGCTGGCGGATGGCGGTGCTGCCGGGGATCATCGGCTGCGCCCTGTGTGCGGTGGCCTATATCCTGCTGGCGCGCGACTGGCCGGCGGAGATCGGGATGGCGCCGTATGGCGACACGAAGATCCAGCCGCCGCCGGCGGCCTCGGCCGGGAATGCGGTGGCGATGAGCTTCGGCCTGCTGCGCGAGGTGGCCGGGACGCGGGCGTTCTGGGTGATCGCGGGCACGTTCTTCATCTGCGGGCTTTCGACCAGCGGCACGGTGCAGCAGCACTTCATCCCCTACTGCGCCGATTTCGGCGTGGCGCAGGTGGCGGCGGCTTCGATGCTGGCGATGATGGGGATGTTCAACTTCGTCGGCACCATCATCTCCGGCTGGTTGTCTGACAGGTTCGACAACCGGATCCTGCTGGCCTGGTATTACGGGCTGCGCGGGCTTTCGCTGATGTGGCTGCCGTTCAGCGGGTTCGACATGGTTTCCTTGACGATCTTCGCGGTGTTCTTCGGGCTGGATTTCATTGCCACGGTGCCGCCGACGGTGAAGCTGGCGGCACAGCATTTCGGGGCGGCGAAGGGGCCGATCGTGTTCGGCTGGGCGTTCGCGGCGCATCAGCTGGGCGGCGCGGTGGCGGCGCTGGGCACCGGGCTGTCGCGCGATGCGCTTTCGACCTACCTGCCGGCGTTCTTCCTGGCCGGGGTGTCGTGCATGGTGGCGGTGGGGGCGGTGTTCCTGCTGCAGGATATCCGCAAGGCGCGGGTGGTGGCGGCGGAGTAGGGCTGCCTATCTGAGGATCGTGGGGGAGCTGACGGCGTAGCGCCGGAGGATCCTGGGGTCTGGGTCGAGGCCCAGGCCGGGGCCCTGGGGGACCGGGACGTGGCCGGCCTGGGCGTTGACGGCGTTGTGGTAGGGGCTGGCTTCCAGGGTCATGAACAGGCGTTCGAAGGGCAGGTTGGGGGCCAGGCGGGCGTGAAGGTGGAGTGAGGCGAGGAAGCCGGGGCCGAAATAGGCGCAATGGGGGATGAGGCGGACGCCGCGGGCTTCGGCGAGGCCGGCGATGGCCATCATGCTGGTGATGCCGCCGATCTTGGCGACGGAGGGCTGGGCGACGTCGAGGGCGTTGGCTTCGAAGGCGGTGCGGAAATCCATCAGGCCCTGGGCGTTCTCGCCGGCGGCGATGGGGATGCCGGACTCGCGGCGGATTCTTGCGAGGCCGGAAAAGTCTTCCGGGGGCCAGACGGGTTCTTCGAGCCAGGCGAGGTTCAGCGGGCGGAGTTTGCGGGCCATGGCCAGGGCTTCGTCGACCGTCCAGGGGCAGTTGGTGTCGAGCATGATCTCGGGCGCGGGGCCGGCGGCGGCGCGGGCGGCGGCGACGGGCTCGTAGGTGATTTCGTGCAGCTTGAGGTGGCGGTAGCCCTGGTCCACCGCGCGGGTGACGGCGGCGGCGATGCTGCGGCCTTCGCCGTAGCGCAGGAGGGAGGCGTAGGCCTCGTGGCTGGCGGTGGGGGTGGCGCCGAGTAGGCGGTGGAGGGGAAGGTTGGCCTGCTTGCCGGCGATGTCCCACAGGGCGATGTCCATCGCCGAGAGGGCGAAGGTGCCGGGGCCGTTGCGGCCGTAGACGTGCAGCGCCATGCCCATGCGGCGGTGGAGGCCGGCGATGTCGCGCGCATCCTGGCCCAGGAGCATGGGGGCGAGCTGGTGGTCGATGACGGCGCGGGTGGCGTTGCAGGTGGCGTGGCCGAAGCCTTCGCCCCAGCCTTCGAGGCCCTGGTCTGTGACGATGCGCAGGAAGAGGGTGTTCATTTTCGACCAGCCGGTGCCGGTGAAGGCGACATCGGGGGCGCCGATGGAGGCGGGGACGGCGATATGGTGGGTTTCGACGGCTGTGATCTTCATGCGAACAGCACCCCGGGATCCGGGGTGAAGCGGGCGAGTTTTTCGCGGGAGAGGTTCACGCCGAGGCCGGGGGATTCGGGGATGGGGAGGTAGCCTTCGCTGTCGAGCACGAAGGGGGTTTCCAGGATGCCGTCCACATAGGGCGAGCCGCCGATGTATTCGACGAGGTCGACATTGGGCAGGGCGGCGGCGAGTTGGAGGTCGGCGGCCAGGCCGAGGGCGGTGTTCCAGCCGTGGCCGACGTATTTCACGCCGAAATCATCGGCCATCCAGGCGATGCGGCGTTGTTCGCTGATGCCGCCGCATTTGGTGACATCCGGCTGGATGATGTCGAAGGCGCCGCGCTGGAGCCAGGGGAGGAAGGCCTGGCGGCGGGTGAGGACCTCGCCGCCGGCGATGGGGACGGGGCTGTGGCGGCGGAGGTGGCAGAAATCATCGATCGCGTCGGGGCGGAGCGCTTCCTCGAACCAGCCGATGTCGTAGGTGGCGAGCATGTCGGCGGTGCGCAGCGCCCATTTGAGGCCGTTGGGCCAGTTGGCGTCTGAGGCGCCGGGGTCGACGAAGAGTTGGTTTTCGGGGCCGGCGGCGTCGCGCGCGGCGCGGATGATGGCTTCGTCGTTGGCGTATGAGTTGCGGCGGCCGAAGGGGCCCCAGCCGATCTTGAAGGCGCGGAAGCCCTGGGCGCGGTATTGTGCGACGACCTCGCCCATCAGCGCGGGTTCCTCCATGAGCAGGGAGCAGTAGGGCAGGACGCGGGTGGCGTAGGTGCCGCCGAGGAGCCGGCCCACGGGCATGCCGGTGGCCTGGCCGAGGATGTCCCACAGCGCGATGTCGATGCCGCTGATGGTGTGGGTGAGGGTGCCGCCGCGGCCCATCCAGAAGGTGTTCTGGTGGAGTTTTTCGCTGACGCGCTCGGGTTCCAGGGCGTTTTCGCGGCGCCAGAGGGGTTCCAGGACCTGGACGCCGGCCTGGACCAGGCGGCCATCGGTGAAGACGCTGCCGTGGCCGACGAGGCCGGCATCGGTGTGCACGGCGATGAGGGCGTGGATGGAATCCTCGGGCTTGATCTCGGCCGACCAGCCGCCCTTGGGGGATTCGCCGAAGAGGGGGGCGACCTCGATGCGGGTGATGCGGATGGGGGGCAGCGCGGCCTTGGTCATTTGGGTTCCTCCGGTTGGGGGCAGCCTAGACGGAGCATTTCCAGCGGGCCAGACTTGGCGAAACGAGCCGGGGAAACGCCATGACGCGCATCATGATTGTCGAGTGCATGCAGGAGATTTCGTCGTTCAATCCGGTGCCTTCGGACTACTCGTATTTCGGGGTGCAGCGCGGGGCGGAGATGCTGGCGCAGCGTGGGCTGAACACGGGCGTGGGTGGGGCGCTGGAGGTGTTCGAGGCGGCGGCGGGGGTGGAGGTGGTGCCGGTGTATTCGGCGCGGTCGGGCAGTGCGGGGCTGCTGAGTGCCGAAGGGTGGGCAAAGCTGTCGGGCGAGTTGCGGGCGGCGGTGGCGGCTTCGATGAAGGACATTGATGGGATTTATGTGTCCTTGCATGGGGCGATGGGGGCGGATGGGGAGCTGGACCCCGAGGGGTGGGTTCTGAAGGAGGTTCGGGCGCTGGCGGGGGCTTCGGTGCCGATCGTGATGTCCTTGGACTTGCACGGCATTCTGACCGACCGGATGCTGCGGCAGGTGGATGGGTTGGCGATTTATCACACCTATCCGCATGTGGATTTCGCCGACACCGGGGCGCGGGCGGCGCGGTTGCTGCTGAGGCTGATGGCGGGCGGGGTGAAGCCGACCATTGCGCGGGTGACGATTCCGGCGCTGGTGCGCGGGGATGAGCTGATCACGAAAAGCGGGTGCTATGGCGACATGATCCGCGAGGCGCAGCGCATCGAGCGCGACGGGACGGCGCTGGCGGCCGGGGTGATGATCGGCAATCCCTTTACCGATGTGCCGGAGCTGTGCAGCCAGGCCATTGTCATGACCGACGGCAAGCCGGAGGTCGCCGAAGCCGAGGCGGTGCGACTTGCAAAAATGTTCTGGCCGGAGCGGCACCGGATGCAGGGGAAGTTCATCTCCCTGGAACGGGCGATCCAGCAGGCGGCGACGATGAAGGGGCCGGTGCTGTTCACCGATGCGGCGGATGCGACGAGCTCTGGCGCTTCGGGGGATTCGAACCTGATCATCCGGGCCGTGCGGGAGATGGGGTATCGCGGGCGGGTGCTGGCGCAGATCGTGGACGAGCCGGCGGCGGCGGCGGCGCACAAGGCCGGCGTGGGGGCGGAGATCGAGGTGGATCTGGGCGGGAGCCTGGATCCCGCGCGGTTTGCGCCGATGCGGGTGCGGGCGCGGGTGAAGCTGCTGTCGGACGGGGCGGCGAAGCTGGAGACGATGCGGGCGCCGCTGGAGGCCGGGCCGACGGCGGTGCTGGTGTTCGACAACACCACGGTGGTGGTGATGAGCCGGACGGTGAGCCTGTTCGACCGGGCGATGTACTATGCCAACGGGCTCGATCCGCAGGATTTCGATGCCATCGTGGTGAAGTCTCCGCACACGGAGTTCCACATGTTCGACCAGTGGGTGGAGAAGAACTTCAACATCGACATTCCCGGGGCGACTTCGGCGAATTTGCCGACGCTGGGGCACACGATCTGCGCGCGGCCGGTGTTTCCGCTGGACGAGGGGGTGGTGTTCACGCCAAAGCCGGTGATCTACGCGCGGAGTTGAGGGCATGAGCGACAGGATCGACGCGGCGACGTTGCAGGCGGCGGAGCGGTTGTTCGGGGTTCGGTATACCGATGCCGAGCGGGCGCAGATGCTGGGGAATATCGACGCGCAGGTGGCGGCGGCGGTGAAGCGCCGGGCGGTGGCGCTGGGGAATGCGTTGCCGCCGGCGACGATCTTCGATCCCAGGCTGCCGGGGTTTTCGATGCCGGCGCAGGCCGGGATGAATGTTGCGATCGGTGGGGCGGCGTTGCCGGGGAGCGACGAGGCGATTGCGTTCGCGCCGGTGCGGCAATTGGCGGGGTGGATCCGCGATGGGGTGCTGACCTCGGCGCGGCTGACGGAGATTTATCTGGCGCGGATCGCGCGGTTGAACCCGCGGCTGTTCTGCTTTGCGACGGTGACGGCGGAGTTGGCACGGGCGCAGGCGGCGAAGGCGGATCGTTTGCTGGCGCGCGGGACCTGGCTGGGGCCGCTGCATGGCATTCCGTATGCGGTGAAGGATCTGGTGGATACGGCTGGCGTGGTGACCGGGTGGGGGGCGGAGCCCTATCGCGACCGGGTGCCGGAGACGGATGGGGCGGTGGTGCGGCTGCTGGCCGAGGCCGGGGCGGTGCTGCTGGGCAAGGCCTCGCTGGGGGCGATGGCCTTTGGCGACATTTGGTATGGCGGGACGACACGCAATCCCTGGAATACCGAGGAGGGCTCGCGCGGGTCCAGCGCCGGGTCGGCCAGTGCGACCGGGGCGGGGCTGTGCGGGTTTGCCATTGGCAGCGAGACGTTGGGGTCGATCGTGATCCCCGCCGCGCGGTGCGGGGTGGCGGGGTTGCGGCCGACCTTCGGGCGGGTGTCTCGCGCGGGGGCGATGGCGTTGTGCTGGTCGCTGGATCGGCTGGGGCCGTTGGCGCGGAGCGTGGATGACACCGCGCTGGTGCTGGCGGCGATCAACCGGGGCGATGCGGCGGATGAGGCGAGCATCGCGGCGCCGTTCGGATGGGATGCGTCGCGCGGTGTGGCCGGGATGCGGGTGGGGTATGTGGCCGGCGATTTCGGTGATCCGTTGGATGCGGCGGTGATCGAGGCGGTGCGAGGGCTCGGCGCGATTCCGGTGCCGGTGTCGTTGCCGGACCTGCCGTATGACGCGTTGCAGAACATCCTGTTCGCGGAGGCGGCGGCGGCGTTCGAGGATCTGACTCTGACGGATGCCGATGACGATCTGGCGCGGCAGGATAGCGGGGCGTGGCCGAATACGTTCCGCAAGGCGCGATTCCTCTCGGCGGTGGATCATATCCAGCTGGACCGGCTGCGGCGGCGTGTGATGCAGGCGATGGATGCGGTGTTCGGCGAGGTGGATACGCTGCTGTCGCCGTTGGCGGCGGGGCCGTTGACGATTATCGGCAACATGACCGGGCATCCGGCGCTGGCGCTGCGGGTGGGGTTCGCCCAGACGCGGACACGGCGGATGCCGGCCTATCTCAACGCGCCGGTGGTGGAGGCGGAGGGGCCCGTGCATCGGGTGCCGCATGCCATCTCCATCCTGGCGCCGCTGTTCGACGAGGCGGCGGCGCTGTCGCTCGGGCGGGCGCTGGAGGGGGCGTTGGGGGTGGCCGGGGATCGGCCCAGCCTGGACTAGCGGCGGCCGGCGATGAGTCGCCAGGTGGAGTCGTAGAGGCCGTAGAGTGCGTCCCCGGCGATGGCGCCGCCGGCGAAGCTGCGCAGGTCTTGCGGGGTGGCGGCGGGCAGGCGGCGGCGGGCGAAGTCCCGGCAGGCGAGGCCAGCGAGCACGGCCCAGCCGGCGGCGGGGTTGAGCAGCATGAGGCCGGTGGCGAAAAGCAGGCCGAGCTGGCGGGTGGGGCCGCCGGCGAGCTGGAGTGCCGCGCCGGCGATGGCCCAGGGGAGCATGCGGGTGAGGACATCGGGCGCGGTGCCGGCGCGGATGGCGATGGCGTAGACGTGGTCCATCGGCGGGACGCGGCCCTCGGCGAAGAGCGCGGCGTGGGATAGCCAGACGACCAGCACGGCGATGGCGGCGGCGAGCAGGGCGCTGCGGCGTTGCTGGCGCTGGCCGTCTTGCTGGAAGGCCTCGGTGGTGCCTTCGCGCAGGATGTGGCCGGTGGCGAGCGCGTGGCCGAAGGCGGCGAAGGCGGGGCCGGTGGCGGCGGTGAAGCCGGTGACGAGGCAGAGGGCGGCGGGCGGGAAGCCGATCAGCAGGCCGAGGGTGAGCGCGATCATCGCCAGGGCCAGCGCCGGAAGCCAGCCGGTGTGCATGGCGGCGAGGCCGCAGACCAACAGATGGACGAAGGCGGCGAGTGCTGCGTAGGCGACGAAGAGCAGGAGCATTCCGGGGCCGAGACGGCTGGCGAGGCCGCCGGCGAGGGCCAGCAGCACGGCGATGGCGAGGTGGGCGGTGAAGGCCAGGGCGAGGGCGGGGCGGAGTTCGGCGCGGCGGCGAATGGCGACGACGACGAGTTGCGCCACGGCGGCCAGGGCGGCGCCGAGCAGCAGGCCTTGGGGGATCTGGGCGCGCATCAGGTCTGGCAGCCAGCCGGCGGGGAGGTCGCTGGCGTGGCCGCGCAGCAGCAGGCCGAGGGCGAAGGCGAGAAGGGGCCAGGGCGGGGCGAGGAAGGCCAGGCCGAAGGCGAGCATCGGCACGCGATACATCGCGCCAAAGGCGCCGGCAGCGAGGCCGAGCAGCAGGGAGACGGCGCGGTGTTCGCCATCCCGGCCGGCGAGGATGGTTTCGGCGGCGGCGCGGCCGTGCGGCCAGGCGGCTTCGGCGGGGAAGGCTGGGGTGGCGAAGAGGCGGGCGGCGAGCAGGATGTCGACCAGCAGGGCGAGGGCGACGCCCAGGAAAAGCGGCGTGACGAGATCCGGCCGACCGAGGGCGACGGGCAGGCCGATGGGCAGCAGCAGGGCGTTGCCGGCGGCAATGGTGGCCACCGCGGCCGCGCCCTGGGCAAGGTTCTGGCGATGGATGGAGCGGAACGGCAGCAGCAGCGTCCAGGGCAGGGCGCCGAGCGCCATGGCAGCCAGGGCCGCGGGCACGGCGGGGCTGGCGGCGGTGCCGAGCACGGTGACCATCTGCACGCCCAGCAGGGCCGCGAGCGCGCTGAGCGGCACGATGAGGGCGAGGCTCGCGCGGCTGAAGGCGGCGGGGTGGGCGCCGGCCGGCATGGCGGGGTCTCCGTGGTTCCCGCAGCACGCTAGCGGCGCGGGCGGCGATCTGGAACCATTGCGGCGCATGCGAGGGAGTTTTCCATGGACCTGAAGCTGGGTGGGCGCGTGGCGCTGATCACGGGGGGCAGCCGGGGCATCGGGCTGGCGACGGCTTCGTGCTTCGCGGCGGAGGGGTGCCATTTGGTGATCTCCGCCCGCAGTGCGGAGGATCTGGCGGCGGCGAAGGCGAAGCTGGGGCATGCGGCTTCCGTGACGACAGTGGTGGCGGATGTGACCGATGCGGCGCAGGCCGCGGCGCTGGTGGCCGAGGCGGTGCGGGTGCATGGCGGCATCGACATCCTGATCAACAACGTGGGCGGCGGCGGGGGCGGACGGCGGATCGAGGACAGCACCGACGAGGATTGGCGCCGGGCGCTGGAGATCAACGTGATCCAGACCGTGCGGATGATGCGGCTTGCCACGCCACACATGGCCGGGCGGGCGGGGGCGGCGGTGGTGAACATCGCCTCCATCTCCGGCTGGACGCCGCAGCTTTCGAGTTCCGGGCAGTATGGCGCGGCCAAGGCGGCGCTGATCTTCGATACCGAGGTGTGGGCGTTGGACCTGAACAATTACGGCATCCGCGTGAACACGGTCTCGCCGGGCTCGATCCTGATCGAGGGCAATGGGTGGGACCGCTACCGGCAGAGCGAGCCCGAGGGCTACGCCGACTACGTGAAGTATGGGTTCCCGATGGGGCGGCTGGGGACGGGGGAGGAGGTGGCGGATGTCATCGTGTTCCTGGCCTCGCCGCGGTCGCACTGGATCAATGGGCGCAACGTGCCGGTGGATGGGCTGGAGCAGCCGTTTCCGGCGCCGGGGCGTAGGGGCTGGTGATGGGGAAGCTGGGGCTTGGATTGATCGGCTGCGGCGGGATTGCGCGCTCGGCGCACCTGCCGGCGATGGCGACGTTGGCCGACCAGGTGGTGTTGCGCGCCTGTGCGGATATCGACGCGGCCTCGGCGCGGGCGGCGGCGGCGCCCTGGGGGGCGGCGCATTCCACGGATTGGCGGCAGATGCTGGACCGGCCGGATATCCAGGCCGTGGTGGTGGCCACGCCGGAGTATCTGCATGCCGAGCAGGTGGTGGCCGCGGCCGAGGCGGGCAAGCATGTGCTGTGCGAAAAGCCGATCGCGCCGAGCCTGGCGGAAGCGGACCGGATGATCGCGGCCTGCCGGGCGGCGGGGGTGAACCTGCTGATCGGGCATTCGCGGCGCTTCACCCGGCGCTACATGGAGATCCGTGCCGCGATCGACCGGGGCGAGATCGGGGCGGTGCGGCTGCTGCGGGAGAATGAGCGACGCTCCCGCGCCATTCCGCAGGTGTGGTGGACGCCGGCGCATTGGACGGGGAACCCGCAGGTGAGCGGCGGGGCGCCGATGATGAACGCGATCCATGAGGCCGATCTGCTGCGCTGGTTCAGCGGCCAGGAGGCCGAAAGCGTGCAGGCGGAGATCAACACCACGATCGAGGGCAATGTGGGGGTGATCGACTTCATCAGCCTGACGGTGAAATTCCAGGGGGGCGCGATCGGCTCGGCCGAGGTGCTGAACTGCGCGCCGCCGGGGTATCCGGCGTTCCATCAGCTGGAGCTGTACGGGACCGAGGGCGCGATCCGGGCGCGGGACCATGAGCTGACGGGGCTGACCCGGTTCGGCGACACCGGGGCGGATTTCCCCGGGCATTACGAGATGCTGCTGCACAACCTGCCGGCCTATGCGCGCGAACTGGCGGAGCTGGTGGCCGCCATCCGCGCGGGCCGGCCGGTGGTGATGCCGCCGACTGAGGCGCGGGCGGCGCTGGAGATCGCGCTGGCGGCGGTGCGCTCCGCCCATGAGGGCGTGCCGGTGCGGCTGGGAGGCGTGGCATGAACGCGGCACAGATCCCGGTGGTGCTGGTGGGCGATGGCCCGCATGCCCAGGCGCTGCGCGGGCACCAGGGGCCGCTGGGGCGGGTTTCGCTGGTGGCCGATCTGCCGGATGGGGCGCCGTGGCAGGCCGCCGTGGCGGACCCGTCGGTGCGGGCGGTGCTCGCATTCGGGGCGGAGGCGGCCCAGGTGGCGTCCGCAGCGCTGTCGGCCGGGAAGATCGCGGTGTGCGGGCCGGAGCTGGCGCGCGATGCCGCCGTGGTGGCGGCGTTGCCGCCGGGCATTCTGCTGTGCGGTGGGGAGATCGTGCATGGCGAGGCGACGCGGCGGGCGCTGGCGGCGATGGCGGACCCCGCCTTCGGGCCGTTGCGCTCGCTCTATGTGGCGATCCGCCAGCCGCGCGGGACGCCTGGCGATGTGATCGAGGCGCTGGGGCCGGAGGCGCTGGAGGCGGTGCTGGCAGCGATTCCGGACGAGATCGTGCAGGTGCGGGTGAATGCCGGCGCGCTGTTCGGGGCCGAGCGGGACAGCGCGGTGATCCTGTTGCGCAGTGCCGGCGACGTGGTGGTGACGATCGAACTGGCGCGCTGCCTGCCGCCAAGCCTGCCGGCGCCGGGGCTGGGCGAGGTGGAGATCGAGGCCATGGGGGCGAAGCAGGCGGTGCGCGCCGTGCCGCACGCCGGGGCGGTGCGCATCCATCGCGATACCGGCAGCGCCGCTGTGCCGTGGCTCAATGCGCCGGTGCTGGATCTGCTGCGGGGGCTGGAGGCGCCGGTGGATGGGCGGGCCAGGCTGATGCGGGTGGCGAAGGTCTTGAAGGAAGTGAAGGCCTTCTTTTTCTGAAGAAAAAGAAGCAAAAAGACTTTATGACGTTGCGCGCGCTTCTCCACGGAGAGGCTCGTGCAAGATCATAAAAGTTTTTTGGTTCTTTTTTTCAAAAAAGAACCGCTTCCTTATATGGGGCAAACCCCAC
>JAIXTK010000141.1 GCA_027483995.1 Acetobacteraceae bacterium
CCGCTGCACGACTTCATCCGCGACTACTACCGGGTGGAAGACCAGCAGGGCGGGCGGTTCTGGGTGTTTCGGATCGGGCTGGTGGGGGCGCCAAGGTGGTTCGTGCATGGGGTGTTTGGGTGAGCCCATTTGATAACTCTACTCTGGCGGTCATCCGACGGCGGTTTTCTGCGCTCCGGTGCTCACGGCCTCCAGGCCGCTCCGCTCCGGTGCTCGAAAACCACCGCCGGCCGGCGGCCAAGAGGCCGCCTCTGACTCGCCAGAGCGAGTTCTCAAACGGGCTCGAAGGAAGCAGGTTCTTTTTTGAAAAAAAGAACCAAAAAACTTTCATAATCTGGCGCGAGCCAAATTATAAAAGTCTTTTTGCTTCTTTTTCTTCAGAAAAAGAAGACTCTTGACTTCCTTCGCTGAGCTTGTGTGCGCCACCTCGTTCTCCTTCCTGGAGGGCGCGAGCCATGCCGAGGAGCTGGTGGGGCAGGCGCATGCCATGGGGCTGGCGGCGCTGGGGGTGGCGGACCGGAACACGGTGGCGGGCGTGGTGCGGGCGCATGAGGCGGCACGGAAACAAGGGTTGCCGTTGCTGGTGGGGGCGCGGCTGGGGTTCGTGGACGGCACGCCGGAGGTGGTGGTGTATCCCACGGATCGCGCCGCCTGGGGGCGGCTGACGACGTTGCTCACCTTGGGCAAGCGGCGGGCAAAGAAGGGGGATTGCGTGCTGACGCGGGCGGACCTCGCCGCCCATGCCGAGGGGCTGGTGGGGATCGCCATGGGGGGCGAGGCCGAAGCGCTGCAGGGACTGCGGGAGGTGTTCGGGCGGCGCATCTGGCTGGCCGCACGGCGGGATCATTCGGCAGAGGATGGGCGCCGGCTGGCCGCACTGGCGGAGATGGGGCGGCTGGTGCGCATGCCCCTGGTGGCGACCAACGACGTGCTGTTCCATCACCCGGCGCGCAAGATGCTGGCCGATGTGATGACGTGCATCCGGCTGGGCACCACGATCGAGAAGGCGGGGCTGGCGCTGGCGCCGCATGCGGAGCGGCATTTGAAGCCGGCGCAGGAGACGGCGCGGCTGTTCCGGGCCTATCCCGAGGCGGTGGCGGCGAGCCTGGAGATTGTCTCGCAGGTGGCATTCTCGCTGGACCAGCTCGCCTATGAGTATCCCGATGAGCCGGTGCCGCCGGGGCGCACGGCGGATGAGCATCTGGCGGTGCTGACATGGGAGGGGGCGGCGCAGCGCTATCCCCGCGGCGTGCCGGACCAGGTGCGCGCGACGATCGCCAAGGAACTCGCGATGATCGCGCGGCTGAGCTACGCGCGGTATTTTCTCACGGTGCACGACATCGTGGTGTTCGCGCGGGCGCGGGGGATTTTGTGCCAGGGGCGTGGCTCGGCGGCCAATTCGGCGGTGTGCTTCGCGTTGGGGATCACGGCGGTGGATCCCACGGAAATCGATCTGCTGTTCGAACGGTTTGTCTCGGCGGAGCGACGGGAGCCGCCGGATATCGACGTGGATTTCGAGCATGAGCGGCGCGAGGAGGTGATCCAGTATCTCTATGCGCGCTACGGGCATGACCGCGCGGCGATTGCGGCCACCGTGATCCATTACCGGCCGAAGATGGCGATCCGCGAGGTCGGCCGGGTGATGGGGTTGTCGGAGGATACGACTGGGATCTTGTCGAGCCAGAGCTGGGGCAGCCGCTCGGGCGCGGGGGAGTTGTGGTCGCCCGAAAGGCTGGCGGAGGTGGGGCTGGATGGGGAGAGCATGGCCCTTCAGCGCACGCTGCAACTGGCGCGCGAGCTGATCGGGTTTCCGCGCCATCTCTCCCAGCATGTCGGCGGGTTCGTGCTGACGCGCGGGCCGTTGATCGAGACGGTGCCGATCGGGCCGGCGGCGATGGACGACCGGTATTTCATCGAATGGGACAAGGACGATATCGACACGCTGGGCATCATGAAGGTGGATGTGCTGGCGCTGGGGATGCTCACCTGCATCCGCAAGGCGTTCGCCCTGCTGCGCGCGCGGGGGTTTCCGATCACGGATCTGGCCGACGTGCCGCGCGAGGATGCGGCGACATATCGCATGCTGTGCCGCGGCGATTCCGTGGGCGTGTTCCAGGTGGAAAGCCGGGCGCAGATGAACATGCTGCCGCGCCTGAAGCCGGCCGAGTTCTATGATCTGGTCATCCAGGTCGCCATCGTGCGGCCCGGCCCGATCCAGGGCGACATGGTGCACCCCTATCTGCGGCGCCGCCAGGGGCGCGAGGCGGTGAGCTTCCCCAGCCCCAAGCCGCCGCATGATCCGGATGAACTGAAAAACGTGCTGGGCAAGACATTGGGGGTGCCGCTGTTCCAGGAACAGGCGATGAAATTGGCCATCACCGCGGCCAATTTCACGCCGGCCGAAGCCAACCGCCTGCGCCGGTCCATGGCGACGTTCCGCAGCAATGGCGGGATGGAATATTTCGAGAGCAAGCTGGTCGATGGCATGGTGGCGCGGGGCTATGAGGAAGAATTTGCCCGGCGTTGTTTCAACCAGATCAAGGGGTTCGGCAGCTATGGTTTCCCGGAAAGCCACGCGATTGCCTTTGCCCGGCTGGTGTGGATTTCGGCCTACCTCAAGTGCCGTTACCCGGCAGTGTTTGCCGCCGCGCTGTTGAACGCGCAGCCGATGGGCTTTTACGCGCCGGCCCAGATCGTGCGTGATGCCGCCGAGCATGGGGTGGAC
>JAIXTK010000196.1 GCA_027483995.1 Acetobacteraceae bacterium
CGGCGCCAACCCGTTGGCCAGCGCCCACTACAACGGCAAGATCGAAGCCCCCGCCATCCTCGCCGGCACCTCCACCGTCGCCGCCTGGGATTTCTCGAAAGGCATCCCCACCCAAACCGCCTTCGACACCGGCCCCCAGCAGGCCCACGCCACCCTCGCAGCCCTCCCCACCCGCGCCATGACCGGCAGCACCTGGACCGGCACCATCCACGACTGGAAAGCCGACCCCAGCCAATACGCCGCCATCCACTTCCACGACGACGACCAGGGCGACCTCGGCTGGTCCGAAACCTTCGCCCTCACCATCCCCACCACCTGGCCCAGCGGTTTCTACGCCGCCCACATCAAGAACGATCAAGGCGAGGACTACATCCCCTTCTTCGTCCGTCCCGCGAAACCCAGCAGCGACGTCGCCTTCCTCGCCCCCACCTACACCTACCAGGTCTACGGCAACTTCGCGCGCGACAACCGCGGCGCCGAAATCCGCGAACGCGCCCAGGCCCGCGGCGCCCTGCTCGAAACGCCAGACATGAATCCCCAGTTCGGCCTCTCCACCTACAACCACCACAGTGACGGCTCCGGCGTCAGCCTGGTCTCCATGTTCCGCCCGCAGCTGGATACCCGCCCGCGCCAGATGCTCCACATGGACCCCGCCCACCCGCACGGCTCAGGCGGCCAGCGCATCGTGGTGGACAGCTACTTCATCCACTGGCTCCACCACGAAGGCATCGCGCACGACGTCATCACCGACCACGACCTGCACGAGGAAGGCGCAGACGCGCTGGCCCCCTACCGCGTCGTCATCGCCGCCCAGCACCCGGAATATCATTCAGACCGCATGATGCAGTCCCTGGAAGACTACCTCTCGGGCGGCGGCCGCCTCATGTATCTCGGCGGCAACGGCTTCTACTGGCGCGCCGAACCCTCCGAGCACGCCCCCGGCGCGCTGGAAGTCCGCCGCGCCGAATCCGGCATCCGCACCTGGGCCACCGAACCTGGCGAGAACTACAACCAGTTCGGCGGCGCCTATGCCGGCCTCTGGCGCCGCATCGGCCGCGCCGCCCACAAGCTGGTCGGCAACGGCTTCTCCTGCCAGGGCCTCCACCGCGGCTTCCCCTACAAATTCACCGACGGCATCCAAGACCCCCGCGTCGCCTTCATGACCCCGGGCCTCGATGCCACCCCCGGCACCGTCCTCGGCGACAGCGGCCACCAGGGCGGCGGCGCCGCCGGCCACGAGCTGGACAGCGTGAACTTCAAATACGGCTCGCCCGAACACACACTCATCGTCGCCAAGGGCATCGTCATCCACCCAGACTATGGCTGGGTGAACGAAGACATGCTCACCCAGAAACACCCCCTCCCGCAGGAAGACTGGGCCTGCGCCGATGCCTGCTTCTTCGAAACCTCCGCCGGCGGCGCAGTGTTCAGCGTCGGCTCCATGACCTGGGCCGGCAGCATGCCCATCCCCGGCACCCTGCGAACCCTCACCACCAACGTGCTGAAGCGCTTCATGGACCCGGCGAAGTTCGCGTGGCCGGAATAAAGAAAGAAGTTCTTTTTTGAAAAAAAGAACCAAAAAACTTTTATCCGCTTGCGCGCGTGCCAGCCTCCCGGCACGCGTGCCAGTGAATGAAGTTTTTTTGCTTCTTTTTGTTCACAAAAAGAAGACTCTTGTCTGTGGCACTATGGGCTGCGCCCCGCCCTCATAGCTCCGCGCAATAATCTCCAGCACATGCGCCTGAACATCCAGGCTCCGCGTGGAGGTATCCCCCGCCTCGATCCGCTCCACGAACGCCCGCATGATCTGCGCCGGCCCGCCCGCGGTCTTGAAGCTCTGCACCGGCAGCGAATCAAACACCCCCGCCTCGCCCCCGAACCCGGCCCCATCCGGCCGCCACAGATGCACCATCCCATCCGGCGCCCCGAAATACAGCGAGCCCTCGCGCCCGATCACCAGCACCCGCGCCCGCGTCGCCGTATGCGGCTGGCTCCCGTTCCAGTGCGCATGCATGGAGGCGGCAACACCACTTTCCAGCACCAGGCTCACCAGCGCGCTATCCTCCACATCCGGCCGCACCACACTCCCGTCATCCAGCACCCGCTCAGAGAACCGCGTCGAGAGCGAAACGGTAAACCGCGAAGCCCCCCCGAACAGCGTCGCGATCGAGGTCAGGTGATAGATCCCCAGATCCGCCAACACCCCGCCCCCGGCCTGCGCCTTGTCATAGAACCACCCGGCATGCGTCGGCCCCTTGTGCCCGCGATGGCAC
This sequence comes from Acetobacteraceae bacterium, assembly GCA_027483995.1. Lineage (GTDB taxonomy): Bacteria > Pseudomonadota > Alphaproteobacteria > Acetobacterales > Acetobacteraceae > CAMDGX01. The sequence continues at coordinate 2,274 of JAIXTK010000196.1, forward strand.
TCCACCGCCGCCACCTCGCCTATGGCCCCCTTCGCGATCAACCCGGCCGCCAGCACATGATCCGGCGTCTCGATAAACGGCAACGCCATGAACGTCACCGGCCGCGCCCGCACCGCCGCCGACAGCCGCGCCGCCTCCTCCAAGGTCGGCACCAGCGGCTTCTCCACCAGCACATGCTTCCCCGCCGCAACCGCCATCTCGGCAAACTGCAAGTGCGTATCAGGCGCGGTCAAAACCAGCACCGCATCCACGCCGGGATCAGACACGACAGAGGCCACATCCGTCGACCACCGCGGAACCCCAAACCGCGCCGCACACGCCGCCATCCGGTCCCTATCCCGCCCCGCAATCGCCACCAACTCCGCCCGCCCGGCCAACTCCGCCAGCTGCGGAAAATGCCGCCGCTGCGCGATATCCCCGTATCCAACCGCCGCAATCCGAACCGTCACAGCACCACCGCCGCGCCCGTATCCGCCGCCCGCCGCCCCGCATCCAGAATGGCCACCGCCTCCCGGTTCAACGCCACATCCAGCGTCGGATGCAGCGCCTCGCCGGTCTCGATATGGTGCAGCATCTCCTCCCCGATCGTCCCCCGACCCTCGGGCAACGGCACCCCCTCCTCCACCCGCGACGGCGTAGCACTCCCACGCTCCTTGAACACCAGCACCCGGGCGCCATCCACCACCAGCGTCCCGTGCGTCCCCATCACAATCGGCCCGTTCGGCACCCCGTTGTGGAAACTCGTCCAGCTCGCCTCAATCGTTCCCACCGCCCGTGCAAACTTCAGCAGCAGCGTGGCATTATCCTCGGCATCCCCAGGGCTCATCAAATTCACCGCCATCGCGCGAATTTCGGTCGGCATCCCCACGATCCACGCCGCCAGGCACGCCCCGTAGCAGCAGTAATCCAGCAACGCCCCGCCCCCGGCCGCCGACTGGTGCCACCACTCCGAAGCCTTCTCCGCCTCGCTCACCAACCCGATCGTGGTCGAGCCCGGATGCAAGCTCCCATGCGCCATCGGCCCCAAGGAGGCCATGTTCCGCCACCGGAACTGTACCACCTCGCCGATCTCCCCGCTCTCCACAATGGATTTCACCGCCCGCACCGCCGGCCGCCACGTAATCGGCCAGTTCGTCACCAGCGCCACGCCGGCCTTCTGCGCCGCCGAAATCATCCGGTCCGCATCCGCAACACTCCCGGCCAGCGGCTTCTCCGTCAGCAGATGCACCCCCCGCCCCGCAAACGCCTCCGCCACCTCCGCATGCCGGCTGATCTCCGGGCAGAAGATCACCAAGTCCAGCTTCTCCTCCAGCAGCCCCCGCCACGCCTCGAACCGCCGCGGCCGGCCCGGCGCCCCCAACGCCCGCTCCAGATTGGCCCGCCGGCTCCCCTCCACCGTGGTCAGGGAAGGCGTCGCCGGCACCGTATCCGCCACGGCCACGAAGTCGCACCGCCCCGTCGCCGCCAGGCGCTCCACCAGCTCGTTCACGTGCATATGGGCAAACCCCACCACGCCCACCCGGTACCGCCTGGCCATCGTGATCCTCCAAGAAAGCAAGCATGTTCTTTTTTGAAAAAAAGAACCAAAAAACGTTTCCATCTTTGCGCCGAGACTATCCCCAGCGCAAAGGGATGAAGTTTTTTTGCTTCTTTTTGTTCACAAAAAGAAGATTCTTTCTTATTCTGCCAAAGCCCTCATCTGCGCATACAGGTCGGACTTCCCCTCAAACCCAATCCCCGGCAATTCCGGCAGGGTCACGAATCCGTCCTCCACCCGCACCCCATCCGGGAACCCGCCATAGGGCTGGAACAGATCCGGGTAGCTCTCATTCCCCCCCAGCCCCAGCCCCGCCGCGATCATCAGGCTCATCTGGTGCCCGCCATGCGGCACCACCCGCCGCCAGCTCCACCCGGCATCGCGGATCACCGAAAGCGTCCGCTGGAACTCGCACAACCCGTAGCTCAGCGCGCAATCGAACTGCAGGAAATCCCGGTCCGCCCGCATCCCGCCATGGCGCAGCAGGTTGCGCGCATCCTGGTGGCTGAACAGGTTCTCCCCCGTCGCCATCGGCCCGGGATAGAACTCCGCCAGCGCCGCCTGCAGCTGGTAATCCAGCGGATCGCCGGCCTCCTCGTACCAGAACAGCCCATAG
>JAIXTK010000298.1 GCA_027483995.1 Acetobacteraceae bacterium
GCCAGTACTCCCAGCAACAGGCCGAAGCCCATCTCCGCGGCGGCGCTGGCCCAGCGAGGCAGACATGCGGGCAGTCCGGCATATCGGACGGCGACGCCACCTAGGGCCGGCCCCAGCACCATGGCCGCCGGCACGCCCAGCAGCAGCGCCAGTGCCGCCCCAGCCAGTACCAGCGCCAACGACGCCGTCACGCGGGCCGCACGGGTCCGACCCAAGGCGATGAGCAATACCGCTAGAGAGGCACGGATGGAGTCTTCGTTGCGCGATAGGAACCGCGCGAAGAGCGCCGACAGCAGAAGCTGCATGAAATGGAAGATCATCACGGGCAGGATCACAACACCGATGACCGGGGATCCCGCGAACATGATGTCGGCCATCCGCAACCCGTCGCCGAGGCTCTTCTTGGTGCCACAGAAGACCGCGGCCACGGTGTCCGCGCGCCCGAGGCCAAGATAGCTCGCCGCGAGGACGGCGACTGCGGCCACTACCACCACCAGCGTCATGCACAGGACCACCAGTGCGAGAAGCGCCAAGACACCGGTGTCGCGCCAGACCTCGTCGTGCACCGAGTCCGCGAAGGAGTTCATCACCAACGCGACCAACGTCAGCTGATCGAGCCACCGCAGACCCGACAGCGCTTGCTTCACCTCGGAGCGCAGCAGCGTGCGCATTGCCTGGCCGAGCAGGAGCGGCAGGATGATCATCATTGCCATGCGGAAGAAGACGTCTTCGAGGTTCAGCGCCAAGCCGCTGCCGGCCAGGTACCAGTCCATCCACAACGGCGTCACGAGCACGCCCAAGAACATTGAGAGCGTCCCGCTGACGATCGCACCGGCGGTGTTTCCATTGGCTAGCGCCGTCATTATCGCTGGCGTGTTTGGCGCGCCCGGCAGGGCCGCCAGGAAGAAAAGGCCCGTGCATACAGCGCTGCCAATGATGCCGCCTGTGATGTGGATCACGATCCCAATGATCATCGGGAATGCCAGGAACAAGGTTCCCTGGACGGCTAGATGTAAACGCCAGTTGGCTAGACCAGAAAGCAGCCCTCCTGGCGCTAGCGTCAGGCCGCGAAGGAAGAACACGAAACCGATACCGTATGTTGCGAAAAGGTCCAGATGAAGAAGGCCGTCCGTCCGGCCGAGATCGGGCAGGATGACTGCTGTGGCGATGGTGCCCAGCAAGAGCAGCATGAACCTGTCGACGCCGTAGGAGGCCAGGACCTGGAGCAGTGTACGGGACGCCGGGGTCGGGTGTGCCGGATCCATTCCTAGTCGGTGCGCCGAAGCCAAGCCCTCCAGCCCGCCTGATGCCGCCGCGTACCGGGCTGGAGCCCATGGCGCGTCTCGCGTATGGCGAGCATCAGGGCGAACAGCATAGGGCCGGTATCCGGGCCTGGCGGTATCGCTAGCACGCGCTGGCGCAGGGCGGCGAGCCGTTCCAGTGCCTCCTCGCGCCCCGCCGCGTCCATCCCGGCCGTATCGTCGTCGAGCCGACGCAGCTCCGCCATCACCGCAGACGCCTCGCGGCACCATGCCGGCAGGGTGGTGCCGCCTGCATGCCAAAGGACCAGGGCAAGGCCTCCGGCCAAGGCGAGCATGGCACCCGCCCCGGCGAGAGCGACCATCTGTGGCGACGCTCCCCACAGGACGCCGGAGGCCGAATGCCGGCGCACGAACCTGTTCGTGGCATCCGACAGTTGTAGGCCGGACGGGAGGGCGACCCGTCGTTCGTCCATACCGATACCGGCCGCAGCGAAGCGCGGTCCGTACAGCATCTCCAACACGCGATAGGCGGCGACCTCTGGCACGTCGCGGCCCGCGACCAGCATGAGGCTTACTCCCACCGTGTTGATGTCCTCCTGCGGCACGGCGGGGATCGCGGCGTAGGTATGAGCTGCGATGCGCTCCGGCACCGCCCAGCGCTCGCGCAACGCCAGTGCCGGACCATAAGGCAGCGGGAGAACGCGGTAGCCTTGCTCACGCACCAGTCGGTCCACCACGGGGGATGGCATAAAGGACAGGATGAAGATGCCATCCGGCCGCTGCTCCGCGGGTAGCTCGACAAGGGTCTCGTCCGAATGGCTCATCTCGACGTAGTCGCGTCCGACGGAGAACCCGGCGAATGCCAGGATCTGCTGCGCGAAGCCGCGCGTCTCCTGCCCCTTCGCGCCCGTCTGGATCGTGCGGCCACGCAAATCCTCGAGCGTGGCGATGCCAGGCCCGGCCAGCAGGTGCATCACCTCCGCCGGCATCGCGGAGAGCTGCACGATTCCCTCCTGGCGGATGTCAAGCTGGCCCGCCGCCAGGCCCAGGTCCAGCGTGCGCTCCTCCACCATGTCGAGCGTCTGCAGGGATCCGGCCGTCGGCACCACCTCCAGCCGAATCCCGTGCACGGCCGCCTCGGCCTGCATCTTGCGCACGAGCAGATGCCGGTTCGACAGGATTGGCCCGCCCGAGATGCGCAGGACATGCGCCTCTGGTACGGCGTGCAGCCCCAGCCAGGCCGCACCCGACAGCAGCAGAACGATCGCCAAGGCCAGCGCAGCCCGTATCAGGAAGCGGAAGGGAGACACGAAGGGTGCCATGCGCGCGAGTTCCTCAGCGGATGCGCACGAAGGGTGGCCGGCCGGCGATCGCCTGTCCGGCAGGCCCGCGCGCGAACTGGACGAAGGCCTGCACCAGCGGCGGCTCCCGCCCGAAGCTCACAAGCAGGGCCGAGCCGGTCAGCGGATACCGGCCCGACAGAAGCGACGTACGGTCCATCGCGACATCCTGGCAGGGCAGCGCCACCGTCCCGCCTGGTGCATCGCCGAAACCAAGGAGACCCATTGCGCCCGGGGTTGCCAGAACCGCCGCCACCATGTCCGCCGCGTTGCCCACCACGCGCGCGGATGACGCGGCGGTCGGACGCCCCGGGAGCACGGCGTCGGTCCGGTACCGCTCAGGGGTCCCGGGCAGGTAGAGGACGGGGCGCACTTTCAGGTCCGCGCCGCCTAGTTCCCGCCATGTGACAATCGCGCCGGAGATGAGGCGCCCCACCACCAAGGGCGCCAGCGGCTGCAACGCCGCGCCACCGGCAGCTATGCCGGGATGCGCGATCACCTGCACGCCGTTACGCGCCACCAGCCAGGCGTGCCAGCGCTCGTCCACCGTGTCGGCTGGCAGGTCGGAGGTTATGGCCGCGAGGTCGGTCGCGCCGTTCCGCATCGCCAGCAGGGCCGTTGCATTGGTGCAGGCCTCGAAATGCAGCGTGACCCCGGGGTGGGCCTCGCGGAACGCATCACCCAGCGCGGTGATGAGGTCGCGAATCGCGGGCGCGCCAGCAATCAGCAGGGATTGCGGCCGCTCCCGCGCCGCCTGTGCCGAGGCTCCGGGCATGAAGGAGGCCAAGCCCGCTCCCGCGAGCAACCCGCGCCGGCGGATGATGCTCATTCCACCGGCACCGCGTTGATGGCCGGCGCGAACCGCAGACCCTTTTGTGGCGCCGTGAAGTAGCGGACGAACTCCACCGTGTCCTGCGATGCCCGATGCGTGTGCAGAAGCGACAGGGGCCGGCGGATGAGATACCGGCCCGTGCGGATGCTCTCGGCCGTCGCCGCGATGCCGTCGATCGCTACCGCCCGCACTGCCGGCGTGACGGCGCTCAGGCGGACATACCCGATGCCGGTCGGCGCGGACGCCACGGCACGGACCATGGCACTGGTGCCCATGAACGACGCACTTTGGTCGATGGTCGCGCCGGGGGTGAGAACCGTATCCTCCCAGGATTCGTGGGCCGGGGCGTCCGGGTAGAGCCGGAACAGCCTGATCGGTGCGTCGGTACCGCCCAGGTCTGCCCAGTTCCGGATGCGGCCGCAGAAGATGTCCTCGATCTGCAGTCGAGAAAGCGACTGCACGGGGTTGGCGGCATGAACGACGTTCACTACGGCATCGTAGCCGAACGGCACCTGCACGAGGCGGATGCCACGTGCAGGTGCGCGCGCGGCTACATCGGGAAGGTCCGACGCCAGCATTCCGATCTCGGCTGAACCGTCCATGACGGACTGGAAGGCGCGCAGCCCCCCACCGGCGGAAACTGCCACCGAAACCTCCGGGAATTCGGCCATGTAACGTTCGGCTACCAGCTGGGCCATCGGCAGGATGCTGTTTGCCCCGCGGATGTGCACGAACCGCACTGGATCGGCATATCCTGCCTTTATCGAGCTACCGCCCATTGTCGGCCTCCCCCTCGAGTTCCCGCACCGCCGCGGGTGCGCTGGCCAGGAACGGGAGGCGTGGAACCAAATCCTCCCGGCGCTTGCCGTGCATCGCGCCATGGGCGCGGCGCAATGCCGGCAATTCCGCCACCACGGTCCTGACCACTGCGGCCACCACTTCGTCCGACACCGTCTCGAGCGTGACCAGCGCCGCCTCCGTCGCCACCGTCGGAATGTCGAGGTCTTGGCCCGGATAGGCGCCAGCCGGAATGACCGCAGGGCGCAATTGGGGCTCACGCTGCAACAGCGCAGTCCGCGTGCCGGCCTCCACCATCAGCAGGCGCGCACCGCAGGACGGCGCAAGCGCCCGCTCGACCATCTCGTTCGGGCTGCCGCCGACGAAGACCAGCGCGTCAGACGTCCCGGCGCACAACCTGTCGAGCTGGTGCCTCTCCTCCACCGCCGAAAGCTCGCGGAAATCGCGGTCCGTCAGCCCATAGGCTTGCGAGAGGTAGCCATAGGCCACCGCACCGTGGGAGTTAGGGGGGCCGATCATCAGCCGGCGCCCACGCAGGTCCTGCAGCGTACGTGCCTCAGGAGCGGACCGGCCTGCCAGGATTGCGACGTGCTCGCTATAGAGCGACAGTACGCCGCGTAGCCCCGTGAAGGGATCCGGCCGGTGGAATCTGTTAGAGCCGCCGACGGCCAGGCGAAGGATGTCACTGGAAACGATGGCGAAGTTCACCTCGCCTCGGCGCAGGCGATCGATGTTCATCACCGAGCCGCCGCTGCGCCGGATTGAGCAATAGAGCCCGCTATGGGCCGACTTCTGGTTGACGATCCGGCAGATCGCGCTTCCCAGCGGGTAGTAGACACCGAAGAACCCGCCGGTAGAGATGGTCACGAACTGCTTTTCACCAGGACGGGCCGCCGGTGCCTGCTCAGCAGCGCCTGCAGTTCCCGATGTGGGCAGCATTCCGATCAACGCGAACGCAAAAACCCGTGCCAAACTCAGAACACGCAAGCAACTGCTTTGGAACAGCATGCTCATGGCTTGGTCCGGTCCAAGGCCGGCAGCCGCTCCTGCGTCGTGTCCCGGCCACTGCGCCAGTGGTGCACCAGCATCACAATCCCCGCCCCGAGCAGCGGCCCTGTCGTGTGGAAGAGCGGCACATGGGCCTCGATCCATGGCGCAATCACGATGTCAGTGACGAACATCCCACCGGCCACCCAGCCGAGGACGGCGGCACCGAAGGGCACCAGGATCGGCACTCGATCCAGAAGCAGCCCGACAAAGCGGCTGCCATAGATCAGCATGGGTGCCGTCAGCAACATGCCGAGCACCAACAGCAGGGGATCGCGGTCGGCCGCCGCGGCCACCGCGATTGAATTGTCGAAGCTCAGCAGCAAGTCCGCCAGCAGGATGATCCGCACCGCCTGCAGGATGGTCTTCGGCTCCGGTACACCATCCTGCGCCTCCCCCTCGCCGTCACCATCCGACAGCATCTTCAGCGCGACATGCAGCAGCCCGATGCCGGCCAGCATGCGCAAGTAGGGCACATCCAGGAACAGCGTCACGAAGGACGCGAACAGGAAGCGGAACGTCACCGCTCCCATGGCGCCGAGGAAGAAGGCGAGCCGATGCGGCCCCGGCGCCAGGCCACGGCAGGCCAGGGCGATGGCCACCGCATTGTCGGCGCTCATCGTCATATCGATCAGCGTGATCTCCGCCATCGCGGCGAGGAGGTGGGGCTCGTGGTCCTCCGTCACGGCGCTGCCCCATTCGGCCTGGGCGGTGCGATGTTCGGGAATAGTTGGCGCAGGGCGTCTAGGTGATTGGTCGGAGGCGGCACTGGTGGCGCCACTGGCGCGGCCGAGGCTTCCGCGGCGGCGGGAGGAACAGACGACAGGGTGGCAGCCAATGGGTCGGCAGGCGCTGCGGCTGGTGCAGCACTGCGCCGACCGGGGTGGTCTGCGGGCAAGTACTGTTGGCCGAGGAGGGAGTTGAGCACGAACGGCAGGCTGGACTGGTCGCTGCCGAAGAAGACGATCTTGCTGTTGGCTGACCGGGCCAACTCCTGGGTCGCCTCGATGCCACGCAGCACAAGGTAGGAGGCGAGTATGCCGTTGGGCATCGCATCCTGGTAAGCACGAAGCCCGTCCGCCTCAATACGGCGGCGCTCACGCTCACGTTCCTCGCGCTGCAGTCGGTACTCGTATTCGAGCATCACCTGGTTCTGCTCGGCCTTGCGCTCGATAGCGACCTTGACGGACTCCGGCATCACGATGCTGCGCAGCAGGACATCCTCGATCAGCAGGAGGTTGACCGCAGCCCCGATCTCCTGGATCTCGACCAGATTGTCCCGGTTCAAGCGCTCGGTGATCTGGTTCTGGATGAAGCCTCGCGCGCTCTTATACAGTTCCTCTGGCGTGTAGAGCGAGATCAGCTCACGTGCCTGCGACCCGACGGCCGGCTCCATCAGGATTTTGAGATAGCCCGGTCCGACATGCTTGTGCAGCAGGGCCACGTAGCGGGGATCGATACGATAGCGCACGGCTATCTCGACGGCCATGTTCAGGCCGTCCGACGAGATCGTGTCGAAGGTCTGACGGTACTCGTCCAGGCGAAGGCTGTAGATGTAGAGCCGATCCCAGGGGAACACGAAGTGCATTCCCTCCGGCAGGGTGCGGTCCAGCACCGTGCCGCGATCGAAACGCCGCCATAGCACGCCGGTCTGGCCTGAGCCGACCGTCTTGAGAGTGAAGGGCAGGCTGACCGAAAGCACCATACCAACAAGGATGCCGGCCATCAGCACATGGTAGACCATACGGCGCGTCAAACCACGCAGCCTGGATGCGGGCATGCCACCACTCATGATCGTTGAACCATCAGCGCGGCGGCCAGCATCGCGGCTTGCATCGCGATCATGCATGTGAGGCTGTGAAATGACACGCGCCAGGAAGCTAGCGCCGGTCGCCAGCGGGTGAGGTAAGGAACAGTGCGATCCAGGGAAGCAGCGGCGTGACCAGAAGCGACAGGAAAAAGAAGCCCCAGAACCCCACGCGCGTGTGACGGCCTAGGACGCCGGTCATCGCACTAAGCGCGAGGTACATTGTCACAAGCAGGGCGTAGGTACTAACGTGTCCGAACATGGCAGGCATGGCATATGCCCCGCATGCGGCGCTGGAGGCCGCGGTTGACGGATTGAAGCAGCGCGCGGGCTAGCCGTGAGGCGGCGACGAGCCTCGCTGTGGCGCCGCAGCTGCAGCCGAGTCCGGCGCGGTTTCGGTGCCCTGGGCCGCCGTGCCCTCCGGGGCGTTTGTCTCGGTTGCGGCGGCGGCGCAAGCCGCTTCGTCAGGCGGGACTGCCGCTCCACGGTCGCGCGCATGGGCCTCGAATTGCGCCACGAAATGCGCCTTCAACGCCGCGGGATCGAGGTCCAGCAACGTCCCACCTGCCTCGAAGTGCCGGATGAAGACCTTGCCCAGCGCATATGTAAAGCTGGCGGAAAAGGCGGGCATCAGCGCCATGCCCGCCAGCTGCCCCACCACCGGAAGCGACTTGATCGCCGACCCCGCCACGCCGGCGGCCAGACCCTGCGGCACAACCGATCCCAGCAGCGACGACGCAATCGCCCGCACCCGCTCCCGCTCGAAGGGAACGCCATAGATGCGCGAGATCTCCGCCACCATCGCCAGTTGGGCCGAGGACACGGCGACAAGATCCAAGTACGAAAACGGGATGAGCCCTCCGGCAAACGCGAGCGCCGTGTACCGACGCACCACGGTCACCGAGGCATGCTCCATCTCGCCGCCCGATGCACCCCGGGCGCCCATCCCTGCCAGGGCCAGAGCGCGGTCAATTGCGGCGTCGATGAACCGTAATTTTGTACTTACGGTGTTGATGACATCCATACCAGAGCAACCCAACCAGGAATACACGTCTCCAATTTGATCATCTGATTCCGCCAGTATGTCACCTCATATTTTTCCTGAATTTCTCATTTAAATTCAATTTTCACCTAATGTTTTGCGACAAATTGGGACATAACGGGAATTCCAGATAGCGCCATCGAGGCTAATAGGCTCCTGGGCGTGGTAGCAGGACGGATTGGATTGTGTTTCTCGCATCGGTGGTCGCGGCCTTCCTCGCCATGAGCGTGGACGATCTAGCTTGGCTGCCGCTGCTGCTGGTCGCCTATGGCCAGCAGGCATGGCGAGTGGCCGTTGGATACGTCTTTGGCACGTTCGTGCTGTTGCTGGTCTGCGCGGTCGTGGCCAGGATTATGCTGGACAGCCTGGAGGCCTATGCCGGATGGATGGAGCATCTGCGGCTCGTCGGCATCGGGTTCATGGCCTATGGCGTGCTGATGGCGGCCCGGTGCTTCACTGTGGGATCCAAGGGGGGCTCCAGCGCGGCGCCGCCGGTGCAACTGCTTCCGGTGGCGGCCGGGTTCGTAGCCGTCTTGTCGAACGGCTGGAACAATTTCCTGGTGATGCCGGTGATCCTCGTGGCGCAGCCGCAACTAGGCTCGGGCTTCGTTGCCAGCGTCTGGCTCTGCAATGTCGTGTGGGCCGCAGCCGCGCTGCAGGGCGTGCGCCTGCTTCGCCGCCGGCTGGAGGCCCTGCCGCATCGGTTTGGCGAGCTCGTCGCGGCCTCAGCGCTCTTCTTGATCGGTGGCAAGATTGTCGCCGGGTGAGCCCTTGCGCATGCCGGCGGCGCCGATAGGGCATCCGGGTCACCACGGATGAGACCCGTCGCCTGGATGAAGCGCCTCGCCGTTACCCGGCGGGCACTGGACTTAGCCGGCCGTGCCGGCTGGGCAGCGCGAATCACCACCCTTGGGCCGACGGCCCCCCCCACCGCGCGCAGCCGCCGCGCTATCTCCGTGGTACGCCGCTACACCGCCTACACGGTCCCGTCGGCCTTCATTCCCGTCCCCATGGTGGATGTCGGCACCCTCGTCGCGGTACAGATCATGATGCTGCGTCGGCTCGCGGCGATCTACGACATGCCGTTCTCTCGCAGCCGGGCCAGGCTGCTGGTATCGTCGTTGGTGCTGGGGCTCCCCCAGGCCATGTCCGGACAGATCACGGCAGTGGCTGTGGCCGGGTTGCCAGGGCTGAAGGCTGTCCCGGGCCTGGGCAGCGTCGGCGCGGGCGTCGCCATGACGGTGCTGTGGGCCGGTGCAACCTGGGCCTTGGGCCTCGTTTTCATCGAGCATTTTGAGAGCGGCGGCACCCTCTTCAGCTTCGACCCGGAGCGGAACGGAACGACCTTCGGCCACCGCATGCGCGAGGCTGCACAAAGCGCCTCCCGCCGTGCGCCCGACGATCATGCGGATCGGTAGCGCCGCAGCGCGCCTGCCCCCGGCCGTGCGGCACCGCCGGCAGTGTCTCAGTGGCCTGCTGGCTATTGGCCTAGCGGCTCTCGCATTGCGTGCCCCACAGGCGGCGCCCGAGCCCTCTTTCCTGCTGCGCGGCATCGCCGCCATAGCCGACGCCGGTGCCACCCATGCGGTAGAGCCTGCCGCCGGGCTTGACCTGCCGCCCGCGCTGGTACCGCGCGGAGAGGCGGTGCGGGAGCGGCTGGCAGCCCTACTGGGGCGACCGATCGACGGTATGCTGCTGGAGCAAGTCCAGTCGGTCCTCGCCCAACACTTCGTGGCAATCGGCCAGCCCCTCGTCGACATCCACGTGCCGCCTCAGGACGTCACCGACGGCACACTGCGCGTCGTCGTCACTCGGTTCACGGTCGGGCAGGTGCGTGTCGACGGCAACCGCTGGCATTCGGACCGGCTGATCCTGCGTGCGGCAGGCCTCGTGCCCGGCATGCCGATCGACAAGCAGGGCCTGGACCGGCGTCTGGCGGCCGTCGGGGACTCCCCATTCCTCTCCGTAAGGCCGGAATTCACCCCGGGCAGCACGCCGGGCACCACCGATGTCACCCTCGCCGCCGAGGATCGGCTACCCGTGCGGGTGACCCTTGGCTACGGAAACAAGGGCAACGCCAGAACCGGCTGGGACCGCTGGGAGCTGGGTGGCCTGTGGGGCAACGCCTTCGGGACCGGCGCGTCGTTCGGCTATCAGGTCTCGACAAACTCGGACCTCTGGAGCCGGCGCCCGGCCGCCGCTGGGCAGGTGGCTGGGCCGCGCTTCGCGGCGCAATCCGCCCGCCTCTCCGTGCCGCTGACAGAGGGCGACCGCATCACCCTCTCCGGCACTTATGCGCGGCAGTCGCCGTCGATCGGGCCCGATATGGGCGCGGTCGGGATTACGCTCCAGGCCGGGCTGGACTACTCACAGCCGCTGCAGTCCGGCCCGGGCGCGTGGCTGGGCGGCAGCGGGGAGGAGCTGAGCCTCGGCTGGGAGTTCAAGCGCAGCAACAACGACCTCTCCTTCGGCGGGCAGCGCGTGCAGCGGGGCTACTCCCTGGTGGCCCAGCTAGTGGTGCGATGGAGTGCCGGGTTCCCCCATGCGCTCGGCGTTCTTCAGCTGCAGAACACCTTGACGCTGAGCCCGGGCGGTATCGGCGCCGGCAACACCGACCGCGCGTTCCAGCCTCAGGGACTCGACCGGTCCGGCACGCCGGGCGCGCGCGCGCGCTATGCCTACAACCGGCTCGTCGCCACGCAGCTCGTGCCGCTGCCGGGTGACCTGGGGTTGGTGCTGCGCGGCACCGTGCAGGGGGCAACCGCCATGCTGCTGCCCAGCGAGCAGATGCCGATTGCCGGCATGGACTCCGTTCGCGGCTACCAGGAATTCGCCGTCGCAGGCGCGCAGGGCATGGTCCTGTCGGCCGAGCTGCGCAGCCCGCGCTTCAGCCCATCCCTGCTGCTCCTGGGCCGCGAAGGAGGGGACAGCGCACAGCTGCACGTCTTCGCCGACGCTGGCCGCGCCTGGAACCCAAGGTCGGCAGGCCTGGGTGCAACGCAGCACACCTCCAGCTTCGGGGCGGGAGCCAGGATGGCGGCGGCCGGCGCGTTCACGGTCCACTTGGAGCAAGGCTGGCAGACACGTCACGGCCTGCGCGGCGGCCCAAACGGCGCCTTCCTGCATGTCGCCCTGTCCGCCGAATGGTAGATTGCCTTTCCGTTCGCGCCTTACTGCTTCTGGGTACCGCATTGTGCCTGCCCGGCGTCGCGGGCGCCACCGAGCTCACCCTGCCCCAGGGCGGGGAGTTCCGGGCAGGCACCGGCCAGATCGCCATGCAACCGGGGCGCATCACCGTCACGCAGTCCAGTACCCGGGCGGTGATCGACTGGCGGAGCTTCTCGGTCGGTGCCGGTGGGGCCGTGCAGATCAATAACGGCAGCGGTGCCACGCTCAACCGCATCACGGGTTCCGCCCCAAGCCGCATCGCTGGCACGCTCAGCGGCACCGGCAGCGTCTACGTGGTGAACCCGCAGGGCGTGGTGGTTGCGCCCGGCGGCGAGATCAGGACGGGCGGCACGTTCGTCGCCTCCACCCGCCCGGCCGACAATGGCCGGTTCATGGCGGGCGGAACGCTCGCGATGTCCGGCACCTCCACGGGCCAAGTCGTGAATGCCGGCCGGATCGAGGCAGGCGGGCAGGTGGTGATGGTGGGCGAAGCCGTGCACAACCGGGGCACGATCGCTGCCACAGGCAACGCACTGCTCGCGGCAACGGACGGCATCGTCCTGCAGCCCGAAGGCGATACCGCCCGCGTGGTGCTCTCCGGCGGCAGAGGCGACGTGCGCAATACCGGTGCGATCGGGGCGGCCGAGGTGGCGCTGCGCGCCGCCGGTGGAAACGTCTTTGCGCTGGCAGGAAACACCGGCGGGCGCGTGCAGGCCACCGGCACTGTGGTACGCAACGGCCGGATCCTGCTGGAGGCCGCCGGCGACGTCACCGCCACCGGCACGGTCAGCGCCGATGGCATGGCAGGGGGCGAGGTACGCATCGCCGCCGGAGGGCAGGCGAAGATCGCCGGCAAGGTGTCGGCCGACGGCGCAACGGGGTCTGGCGGGCGGGTGACCGCCACAGGGCGGACCGTCCGGCTCGACGACAAGGCCCAGCTCAGCGCGAGTGGCGCCATCAACGGCGGCATCGTGCTGCTCGGCGGGGACGTTGGCGGCGGGCGTGTCCCGGCGACGCGGCGCGCACCGGAACCGCTGCCCACCGCCACCCGCACGGTCATCGGATCAGGCGCACGCGTCGCTGCCGATGGCATAGCCGGGACGGGCGGCACGGTCGTCGTATGGTCGGAGACGCATACCGACTTCGCCGGCGTCATCACCGCAAGCGGCCGAACGGCCGGCGGGTTCGTCGAGATCTCCAGTCACACCCTGCTGGACCTGACCGGCCGGATCGACCTGCGCGCCAGCGCCGGCGTCCCCGGAAGACTACTGCTCGACCCAACCGACGTGGCGATCACCGATGGCCCAGCCCTTCCCGGCCAGTCGGTGATCCGCCCCGGCCTCATCGCCGGGCAGCTCGCCTTCGGCGACGTCACCATCACCACGAACGGCAGCGGCGGGGCCGGTGACATCACCATCTCGGCCGGCATCCACTGGTCGGCCAACTCCACCCTCACCTTCAGCGCGGCGCGCGACATCGCTGTGAACGCGGCGATCACCGCCACCGGCCCCGGTAACCTTATCCTCCACTCCGACAACGAGGGCAGCGGGGTCGGTACGGTGCGCTTCGGCCCGGCCGGTTTGGCACGCATGAACGGCGGCACCGCCACCATCCGCTACAATCCGGTCAGCTACGACGCTCCGACTGCCTTCGAGAGCAAAGTACAGGCGGCGGGCACGCTTGTAGCCCAGATGCTGGTCAACACGCCGGCACAGCTCGATGCCATCCGCACCAATCCCGGCGGAACCTATGCCCTCGGGCTGGACATCGACCTGAGCAGCACCAGCTTCGTGCCCCTGCCCAGCTTTAGCGGGTCCCTCGACGGGCTGGGCTACAGCATCTCTAACCTCTCCATCACCCGCACTGGAGAAAACAATGTCGGCCTGTTCAGCACTATCGCCCAACGTGGCGTGGTGCAGAACCTGACGTTGGAGAACGCCGCGGTGGAGGCGCGGCGCGCCAGCATCCTCTTGGGGTTAATTGATCTTGGCGGTAATCGAGTCGGCATACTTGCTGGCGAGAACTACGGCACCCTCCGCAATGTCAGCGCCAGCGGCAGCGTGTCCGGCCACGCCAATGTTGGTGGGCTGGTGGGCTACAATCATGCACATTGGTGGCTGGATCTATTCGGCCTTTACACCGGTACGATCGACACCGCGACTGTACGCGCGACGGTCACCGCCACAGAGACGGCCGGCGGTGTTGTGGGCACCAATGCCGGCGACATCGCGCGGGCGGCGTTCTCAGGCACGGTCAAGGGCGCCACCGCAGGAGGGATCACCGCATTCAATCCAGGTTCCATTGTCGGTGCCGTCGGCACCGCCACAATCACGGGTGCCGTTCCGGGCAACCAAGGGGGCATAGCCACGGGCAGCACCGGAACGATCGCTGCTGCATTCTGGGACCTCGCGCTCGGTCCGCCCGGGAGTGCTGGCGGTTCCGGGCTTACCACCGCGGCGTTGGGCGCGGAATTGCCACAGGGTCTGGCGCCGGCCGATTGGGTAGGTGGCGATGGCACCGCCCCTCGCCTGCGCGCCGCGATCCCTGCAGTGCACCAGAATCTGGGCGGCCGGGCCCCAGCCGGCAGCACAATCGGCGTGCTGGCAGGCGCTATGCTGCACACCCTGGCCGCCGGACCGGATGGCAGTTGGACGCTGAGCCTTTCCGGCATGAACACCATAGTGGCGGCTCTGCTGGACGCGACCACCCCAGGCACCAACATGGTCGCCGGCGCGGCCGGTGCCGTGACAGACCTCAACCTCCAGCCGGGTGTACTGCGCCTCGAGTCCCGCGCCGTCGCCGACACAAAGATGTCGTCGCTTATGAACGCCCGCACAGCCGCCCTGGGCGGCCGCACGCTTGCCGACCTGATGCCGGGCTCCAATACCATGCTGGGCGCGACATCGCTGGCGGTGGCAGCTGTGGGAAATCTGGTAGTCGACCAGCCAGTGGTGTCAAGCGGCACCGTCGCACTCCAATCGGGCGCCGCCATAACTCAGTCGGCGCCCATTACCGCCGAAGTGCTGACGTTGCAGGCCGGCGGCGCGGTGACGCTGCGCGATCACGCCAACGCTATCAGCCGGCTGGCCGGCACCGCCGGCAGCCTTGACCTCGCCACGGGCGGCCGTCTCGGCATCGTGGCCGTCGGGGTCGTGGCCGGGTTGCGCACGACTGGGCCAATTCGCCTAGAGCCGGCCGGCACCCTGACCCTGGAAGCCCCAGTGCTAGCAGCCGGTACTGGTGACGCACTGGTGCTGGTCGCCCCGCGGTTGGACACAACGGCCGCCGGCACCCTCGCGGTCTTCGGCGGAGGCCGGTGGGTCGCCTATCTGCCGGACACAGATGCCGGGCCTAGCCGGCTCGGCGACTCACGCCCGTACTACGGCGTCTCCGCCGGCGCACCAGTCCCATCCGGCGGCAACCGCCTCGCTTATGCGCGCGGGCGCACGCTGGTGGTGGGTGTTGAGGATAGGACCACGACATATGACGGTACCCTCCCCACAATGACCATGGTGGTTCTAGGTCTCGTCGGGGATGATCTCGCGACGGATGCCGTGTCCGGCCAGCCGCAGGTTCTGGGCCTGTCGGCCCAAGCCGGCACGCACCCGCTGACGGTGCGCCAGGGTTCGCTGTCCTCTGAATACGGCTATGGCATCACCACCAGGGATGGCACGCTGACCATCCAGCCCAGGCCGCTCACCTGGGCGGTCGCCGATGCCACATCCACCTACGGCACCACCGCCATCCCTGGCGCCGCGACCCTCTCCGGCGTGGTGGCCGGCGACGCCGTCGCCGCCACCGTCCAGGTAGCCTCCCCCGCCGGTATCGTCACGCTCGCGCCACGCACCCCGGTCGGCAGCTACACCCAGGCCGTCGCCGCACTCACAGGCGCCGCCGCCGCCAACTACATCCTGGCATCCACCGGAAACGCCGAGGCCGTGCTGCGCGTCCGCCTAGACCCTCAGGGACTCGTGCTTCCGCCGCTCGGCTTGGCTCCGTCGCAATCGCAACTGCAACCCTCCCGTCCCACGCCCTCTTCTTTAGGAGCCATGCAGCGCTCGGCACCATCGGAAGACGGCAAGGCCCCCACGGCAGGGGCAGAATCGGCCGGACCGGATCGTGCCACCGCAGGCGCGTCCACGTCAGTCGCTCCTGCAGGGCAGGCGGAAACAGCACAAGCCGCCCCCACGGCCACTCCTGGGACCGCCGCAGCGAGCACCAGTGCGCCCCCCTCAAGCGGAGCCAATCCATCTCCGTTCGAGGCAGCGGCAAACGCCGCAGCGCCGGCCTCGACGGTGACAGCACCTGCCGCAAGCCAGCGCGTGGCGGTCCCAAGCCTGGGCTTATCGGTGCCCACCGGCGCCAGCCCGGACTCAGCATCTGCCACGCCGGCCGACACCGCCGCAGGCGCGTCCACGTCAGTCGCTCCTGCAGGGCAGGCGGAAACAGCACAAGCCGCCCCCACGGCCACTCCTGGAACTGCCGCAGCGACTTCCGGGGCCACTCCCTCAAGCGGAACCGTCACGTCTCCATCCGAGACAGCGGCGAGCGCCGAACCGCCCATATCGACGGGGACACCAGTTACTGCAACCCAGCCGATGGCGGCCCTAAGCCTGAGCTCCTCCGCGCCCGCCGGTACCAGCCCGGCCTCCGCACCTGCCACGCTGCCCGGCAATGCCCGCCACTTTGCTCCCGTCCCTGTCGCATCGGAAGTTGCAACCGGCAGTGCCGCCGCCTTCGCCAGAGCCGCAACGGAAGCCGCCGCCGCGACCGCCGCAGCCGGCATCAGCCAAGCCGCGGCTGAGGCAGCAATTGGCACCCAGATGGCGCAACGCCTCGCCACCGGAGCCTCCCCGGCCGAGGCCATCGCAGGAGCCATGGCCACAGCAGCACAACTGGTAGTCGCGAGCACGAGAGCCGGTCCCTCCACCGCTGCGCAGACCCTGGGCGACGCACTGGCGAACTCCGATGCCGCAGGGGGGCCGGCGGGCGCCTCTGCAGCCCTTTCCGCGGCATTGGCGGCGGGGCTCGCGCCAGCCGAGGCCATGCGGCAGGCCCTGCAGGCCCAGGCAGAGGTCGCGGCGATGCGCCAGGCGGCCGATATCCTCGTACCGGCGCATGCCACCCTGGCGGCTGCCCTCGCCTCAGCCACCCAGGCGCCCTGGGGAGGCGGAAGCGCCACCGCACTCGCCTATGCCGCCACGCTCGCCGCAGGCCGCAATCCTGAGGCCGCACAGCACGCTGCCCACCAGGCTGCGGTCACGCTGGCCGAGATGGAGGCTGCGGCTACACTTCCCCCGACGCCGGCGCGTCGCAACGCACAGTCGTTGGCGGCCGGTGATAGCCGCGCGCTTGTTCCGGCTGACGAGTCGGCAGATGTTCGCACCAGCGTTGCCAAAATCCTGTCGACCGTGCTTGCGCACGGGCTCGCCATGGAGGACGCCCAACAGGCCGCGGAGCGGGCAGCAGTAACAGCGCGTGGGCAACTCCAGGCAGGTTCGGTCGGGCAAACCGTGCACGATGCCCGCCTGGCAAGCATGGCTCGCGGAGAGGCGGCCGGGATCACAGACGACGACACCGCCCGCGCGGCCCAGCTCGATGCCGCCCGCGTGCCGGTGGCAGCTCTCTCCCTCGCCGACCTCGCGCAGGGGCGCAGCCCCGCGGCTCCCGCGCTGCAGCCCCTGTTCGAGGCGGAGGGTCCTCCCGACGGATCGCTTCCCGCCCTGCTCCACCGCATGGCTCGCGGCGACCTGCGCCCCGCTGATCTTCTCCTGCATGGGGGCTCCGACCACCCGGAGCTCTTCGCCCGCACCACCCTCGCCGCGCTCGCCGTCGGCGCGCCCATCGCCGTCGCCCTTGTCCAGGGGCGCGATGCCGTCGCCGGCTGGCGCCGCGATGTCGCCATGCCCGCCTCACCTGTCCCGCCGCCTCTGCTGGGTCTCGCCGAAGGCAGGGCCGACCCTCCCTATCGCCCGCAGACCAAGGACGACCACTGATGGCCATGTACCGGTTCCAAACCTTCCTGGCATCCGTGCCGAAGTGGCGCCTGTTCGCGCTCCTCGTGGCCGTCACCGGCGCTGCCGCAACGCTGGCCTCGGTGATTACTCATGTCACGGTGCTGGAGGGCTCCCGCGCCGAGCCGCTGCGCCTCGCCCTGATCGCCCCGATGAGCGGGCCCGATGCTGGGATCGGGCAGGCCATGCGCGCCGGGGTGGAGCAGTGGCTGGACGAGGCACGGCAGCGGCGCAACCGCCCCGCCGGCCGAAATCTAGAACTCGTGGTGGTGGACGAGGCCCGCGAGCTGGACGGGGCGGCCCGCATCGCCCGTGACGACAGCGTCGTCGCCGTGATCGGTCCCTTCGCCGGCGCCGCCGCCGCACGGGCGCAGCCGGTGCTGGCCCAGGCCGGCTTGCCCATACTCATGCTGGCAGCTAAAGCGAGCGACGAAGGCGCCCCGACGCTGTTCGAGCTGGCATCGCGGCCCGAGTCGGAGGTCCGCTTCCTAGCAAACTACGTGCGCAACGTTCTCGGCGAGCGCCTCGTCTCGATCATCCTGCCCCAGGACGAAATGGCGCCCAGGCTGGCCGCAGCGTTCGACGAGGTGCTGCAGCGCTTCGGCACCCGCGTGGTCTACCGCTGGGCCGCCGCCCCCGCCCCCGGCCCTGCGCAGGACGACGCGCTGCGCCAGGCCGCCGCCGAGATCGGCGAACGCAAGGTGGCCGGTACGATCCTGGTCCTCGGCCCGCACGATTTCAGCGCGCGTGCCGTGGCGGCCCTGCGCAGCGCCGCAGTGCCGAACCGCGTGGTGGGCACGCGAGTGCTGGCGACGAACGCCTTCCGCGAGTCGCTGCGTGCGCTTCTTCCCGCCCATGGTGCGATGGAGGCGGCCTTGAATGGTACCGTGGCCACCGTGCCCGCGCTGTTCGACACCGCAGGCGCTGCGGCTCAGCGAGTGCGCGACCGCATCCTGGCATCCACCGGGCAACCGATGGACTGGATGGCGGCCCTCACCTACGATGCGGCGGCCCTGGTAGGGGCCGACATCGCCACCTTGCCAGACGCCCGCACGGCCGCGGCGGCAGCCTTGCGCACCCCGCTGCGCAGCATGCTTGCCACCCGCAGCGATCCGTCCCGCGCCTGGGCGGGATTGGCGGGCTCCGTGTTCTTTGTGCCGGGGGCGGGCGGCTCCCTGCCCGAGCTGGTCGGCACCTATGACGGCCGCGACCTCGTCGCCGCCCCCACCCAGCTGTCGCCGATCCGCGAGAAGGGTATCGCCAACTACCTTGAGGAGCTCTCGGCCGGCCGGGCGCTCTACGTGAACGATCGGTTCATGTATCGCACCAACGTGGTCTATGCAGGCGTGCAGCTGGAGAAGGTCTTCTCGCTCGACCCGTCCGCAAACATCGCCGAGCTGGAGTTCATGGTCTGGTTCCGCTGGCGCGGTGGCTTCGAACCCCAGGACGTCGTGTTTCCCAACGCCCTGGACCCGGTGCGCCTAGGAGCGCCCGAGCGCGAGGCGCTGTCCGGGGACCTGTCGTATCGAGCATGGCGCGTGCGGGGTCGTTTCTACATGAACCGCTCGCCCGAGCAACACCGTTACGGCACCCACATCATAGACGTCACCTTCCGCCACCGCACCCTGAGCCGCGCCAACCTACTGTACGTCACCGACATCCTCGGCATGGGCCTCACCGCCACCGGCGGCGAGGCTCACGCCGGTTGGTTGCAGCAGCTCCTTGGCACTCAGGCCAGCGTTGGGTCGCTGACACGCCAGCTACAGGCCTCGCAGATCCTGGTCGGCGTTCCAGGCTGGCTGGTGGAGCGCGCTTGGCTCTCGCAGGAGATCGGGCAGGCGAGCAGCTCCGGTGACCCCGTCTATGTGGGATTCGGCAAGCCCGCCCCGGCATTCTCCACCATCGGGCTCGGTGTGGTGGTCAAGCCCGACAGCTTCGACCCTGCGGCCATGCTTCCGCAGGACTGGTATATCTACATCGCCATCTTCGCCGCCTCGATGGCGCTGCTGGCAGCCCTGCTCGACCGACGCGACCGCGGCCATTTCTGGCGCATGCAGACGCTGCTACTGCGCATCCTGTTCTGGCCCGTCCTGCTCGCCGCCCTGTCCAGCCTCGCGCTGGACCATGCACAGGACCAACTGACCCCTAGTGGCGTCGCCGGTATCAGCATGGTGAGCGGCATGCTTTGGTGGCTGGTTCCCGCCCAGCTGCTGCTGATATCGATGCGCCGCTTCGTCTGGGTGCCGCTGGAGGCAGGCACGGGACGCAAGGTGCCTACCGTGTTCATCATGATTGTGGACCTCTTGATCTACCTGCTCGCCGGCTTCGGCATCGTTGCCTTCGTGCTCGGCAAGACGATCACCAGCCTGCTCGCCGGCTCCGGCGTCCTGGCGATGATTGTCGGCCTGGCGCTGCAGTCGAACCTGAAGGACATCTTCTCCGGCATCATGCTCAATCTCGAACGTCCATTTGTGCTGAACGACATGCTGCGCCTGAACCGCACCTTCGCGCGGGTGGTGGACGTGTCGTGGCGCTCAACCCGGTTGGAGACCGACACCGGCAGCATCATCGCCCTGCCCAATAGCAAGGTGTCGGAGGCGGAGATCGAGAACCTGAGCAGCCAACGCGTCTTCGAGGTCATGTCGAGCGTGGCCGTCGATCCGGCACACCCGCCCGAATCCGTTATCGCAGCTCTGCGGGAGGCAAGCTCTAGCTACGATTTCCCCGTCAAGATCGCCTCGGCCGCGCTCTCGAAGATCGAACGGATGGGCGAAGCCTTCGTGGCGACCTATACGCTGGGTCTCGAGACTTCCGAATTCAAGAACGCCAAGGTGATCCGCGGCACAATCATGGAACGCGTCTGGCACAGCCTCACCCGCGCGGGCATCGCCTGGACTAAGCCGGCTACGGAGCCACACGGGCCGGGCGCCTGACAGTGGTCCAGCCACCATGCGGCGCATGGCCGTGGAGGGTGCCGGCTGGGCGAACGGGTTCAGTCGGTCGACCGTATCCATCCACCGAAGGCCGTGGGGTCAATGTGACCTGCCCCTGATCACGGGTCCACGTGTTATGAGAGAGTTGGCCCGTGCCATGGCGCGCCCGGCTGGGCGAGCCGGAGCGGAGCGTAGGCGGGGCCAGCCAGGCGCGGCAAAATTGTCTGCGGGGCAGGTGGGCGTTAGCCGAGGGCACTTTGCGGTCGGACGGTGTTGTAGCACAGGCACCAGCGTTCGATCAGCACCTTGGCTTCGTGCAGGGTGCTGAATATCTCCCGGTCCAGAAGTTCATCGCGCAGCTTGCCGTTGAAGCTCTCATTGTAGCCGTTCTCCCATGGACTGCCGGGCTCTATGAACAGCGTCTTGACCCCGACTTCGCCCAACCAGGCGCGCACCGCCTCGGCGGCGAACTCCGGGCCGTTGCCCGACCGGATGTGGTCCGGCGGCCCGTGCTCGATGAACACATCCGCCAGCACTTGCAGCACATCGTCCGCCGTGAGCCGCCGGGACATGACAATCGCCAGGCACTCCCGGCTGAACTCGTCGATGACTGTCAGCGTGCGGAACTTCCGCCCATCATGCGTGCGGTCCTGCACGATGTCGTAGGCCCAGACATGGCCCGGCCAGCACGGCCGCAGCCGAATGCAGGAGCCGTCGGTCAGCCAAAGCCGGCCGCGCTTCGGCTGCCGCCGCGGCACCTTCAGCCCCTCGCACCACCAGATCCGCGCCACGCGCTTGGCATTCACCTGCCAGCCTTCGCGCTGCCGCAGCGCCATGATCCGACGGTAGCCGTAACGCCCATACGTGGACGCCAACCGCACCATCGCCTCGCGCAATGCTGCTTCATCGGCCCGGACCTTCGGCTTTCGCCGCTGGGTGGAACGCGCCTGGTCCAAGGTGCGGCAGGCTCGTCGGTCGGATAGCCCGTCTGCTGCGTCTTCTGCGCCAGGCTGCTCAGTCCGCCCAGCCTGCGCCCAGCAACATACTCCTGGAATTGAAGCTTCGGTTTGTGCGGCAAAGCACCGCGCGGGCCGTCAGGCTTCTCAAAAGGGATGGGCATTTCTCGATCGACGTATTCCCGGAGGGGCGCCGCTTCCGCTTCGGTGACGGCACCGCTACAGGCTGGGGCGAGTTCCGGGAAGGGCATATCCCTGGCCCGCGTGGGCAGGTGCGCAAGCAGCCGCCTCGTGCGCCCAACAGCCTCCCCAAGCCGCCCAATGTGGCCCCATGGCCCTACGACGTGGGCCGTACGCCGTCCACCTGCCAGTTTCCCATGAGGGAAGACGGCGAGCGACCGCGGGAGCGGGCCCAGGAGAGGTTCTGTGGTCAAGCCGCCATCCCGGGCGAGAGGTGGCGCATGGCCCACCTCATCACGATTTCTCCTCAGCCGGCCCAGACGCGGGCGAACCGGTGCATTCCGCGCCCGGCAGCGATGGTTTGTGGGAGCAAGATGGCCAACCGTACATAGCTCCGCCTCCGCTATCCCTGCCCTGCCGGGAAGCCCGGGAGGGCGAGCAGAAACTCGGGGGTGCCTTCGCCTATCGCTTGGCTGCCCCGTACCGTGGGGCCAGGCCGTCTGCCCCGCAGTCCCCAGCCAGACGGAGCTGGTGGAGGGTGCGACCCTCCGAGCTGCGGCCCTCAAGTCAGGGCATATATGGCCAAGCTATTCCCTGGGCCGGCACCGGCCGTCGGGAGGGTCGGAGGTGTCCCGGTCCGCCCCTGAAGAAGGGGCCTACGGGGTGAGAACCCGGCGTGGTCTCGCTTGGCTGCGCGCCAGCAGCGGCCTTCCGTTTCCTGCTCGTGTCCTGATGCGCCGGAGTGGCCGGAACCGCGGGGAGGGCGAGGCAGGCGTTCCCCAGGCGGCCCGGGGTGGGGGCCGCTCTCGCCAGCCTGCAAGCTGCTGGCACCCGGGGCGGCCCGTCCTCCCGGAGTGCGTATTCCGACGCAAACCAGCCGGCGATTCCGATCCATTCCAGCCGGTGATTCCGACGGAAGCCAGCCACTGATTCCGACGCATTCCAGCCACCCCTGATTGGGTTTGGGGGCGACGCGGTTCGCGAGCAGTCATTCACCGACGGCACGGTGTCTCTCCAGCGATCCGGGGAGCGTCATGCCAGGCCAGAGACTGCCAATGCGTCAGGTACGAGAAGTCCTTCGTCTCAAACATGTCTGCGGCCATAGCGGGCATCAGATCGCCGCCATGGTTGGCGTGAGCCGCTACACCGTGGCCGAGTATCTACGCCGTGCGGCCGTGGTCGGCATCACCTGGCCGGTGCCGGCGGGGCTCGACGACGTGGCGTTGGAGGGCCAGTTGTTCACCCCGCCCTTCACATCGGCGCAGGCGTCGCGGCCACAGCCAGAGTGGTCGCGCATCCACGCCGAACTGCGCAAGCCCGGCGTGACCCTTCAGCTGCTGTGGGAGGAGTACCGGTTTGGGCAACCGGATGGGTATGGCTACAGCCGTTTCTGCGATCTGCACGCCGCCTGGCGCGGCCGGTTGTCGCCCACCATGCGGCAGACCCACCCGGCCGGGGAGCGGATGTTCGTTGACTATGCCGGGCAGACGGTGGAGGTGATCGACGGCGCCACTGGCGAGGTCA
>JAIXTK010000243.1 GCA_027483995.1 Acetobacteraceae bacterium
CACGTAGTTGCGGGTGAGGGCGGCGCCGCCGAGCATCACGGGGATGTCGAGGTTCTGGCGGGACATCTCCTCCAGGTTCTCGCGCATCACCACGGTGGACTTCACCAGCAGCCCGGACATGCCGATCGCGTGGGCGTTGTGTTCCTTGGCAGCCACGAGCATGTCGGCCAGCGGCACCTTGATGCCGAGGTTCACCACCCGATAGCCGTTGTTGGTCAGGATGATGTCCACCAGGTTCTTGCCGATGTCGTGCACGTCGCCCTTCACGGTGGCCAGCACGATCGTGCCCTTCTCCTGGCCTTCCACGCGCTCCATCAGCGGCTCCAGATGCGCCACGGCCGCCTTCATGGTCTCGGCCGACTGCAGCACGAAGGGCAGCTGCATCTTGCCGGCGCCGAACAGCTCGCCCACGGTCTTCATGCCGTCGAGCAGGATGTTGTTGATGATGTCGAGCGGCTTGTTGGTCTTGAGCGCCTCGTCCAGCTCATCGCCCAGGCCCTTGCGGTCGCCATCGACGATGCGGTCCTTGAGGCGGCCTTCGACGGTTTCCGCCCGCACCTTCTTCACCGCATCGGCGGCCTTGCGGTCGGCGAACTTGGCGAGCAGGGCCTGCAGCGGGTCGTAGCCTTCGGCGCGGCGATCGAAGATCAGGTCCTCGCAGATCTTCACCTCGTCCGCGGCGATCAGGTGCAGCGGGCGGATCTTGGAGACGTGCACGATGGCGCCGGTCATGCCGGCCTTCACGGCGTGGTCGAGGAACACCGAGTTCAGCACGGCGCGGGCGGCGGGGTTGAGGCCGAAGCTGATGTTCGAGAGCCCGAGGATGATCTGGATCTCCGGGAACTTGTCCCGGATCATCTTGATCCCTTCCAGCGTCCATTGGCCGAGCTTGCGGTCGTCCTCGTTGCCGGTGGCGATGGTGAAGGTGAGCGGGTCGATCATCAGGTCGCTTTGCGCCAGGCCGTACTGGGTGCAGGCGAAATCGACCAGGCGGGAGGCGATGCGCAGCTTGTCCTCGGCGGACTTGGCCATGCCGACTTCGTCGATGGTCAGCGCGATCACGGCGGCGCCGAACTTCTTGGCCAGCTTCATGCGGTCATGCGCCGCGCCCTCGCCTTCCTCGAAGTTGATCGAGTTGATGATGGGCTTGCCGCCGTGGAGCTTGAGGGCGGCCTCGATCACCGGGGTTTCGGTGCTGTCGATCACCAGCGGGGAGTTCACGCTGCTGGTGAAGCGGCGGATCACTTCGCTCATCTCGAACATCTCGTCGCGGCCGACGAAGGCGGTGCAGACATCGAGGCTGTTGGAGCCTTCGGCGATCTGTTCGCGGCCCATGGCGACGCAGCCGTCCCAGTCGCCCTTTTCCTGCAGCTGGCGCCAGGCCTTGGAGCCGTTGGCGTTGCAGCGCTCGCCGATGGAGAAGTAGCTGTTCTCCTGGAACAGCGGCACCTGCTGGTAGAGCGAGGCGACCGAGGGCATCCACACGGCTGTGCGCTTCACCGGGGTGGGGCGGTGCTCGCCCAACCGCTTCAGCATCGCATCCAGCGAGGCGATGTGCTGGAAGTTGGTGCCGCAGCAGCCGCCGATCAGGTTGATGCCGTCTTCGCGCACGAAGCGCTCCACCCAGCTGGTCATTTCCTCCGGCGAGAGCGGATAGCGGGTTTTGCCGTCGACGAGTTCCGGCAGGCCGGCATTGGGCAGCACGGAGATCAGGCCGGGCCAGTTCTGCGCCAGCCAGCGCACGTGCTCGGCCATTTCCTGCGGGCCGGTGGCGCAGTTGAGGCCGATCAGCGGCACGTCGAGCGACTGGATCACGGTGGCGGCGGCGGCGATGTCCGGCCCCACCAGCAGGGTGCCGGTGGTTTCCACCGTGACCTGCACGAAGATCGGGATGTCGCGGCCGCTTTCCTTCACCGCCATCTTGGCGGCGTTCACCGCGGCCTTGATGTACAGCGTGTCCTGGTTGGTTTCGGTCAGCAGCGCATCCACGCCGCCGGCGACGAGGCCGCGGCATTGCAGCAGCAGGGCGGCTTCCACCTGGTCGTAGGTGATGTGCCCGAGCGAGGGGAGCTTGGTGCCCGGGCCGATGGAGCCGAGCACCCAGCGCGGGCGCCCGTCGGCGAAGCTTTCGGCGGCCTCGCGGGCCAGTTCGGCGCTGACCTTGTTGATCTCGAAGGCGCGGTCGCCGATGCCGAATTCATCGAGCGTGATGGGCGAGCCGCCGAAGGTGTTGGTCTCCACCATGTCCGCGCCCGCGGCGAAGAAGCGGGTGTGGAAGTCGCGCACGAAATCGGGGCGGGAGAGGGTGAGGATCTCCGAGCAGTTCTCCTGGCCCATGAAGTCGCCTTCGATGGTGAGGTCGCTGGCCTGGATGAAGCTGCCCAGCCCGCCATCGGCGAGCAGCACGCGGTCGCGCAGGGCATCGAGGAGGTGCGGTCGGCTCATGCTTGGGTATCCACAGGGTCGGCTTGCAGGACAGGCAGGCTGGCGGTGCGCAGGGCGGGCCAGAGGCGGGTTTCGAGCGGGCCGGGCACGATGACGGCGGCGGCGGGTTCCAGCCCGGCCTCGCGCATCAGGGCGGCCATGCGGGCATCGGCGAAGCCGGGCCAGCGGAAGGCGTTGTGGTGGGTGGCGGCGGGGTCGTGGGCGGCGAGGTCCACCACGATCAGGCGGCCGCCGGGCTTGAGCACGCGCGCGGCCTCGGCCAGGGCGCCCGGCGGGTCTTCGGCGTGGTGCAGGACCATGTTCAGCAGTACCAGGTCGTAGCCGGCATCGGCGAGCGGCAGGCGGTACATGTCGGCCAGGCGTACGGCGCAGTGGGAGAGGCCGGGCTTGGCCAGGCGGGTGCGGGCCAGGGCGAGCATGGCGCGGCTGGCATCGACGCCCAGCGCGGTGGTGACGCGCGGGGCGAGCAGTTCCAGCATGCGGCCGGTGCCGGAGCCGATATCCAGCAGCCGGCCGATCCCGCCTTCCGGCAGCAGGGCGAGCAGCGCCTGCTCCACCGCGGCGGCGGGAAGTTCCAGCGCACGCATCTCGTCCCAGTCCGCGCCCTTGCGGCGGAAGCTGTCGGAGGCGACGCGGGCGCGTTCTGCCAGGACCCGCGCGGCGTGGCGGCGGTCGGAGACCAGGATGGGATCGTCCTCCGGCAGGCGGTCCAGGATGGCGCGGGCGAGGGTGCCGGCCTCCGTATCTGCACCGGGAAGGGTGAACCAGACATTGGCGCCTTCCCGTTCTCGGTCCAGCAGGCCGGCCTCGCCGAGCAGGCGCAGATGGCGGGAGAGGCGGGGCTGGGATTGGGCGAGGATCTCGGTGAACTCGACCACGCAGAACGCGCCACGCGCGGCGAGTGCCAGAAGGCGCAGCCTTGTGGGTTCGGCGCAGGCGCGCAGGGCGGTGAGCAGGGTCTCCATAGGGTTGCTATGACATAAAGATATCCTTATGTCTATGGGATGACGACGGACACCGATGACCGGATTTCGCTGCGCTTCGGGCCCGCCGCCACGGCGGGGCCGCAGGATGCGTTGCTGCTGGAGGAGGGGGCCGGGCCGGTTGCGGCTGGCCCGCAGGCGGTGGCGCGATTTTCCGCCACGGCCGGGCATCGTTTCGGCTGCATTTGCTGCGGTGGCGGGCGGGCGGCGGCGGCGGTGGCACTGGCCGGGCTGTTCCAGGACCGCGCCACGGGGCGGGTGCCGTGGTTCAGCCGGGTGCTGGCGGTGGTGTCCGATCCCGCCGCGGTGGCCGAGGCGCTGCGCGCGGACCGGGTGGCGGCCGCACGTTTTCGTGTGGAGGGGTAGGGCTGCAAGGGTTGCAGACCTTCGTACACTTCACGGTGATTGCATGGTTTTTTAGCACCTTCCAGGGGTTGCGCAGATAGGCGCCAGGGTGTTTTTGGTCATCAAGCGGAAGTGAGTGTGCTATAGGGTGCGCGGGCCGGAAGCGGTCCCTGGGCCGGTATACCATCCGGTATCGAATTGCTGGCAGGTTCGGTGGGTGGTTGCCCACGATCGCGATGGCGTGCCGTCGCCACCATGAACCATCGCCAACGCAGACGAAGGTAGGTTGATTTGAGCGTTCCCGATCCATCCTCCGGCGCGCCTGGCCCCGAGGCCGCGCGCGCCCCCGCTCCGCTGGCGGCGGTGCAGCCGCAGGATGCCGGCGACGCGCGGCGTGAGACGCCGCCCCCGCCGACGCCGCTCGATTTGCGTCTGCGCGCGCTGTCCGTGGCCGCGCGCTACCATGGCGTGGAGCTGGACCGCGACGATCTGCGTGTGCCGGAGGGCGAGATGCCCGCGCCGGCGCTGCTGGTGGAGTGGGTGCGCGGCGCCGGGCTGTGGGCCAAGGCGGTGCGGATGCGCTGGCGCAGCCTGCTCGGCATCACCGGGGGCGGCCCCGTGGTGCTGCTGCTGAACGACGGCACCGCGGCGCTGATGGTGCGCGCCGATCCCGCGCGCAACGTGGTGTGGCTGCGTGATCCGCTTTCCTCCAGCGACGACATGGCCGTGGCTGTGGATGAACTGCGCCTGGCGCAGGTATGGGGCGGCGAGGCGATCCTGGTGCGCCGCGAGCGCGGCGTGACCTTCGACGACGAGCCGTTCAGCTTCGCCTGGCTGGCCCGCATGGTGTGGGTGGAGAAGCGCGTGCTGCGCGATGTGGTGCTGGGCTCCATCGTGCTCAGCCTGCTGGCGATCGCACCGCCCATCCTGGTGATGGTGGTGGTGGACAAGGTTGTCACGTACCAGAGCATGAGCACGCTGGCGCTGATCGCCCTGTTCCTGGGCGCGGCGGCATTGTACGAAGCGTATCTTGGCTATATCCGGCGCCAGCTGATCCAGATCGTGGCGACACGGCTGGACACCAAGCTGGCCCTGCACGTGTTCCGCCGGCTGCTGGGCCTGTCGATCGACTATTTCGAGCGCACCCAGACCGGCGCGATCCTTTATCAGGTCGGCCAGATCTCCAAGGTGCGCGACTTCATGACCGGGCGGCTGCTCACGACGCTGCTCGACTTCGTGACGCTGCTGGTGATGGTGCCGGTGCTGTTCTGGATCAACGTGCCGCTGACCTGGATGGTGATCGGGGCTGCCGGCATGGTGGCGCTGATCATCGTGATCTTCCTGCCCTCCGTGCGCGCCGCCTATGCCAAGTGGATGGACGCGGAGATCCAGCGCAACACCGTGATGGTGGAGACGGTGCATGGCATCCGCACCGTGAAGTCCCTGGCGCTGGAGCCGCAGCAGCGGGAGATGTGGGACCAGAAGGTGGCGACCGCGTCTGCCCGCAAGCAGGCATTAGGCAATATCTCCAACTGGCCGCAGACGCTGGTGGTGCCGTTCGAGAGCTTCATGAACCGTGGCGTGCTGCTGGTGGGCGCCTATTTCGCGGTCACTGGCGACATCGCGGTGAGCGTGGGCAGCCTGATGGCGTTCATGATGCTCTCTGGCCGCGTGGCGCAGCCGCTGGTGAGCACCGCGCGGCTGGTGGAAGACCTGGAAGAGACCCGCGCGGCCGTGGCGCTCGCCGCCACCGTGCTGAACAACAAGCCCGAGACCAACAACCCCGGCGCCGGGCTGCGGCCGCGCTTCGCCGGTGCGATCACCTTCAAGGGCGTGGACTTCACCTATCCCGGCTCGCGCAACCCGGCGCTGATGGATGTGAGCTTCGAGGTGCCGCCCGGCACGATGCTTGGGCTGGTCGGCCGGTCCGGCTCCGGCAAGAGCACGATCACGCGGCTGCTGCAGGGCATCAACCGCGAGTACGAGGGCTCCATCAAGATCGACGGCACCGATCTGCGCGAGATCAACCTCGCCCATCTGCGCCGCAGCTTCGGCGTGGTGCTGCAGGACAACTTCCTGTTCCGCGGCACCATCCGCGAGAACCTGCTGGCTGGCCGCCCGGGCCTCACCATCAGCGACGCGGTGCGCGCGGCACGGCTGGCGGGGGCGGAGGAGTTCATCGAGCGCATGCCGCAGGGCTACGAGACCTGGATCGAGGAAGGCTCGCCCAACCTCTCCGGCGGGCAGCGCCAGCGCCTGGCGATCGCACGCGCGCTGATCCACGATCCGCGCCTGCTGATCCTGGACGAGGCGACAAGCGCCCTGGACCCGGAGAGCGAGGCGCTGGTGAACGCCAACATCCAGCGCATTGCCCATGGGCGCACGATGCTGATCGTCTCCCACCGCCTGTCCTCGCTGGTGGATTGCCATAACATCCTGGTGCTGGACCAGGGCCGCGTGGTGGATATCGGCCCGCACAAGGACCTGCTGGAGCGCTGCTCCGTGTATCGCCAGCTTTGGCTGCAGCAGCACCGGCACATGGAGAACAGCGGCCGCCCCGCTGCGCCCAAGCCCGTGCTGGCCCAGGGCGACAACTAAGCGGAGCACGGAACCATGGCCCAATCCCCCGCTCCCGCCCCCGCGCCGGCCGCCCGCATCGACGACCTCGCTCCCATGCTGCTGGAGTACCAGTCGCCCTCCGCGGCGCTGATCGAGCAGCGCGTGCCGGCGGCCAGCCGCTACACGCTGTGGGTACTGACCTCCATGTTCATCGTGGCGCTGGTCCTGTCTGCCACCCTGCCGATCGACCGGGTGGTGGTGAGCCAGGGCAAGGTGGTGACCACGAACTCCAACATCGTGATCCAGCCGCTGGAAACCGCCATCGTGCGTTCGATCGATGTGCGCGAGGGCCAGATCGTGAAGTCCGGGCAGGTGCTGGCCAGGCTGGACCCCACCTTCGCCGCCGCCGATGCCGACCTGACGGCAACCCAGGTTGCCAGCCTGCAGGCTGAGGTGGACCGGCTGCAGGCCGAGGTGGACGGGCGCAACTATGTCGGCGACGGCTCCCCGCCCAGCCAGTTGCAAAGCCTGATCTTCACCCAGCGCAACGCCGAGCGCAGCTACAAGCTGGAGAATTACCGCCAGAAGATCGATTCGCTGCGGGTGCGCGTGGTGCAGGCGATGGCCGACGTGGAAAGCTACAGCGTGCGCCTGGCCGTGGCACGCCAGGTGGAGGCGATGCGGGTGGAGCTGGAGCGCCAGGCGGTGGGCAGCAAGCTGAACACCTTCCAGGCCGTGCAGGACCGCAACGAAGCCGCCCGCCTGCTGGAATCCGCCCGCTCCCAGGCGATGGGCAGCCAGCGCGATCTGGATGCGCTGACGGCCGAGCGCGACGGCTATGTCCAGCAGTACCGCAACGAATCCTCCCAGCAGCTGAACGAGCAGGGCCGCAAGCTGAGCGAGGCGCGCGAAAGCCTGAACAAGGCCCGGCTGCGGCGCGAACTGGTGGAAATTCGCGCTGACCGCGACAGCATCGTGCTGAGCGTGGCGCCGGTGAGCGTCGGCTCCGTGATGCAATCCTCCGAGCAGTTCCTCACCCTCGTGCCGGTGGATGCGCCGCTGGAGGTGGAAGTGGTGGTGGATGGGCGCGACGCCGGCTTCGTCGGTGTGGGCGACCACGTCACGATCAAGTTCGACACTTTCCCCTATGCGATCTACGGCATGGCGGAAGGCAAGGTTCAGGTTGTCAGCCCCGACAGCTTCCGCAATCCGAACGAGGACCGGCAGCGCCAGCGCGGGCCGCGCGGCTCCCAGGATTTCGGCAATGCCTATTACCGCGCCCGGATGTCGATCGACGCGATGAAGCTGCACAATCTGCCCGAGGGGTTCCGCATGAGCCCGGGCATGCCGGTGACGGCGGACATCAAGATCGGCAAGCGCACCCTGCTGGCCTATCTGTTCGCCCGCGTGGTGCCGGTGGCCACCGAGGGGCTGCGCGAGCCATGAGGAAGGGCAGCAAGGCCAGCGCGCGGGCACGGATGGGGCACGGCTGAGCATGTCTGGATCGCTGCGCCGGCTGGCCGGGCTCGTTTCATCGGCCGCTGGCAAGATCAAGCGCGGCAAGGCGCTGCTGGAGGAAGGCAAGCCGGCCGAGGCCTTCAAGCTGCTGGCCCCGGTGGCCCAGGCCGGGCATGCCGAGGCGGAATTCCTGGTGGCGCGCTGCTATCTGGAAGGCCGGGGGGTGCCGCCGAGCGCGGCCGAGGGCGCGCGCTGGCTGGAACGGGCCGCCACCCAAGGCTTCCTCGAAGCACAGTCGATGATCGCCGCGCTGTATCTGCGCGGCATCCCCGGCATGGAACCGGGTGCTGCCTTGCAAGGGGAGGCTGGCGCGCTGCTGGGCGATCGGCCCGCGGCCGCACTGTTCGGCGCCAGCGAGGCGGGCAAGCCGGATTACGAGAAGGCCGTGGCCTGGGCGACCAAGGCCGCCGAGGGTGGCTCGGCCGACGGGCAGGCGCTGCTTGGCTTCATCCTGACCTCCGGGCCCGAGGCGTTGCGCGACGTGGCGCGGGCGGAGGAGATGTATCGACGGTCCGCTGATGCGGATTGCCCGCAGGGGCGGCTGGGCTACGCCCTGGCCCTGCTGCGCCGCGATGACCCCGAGGCGGCCAGCAGCGCGGCGGAATACCTGCGCGGTGCCGCCGCCGCCGGCCTGCCCACGGCGCAGTACATGCTCGGCGTCGTCACCGAGCAGGGCAAGGGCGTGCCCGCGGACCGAGAGGCAGCCACCGAGCTCTACAAGCAGGCGGCCAGCAAGGGCCTGCGCAGCGCCCAGGCGCGCTATGGCTTCGCGCTGCTGAACGGGCTGGGCGTGGCCAAGAACGTCCAGGAGGCCGAATCCTGGCTGCGCCGGGCGGCGCTGCAGGGCGATGCCGATGCCGCGGCGCTGGTGGGCGACCTGTATTCGCGCGGCGGCGAGCTGCCGCCCAACTACGCGGAGTCAGCGATCTGGTATCGCCGCGCCGCCGCCGCCGGCCACAAGACCGCGGCCCGCGCGCTGGGGCTGATGGCGCTCTCCGGCGCCGGCATGCCGAAGGACCCGCGCGAGGCCGCGGTGTGGTTCCGCCGCGCCGCCGAGGCGGGGGAGATGCAGGCGCGCTACGACCTGGCCACCCTGGTGATGAAGGGCGAGGCCGATCGCGCCGATTCCGTCTTCACCCGCGAATGGTTCCAGCAGGAAGCCGCCGCCGGGGATCTGGTGGCGGCCTACAATTACGGCATCTGCCTCGCCGAGGGCGTGGGCGTGGAGCGCGACGACCGGCAGGCGGCGCAATGGCTGCGCAAGGCGGCCGATGGCGTGATCAACGCCCAGTATTGGTACGGCCGCATGCTGATGGAAGGCCGCGGCGTGGAGGCGAACCTGGCCGAGGGCCGGCAATGGGTCGCCAAGGCGGCCGAGGCCGGGATGGTCGATGCCCAGGTGGTGCTGGCCGAAATGCTGGTCAGCGGGCGGGGCGGCACCAAGGACCATGCCCAGGCCGAGAAGCTGTTCCGCAAGGCCGCCACGCACGGGCATATCGGCGCGATGTTCGCGCTCGGCGCGCTGCATGGCGGCGGGCACGACATTCCCTGGGACCGGCCGCAGGCCCAGAAATGGTTCCGCGCGGCCGCCGAGCGGGGCCACGCCCATGCGCAGATGATGCTCGGGCGCTACCTCGCCCGTGCCCTGGCCGGCGAGCAGAACACGGACGAAGCGCGGGCCTGGCTGGAAAAGGCGCTCGCCCAGGGCCTGACCGACGCGCAGGGCGACCTCGCGGCACTCCCCGCTGCGAAAACCGCACCGCCCGCCGCCCCCGCGCCGGAGGCTCCGGCCCCGCGCGCCGCCGCCGGCCGCCGCGGCGCCAGCTGAAGGGCATGGACGACGCACCGGGCCGCGCCCCGGCGCCCGCGCCGCAGGGTGAAGAGACCGTCGCGCCGCGCACCCAGGCGGCGTTCTTCGGCGAACAGGCCGGCGAGGCGTGGCGCGAAGGCCAGGCCGCCCTGCAGGAAGGCGACCTGCCGCGCGCGCTTTTCTGGATGGAGCGTGCCTGGCGTCTGGCACCAGACGACCCCGCCGCGGCGTTGGCACTGGCCGGCGCACGGCTGCGCCAGGGCGATGCCGAAGGCGCCCGTGCGGTGCTGGAGCCGGTGGCGGCACGGGTGGATTCGCGCGAGGCGCTGCTGCTGCTCTCCGCCGCCCGGCTGGCGTCCGGCGACGGCACCGGGGCTGGCGTGGCGCTGGCCGCCATGCTCTCTGGCCACCTGGTGGCGCCGGGGCCGGAACTGGCGGCGCTGGCGCGCGGGGTGGCCCAGCGCGTCGGTGCGCCGGGCTGGTGCGGCGTGGCGCCGGATGGCAGCGCCTGGGCGGCCTCGGCCGCCGGTGGGCGGGCGGAATTCCGGCTCGATGAACAGGACTGGGCGCCCGATGTGGTCCCGCCCGGCGCGGCGCGGCTGGAGGTGGCGATCGGCGGGCAGGCCTGCCTCGGCAGCCCGATCGACCTGCGGCGTGCCCGGCGGGTGGAAGGCGTGGTCACGGCGCGCGATGGCGGGCTGGAAGGCTGGGCCTGGCACCCCGGCAACCCGGAGGCGGACCCGGCTTTGGCCGTGATCTCCGCCGACGGGCAGGCGCGGATCGCGCTGGTGGCCGGCGATACCGCAATCACCGCCGGCGGTGCCCTGGCACGGCCGCGGCGGTTCCAGGTCTCCGCGGGGCGGCTCGCCGCCCTGGTGCCGCCGCTGCGCGTCACCGGGCCGGATGGCCGCGACCTGCCCGGCAGCCCGCTGGACCCCGGCGCCGAAACGCGCACGGCCGTGGCGATCGCGCAGGCGGTGGCCCGCCGCTTCCCGCTGCGTGGCACGCCCTCCGGGGCGGAGGAACCGCTGGCCCATGCCGCCACGAACGCAGCCCTGCGCGGCCCCCCGGCGCGGGCGAAGGCCGCCCCAGGCCGCGCCGTGGCGGTGGTGGTGCCGGCCTATCGCGGCACCGCCATCACGCGGCGCTGCCTGGAGGCGGTGCGCGCCACCGCCCCTTCCGGCACGCTGGTGGTGGTGGTGGATGACGCAACGCCGGAACCCGCGCTGGCCGCGCTGCTGGACGAGATGTCCCAGGCGGGCCACATCCGCCTGCTGCGCCAGCCCGCCAATCGCGGCTTTCCCGCCAGCGCCAATGCCGGGCTGCGGCTGGCCGCGCGCCTGGCACCGGGTGCGGACCTGGTGCTGCTGAACAGCGACGCCATCCCTGCGCCCGGTTGGATCGAGGGGCTGCGCGCTTCGGTGCATGCCGCCGGGGACATCGGCACGGCCACGCCGCTGTCGAACGACGCGACCATCCTCAGCTACCCCGACATCACCCGCACCAACCCGCCGCCGCAGGGCACGGCACTGGCCCGGCTGGCGAAGCTCGCCGCGCGCGCCAACCAAGGCGTGGCGGTGGAGATCCCCACCGCCGTCGGCTTCTGCATGTACATCCGCCGCGAATGCCTGGCCGCCACCGGGCTGTTCCGCGAGGACAGCTTCGCCCAGGGCTATGGCGAGGAGAATGATCTGTGCCTGCGCGCCCGCCACCTGGGCTGGCGCCATGTCGGCGTGCCCGGCGTGTTCGTGGCGCATGAGGGCGGGCAATCCTTCGGTGCCGCCACCTCGCCGCTGGTGGCCCGCAACCTTGCCGTGCTGGAACGGCTGCATCCCGGCTACGCCGCGCTGATCGCCGCCTTCCAGGCCACCGACCCGCTGGCCGAGGCCCGCCGCCACCTGGATGCCGCCCGCTGGCAGGCCGCACGACGCAAGGGCGCAGGCCCCGCCGTGGTGCTGGTGACGCATGACAGCGGCGGCGGGGTGGAGCGCGTGGTGCGCGCCCGCTGCAGCGCGCTGCAGGCCGAAGGGCGGCGGGCGATCCTGCTGCGCCCGGTGACGGACCGAATGCGCGCCTCCGCCACCGGCCCCACCGCGCGGCCCGGCCTGGTGCGGGTGGAGGAAGCGGGCGGCGCGCCCTATCCCAACCTCATCTTCGCCGTGCCGGATGACCTGCCCGCCCTGGCGCAGCTGTTGCGCGCCGACAAGCCGGCGCTGCTGGAGGTGCACCACCTGCTGGGCCACGACCACGCGCTGCTGCGCCTCGCCGGCCTGCTGGGCGTGCCGGAGGAGGTGCACCTGCACGACTACGCGTGGTTCTGCCCGCGCGTCACCCTTCTGGGCCCGGAACGGCGTTATTGCGGCGAGCCCGAGGACCCACGCGAATGTGATGCCTGCGTGGCCGATGCGGGGCGCGTGCTGGAGGAGGCGCTGCCCACCGCCGCCCTGCGCGCCCGCTCCGCCGCCGACCTGGCACGCGCCCGCCGCGTGGTGGCGCCCTCGGCCGACACCGCGGCCCGGATGCGCCGCCACTTCCCCGGCCTCGCGCCCGAAGTGGTGGCGCTGGAAGACGATGCCGCGGCGCTGGCCACCGCGCGCAGCCTGCCGCGCCCGGCCCTGCTGGAAGGGGAATTTCGGCGCGTGGCGATCATCGGCGGGATCGGCACGGAAAAAGGCTACGATGTTATCCTGGCGTGCGCGCGCGATGCGCGGGTACGCAACCTTAAGGTCCAGTTTACCATCGTGGGACATACCCGTGACGACCGCCGGCTGCTGGATACCGGGCGCGTGCTGGTGACAGGCGGTTACCGCGAGGGCGATGGCGAGGCGCTTGTCCGTGCCCATCGGCCGCATCTGGCTTTCCTGCCATCACTTTGGCCGGAAACATGGTGCTTCACCCTTGGCGTTGCCTGGCGTGCCGGGCTGCGCACCGCGGTGTTCGATATCGGAGCCCAGGCCGAGCGCGTGCGCGCCTCCGGCCACGGGTGGATATTACCTCTGGGCCTGCCCGCGGCAGCGATCAACAATGCGTTGCTTGCCGTGGAACCGTGACCGCGCAATGTATGCTACCTTGCGTCCCACGGTAGGTGAGGAGTTTCATCTACCATATGCTAACGTGTCCGCCCGACTGTCCGTTCGAGAAGTGAGATCCTGATGTCAGACGCCGCCGTTGCATCCCAGACCGCCCCGCAAAACGCGGCCGGCCGCCAGGCCGGCAATGCCGGGAACCGGGTGGTTGAGCTGCGCGTCTCCGGCAACCTGATGCGGCTGGAGACCGGCTTGTATTGTATCGTCAACAAGCCGGCGCCGAATGCGGACCTGCGCAGCGGCATGCCGGGCGTGCGCCTTTCACCGGCGCCGGGCGTGGACAGCCGGCCGGAGCAGGTGGAGATCACCACCTTCCGCGACGATGGCTGGCTCTCCGGCTTCGGGGATGCCGCCCTTGTGCGCGTGCACCAGGGCCCGGCCCATGTGCTGGTCACGGTCTATCAGGACCCCGCGCACCAGGAATCGGCTCCCAACATCCAGGTGGTGAAGCTGCTGGATCGCGCACCGCCGCGCGCCACCGCCGCCCGCGTCGCGCCGCCCGGCATGGCCCCCGCGCAGGGCGATGCCCATGTGGCCGCCGCCGCCGCCGCCGCGCCGCAGGGCGGCCCGCGGGTGATGGACATGGTGGCCCATATCCAGGGCCTCGGCGATGTCGGTGCGCTCATCCAGGATCGCCTGGGCGAGGTCGGCAGCAAGCGCTGGATTGAAGGTTTCGCGATCGCGCCGACAACGGATGTCGCGCCGTCGGACATCGAATACCAGGCGGTGCTGGGCCGCGGCTGGCTTTCCCCCTGGGTGGAAGGCGGCGAGTTCTGCGGCAGCCGTGGCATGGCACTGCCGGTGCTGGGCCTGCGCCTGCGCCTGCGCGGCGATGCCGCGCGGGATTGGGAATGCACCTACACCGCCAGCTTTACCGATGGCACGCAGGCCGGCCCGGTCGCGGCGGGTGCCGCCTGCGAATCCGAAAGCCTGGCGCCGCTGGAATCCTTCCAGATCCACCTGCGCCGCCGTGGCGCGGCCCCGGCCCCGGCCGCCCCCGCGGCGCCGGCCCGCGCGCCGGCACCGGCGCCCGTCGCTGCCGCGGAACCCAAGCCCAAGGCCGCCGCAAAGCCGGCCCCGAAGGCCACCGCCAAGCCTGCTGCGAAGGCCCCCGCCAAGCCGGCGCCGCGCCGCCGCTGAGCAGCACCTCCGGCACGGCGCGCTTCGCCATGCCGCGGTCGTTGATGTGTCCCGGGCCGGTGGCCCGGGGCCGTGAGGCTATGGGTGCCCCGGCCTGGGGTGCCCCCGGGGCGCGGCCATGAAGTTCCTCTTCATCCACCAGAATTTTCCGGCGCAGTACCAGCACCTCATCCTGCACCTGGTGGATCGGGGTGGTCACGACATCGTGTTCATCTCGGAAGCCAACGGCAATACCATCCCCGGCGTGCGCCGCGTGCTCTACAAGCCGGAGCCTGGCACCACAGACAACATCCACCCCGCCGCCCAGGACCTGGACCGCGCGGTCCGCCGGGCCGAGAAGGTGGCCGCCGCCGCCACCAACCTGAAGAAGCTGGGATTCATCCCCGACATCATCATCGGCCACCATGGCTGGGGCGAGCTGCTGAACATCACAGACGTGTTCCCCGGCGTGCCCCTGCTCGGCTACTTCGAGTTCTACTACTGGTCCCAGGGCATCGACGTGAACTTCGACCCGGAATTCCAGCTGGACCCCTCCCAGCGGCCGCGCATCCGGGCCATGAACACCGTCAACCACCTCGCCTACGGCCTGGGCCAGGCCGGGCAGACGCCCACGGAATGGCAGCTCAGCCTCTATCCCGAGCATATGCGCCCCGGCATCTCCCTGCTGACGGAAGGCGCCCAGCTCGATCTCTGCCGGCCCGACCCCACCGCCCGCACCCGCCCACTGACCCTCGACACGTTCACCGTGGCACCGCAGGACACGCTGGTCACCTACGTGGCCCGCAACCTGGAGCCGTACCGCGGCGCCCACACCATGATCCGGGCGCTGCCGGCGCTGATGCGCGCGCGACCGGAACTGAAGGTGGTGATGGTGGGTGGCGACGATGTCAGCTACGGCGCGCGCTGCCCCACCGGCTCCTGGCGCCAGCACTTCATGAAGGAGATCGCCGGCAAATACGACCCGGCCCGCCTGCTGATGCCCGGGCAGGTGAACTATTCCACCTATCTCAGCCTGCTGCAGCGCTCCGACGCGCATGTCTATCTCACCTACCCCTTCGTCGCCTCCTGGTCCCTGCGTGAGGCGCTGGCCGCCGGCTGCGCGGTGGTGGGCGCGGATGTGGATTCGGTGCGCGAGTTCATCACCCACGGCCGCAACGGCCTGATCACCCCCTGCCTCGACGCCGGGAAGCTGGCCGATGCGGTCCTGGAACTGCTGGAGAACCGCAAGCTCGCCGCCAGGCTGCGCACCGGGGCGCGGCGCTATGCCGAGAAGCACCTGGATATGAAGCTGCACCTGGCTGCCTATGCCAAGCGCATCAAGGAACTGACCGGCCAGAAGATCTGACCGTCTCTCCTGGCGTCCGCGACGGCGGCGCGCCAGCGCCTCGGGAACCGCCCGGGGTGCCCGGCGCTTGCGCCTGCACAGCTATCGCAGGAGCACATCATGTCCGGCACACGCGGCAACGGCAGCACCAGTCTCGATTCCGACCTCGCCGGCACCGGCACATCCCGGCCAGGGCTTGGCAGCGCCAGCCTGCGCGCCGACATGGCCAGCACCGGCGGGGACGCGGGCACAGACCTGGAAGTGGACGAGACCGGCCGCCTGATCTCTGCCGAGAAGGTCATCGGCACGGCCGTGTACAATCGCGCCGGCGAGACCCTCGGCTCCATCCACGGCCTGATGATCGACAAGACCGCCGGCCGCGTCGCCTATGCGGTGATGAGCTTCGGCGGCTTCCTGCGCATCGGCGAGCGCTACCACCCGCTGCCCTGGGGCACCCTCACCTACGACACCTCACGCAACGGCTACGTGGTCGACCTCAACAAGGAGCAACTGGAAGGCGCGCCAAGCTATGGGCGCGACGACGACATGTGGTCCCGCCCCGGCTACGGCCAGGCGGTGCACGACTACTACGGCATCCCGTACATGATGTAGCTACCGTGGCAGCGCCGCCGCAATCCGCGCCGCCTCGTCCGGGCTGAACATCCCGTGGCGCACCAGCAGCCCGGCCAGCACCGCCACCACGTTGAACTTGAAGGCCTCGCCGCCGGCACGCAGCGCGTCCGCCACGCGTGCCAACGGCCACAGGGAAAAGCTCTCCACCTCGCCATCGCGCGGGGTGGGGGCGAAGCTTTCGGGCAGTTCCACCTCGTAGCAATGCAGCAGGTCGCGGCGCAGGCCCTCGGGCCGTTCCATGGCAT
Organism: Acetobacteraceae bacterium; assembly: GCA_027483995.1. GTDB lineage: Bacteria > Pseudomonadota > Alphaproteobacteria > Acetobacterales > Acetobacteraceae > CAMDGX01. The sequence continues at coordinate 16,089 of JAIXTK010000243.1, forward strand.
AGCGCAGCACACCAGTCCGCACGGCGCGGCGGGCGAGCTCGGCCGGCATGGCCGCCTCCTCCTCCGCCTCCTTCACCAGCGTCTCCTCCGGCGTGTGCCCGGCCGGCATGCCGCCCGCCACGATATGGTCCAGCTTGCCGGGATCCAGCGCCTTGTTCGCCGCCCGCTTGCCGATCCAGATGTGCAAACCCTCTGCCCGCCGCACCAGCGCATCCAGGTGAATGCCCTGCGCCTCGATCCCGAAGGCCGGCAGCGCGCCGCGATCAATGGTGGACAGCACCGTCCCATCCGGCGTGGCCCGCACATCGAACGCCTCGCGGCGCCAGCGCATCAGCCCGCGGGCCGACAGCGCCTGCGCAATCCCCGGCAGCGCCGCCGGCGCCCCCAGCACCACGCCCGCCGGGCCTTGCTGCACATCGTCGAATGCCGCCACCGCCGCGGCCAGCGCGGGGGAAAGCCAGCCCACCTGCTCCGCCCCCAGCAGGAAGGGCACCCGCCCGCCCGGCAGGGCGGCAGAGTTCAGTTCGGCCAGGCGGCGCAGCAGGATTTCCATCCACCTGCGTTAGCGCGGAATGGCAGGCGTCACCAGAGCGTCCCTTTCCAGCCCCGCCCGGCCATGCCACATCCTGCCGCATGAAAAGCTCCGCTGGACCCCAGCTGACCCTCGCCGCGGGCGAGTCCCGCTCCGCCCTGCAGACCATCGGCTCGCTGCTGCCCTATCTCTGGCCGCGCGACGACATGGTGGCGCGCTTCCGCGTGGTGGTGGCCGCCATCTTCCTGGTCTGCGCCAAGCTCGCCCTGGTCTGGGTGCCCGTGGTGTACAGCTGGGCGGTGGACGCGCTGGTGCCAACGGCCGGGGGCGCCGCTGCCATCGTGGCCGTGCCGATGGCCCTGATCGTCGGCTACGGCCTGCTGCGCGTGGCCGCCAGCGGCTTCGGCGAAATGCGCGATGCCATCTTCGCCGCCGTGCAGCAGCGCACCGTGCGCCGCATCGCGCTGCAAACCTTCCAGCACCTGCACCGCCTCTCCCTGCGCTTCCACCTCGACCGCCAGACCGGCGGCCTCTCACGCTCCATCGAGCGCGGCACGGTGGGCATCGAGCAGGTGCTGCGCCTGGCCGTGTTCAACGTGCTGCCGACATTGTTCGAGGTGCTGCTGGTCGTCGGCATCCTCTGGTACGTGTTCGACTGGCGCTTCGCCAGCGTCACGCTGGTCGCCGTCGGCCTCTACCTCACCTTCACCCTGCTGTTCTCCAACGTGCGCGTGCGCATCCGCCGCCGCATGAACGCCACCGACAGCGAGGCGCAGTCCAAGGCCGTCGACAGCCTGCTGAACTACGAAACCGTCAAATACTTCGGCAACGAGCCGCACGAGGCCCGCCGCTTCGATGAAGCCTGGGCCCATTACGAGCGCGCCGCCGTGCGCAACCAGGTCACGCTCAACATCCTCAACCTCGGCCAGGCGGTCATCATCGCCGCGGGGCTCTCGCTGGTGATGCTGATGGCCGCCCAGGGCGTGGCCGATGGCAGCATGACGGTGGGCAAGTTCGTGCTGGTGAACACCTACCTGATGCAGCTCTACCAGCCGCTCAACATGCTCGGTTTCGTCTATCGCGAGATCAAGCAGGGCCTGACGGACATGGAGCAGCTGTTCCGCCTGCTCTCCCTCAACCAGGAAGTGGCCGACAAGCCCGGCGCCCCGGCCCTGGCGCCCCCCGCCTCCGGACGGCAAGGCGAAGTGGTGTTCGAGGATGTGCGCTTCGGCTACCAGCCGGAACGCGAGATCCTCAAGGGCCTCACCCTGCGCGTGCCCACCGGCGGCCGCCTGGCCATCGTCGGCCCCACCGGCGCCGGCAAATCCACCATCAGCCGCCTGCTGTTCCGCTTCTACGATGTCACCCATGGCCGCATCCTGATCGACGGGCAGGACATCCGCGACATCAAGCAGGACAGCCTGCGCGCCGCCATCGGCGTGGTGCCGCAGGATACCGTGCTGTTCAACGACACCATCCGCTACAACATCGCCTATGGCCGCCCCGGCGCCACCCAGGACCAGATCGAGCACGCCGCCCGCCTCGCCCAGGTGCATGATTTCGTGCTGCGCCTGCCGGATGGCTACGACACCCGCGTGGGCGAACGCGGCCTCAAGCTCTCCGGCGGCGAAAAGCAGCGCGTGGCCATCGCCCGCACCATCCTGAAGGATCCGCCGATCCTGATCCTGGACGAAGCCACCAGCGCGCTCGATACACGCACGGAGCAGGATATCCAGGCCGCCCTGCGCGCCGTCTCCAGCACCCGCACCACCCTCACCATCGCCCACCGCCTCTCCACCGTGGTGGATGCGGACGAGATCATCGTGCTGAACGAGGGCCGCGTGGTGGAACGTGGCCGCCACGCGGAGCTGGTGGCGCTGGGCGGCACCTATGCCCACATGTGGGCGATGCAGGCGGAACAGCAGGCAGAAGAAGCACCGGCAAAGTAGCTTCCCTTCGCGCCCCGCCTGCCGCATACCGCCTTCACGACAGGAGAGAACGACCCATGTCCCAGCACGACGACGGCTTCGACGAGTCCGGCGCCCCCGCCGACCTGAGCCACGCCGGCGCGGTGGTGGACAAGGCGATCGAATACATGGCCAGCCAGAACATCGGCGAACTCGCCATCGCCTCCGCCCTGCTCGGCGGCGCCATGGGCATGCTGTCGCGCGCCCTGTCGGAAGACGCGGTGATCCATGTGCTCAACAACGCCATCGCCTCCGTGCGGGCGGGCGAACTGCGCAATCGGGATCACTAAGACTCTTCTTTTTCTGAAGAAAAAGAAGCAAAAAGACTTTTATATATTGCGCCTGGGTGGGCCGCCCGGCGCGCGCTCCAGTCAGAAAAGTTTTTTGGTTCTTTTTTTCAAAAAAGAACCCTTCACTTCCTTATGCCCTTCGCTTCCAGCAGCGCCCAAGCCTCCTCCGCGCTGCCGACAAAGTCGAACAGCGCCAGGTCCTTCGGGCTGATCAGCCCTTCCTCCGCCAGCGCCTCGAAGTTGATCACCCGCCGCCAGTAGCTTTCGTCGAACAGCACGATCGGCACCGGGCGCATCTTGCGCGTCTGCGTCAGGGTCAGGATCTCGAACAGCTCATCGAAGGTGCCGAACCCGCCGGGGAACACCACCAGCGCGTTGGCCCGCATTGCCAGGTGCATCTTGCGCATCGCGAAATAGTGGAAGCGGAAGGCCAGTTCCGGCGTGATGTAGCGGTTCGGCTGCTGCTCCATCGGCAGGGTGATGTTGAAGCCGATGCTCGGCGCCCCCGCCTCCTGCGCGCCGCGATTCGCCGCTTCCATGATCCCCGCACCGCCGCCGGTGGCGATCACGTTGTCATGCCAGCGCTCCCGCGGCGCCAGCGCCCCGCCGCGCTCGGAGGCGATGCGCCCGAAGGCACGCGCCGCCTCATACCACCCCACCTGCCGCCGCAGCCGCGCCAGAGCCTCCCGGTCCGCCTCGGTGCGGCTCGCGCCCTCGGCCGCGGCCAGCTGCTCCGGGGAGGCGACACGCGCGCTGCCGAACACGATGATGGTGGAGCGCACGCCCCAGTCGCGCAGCAGCAGGTCGGCCTTGGCGTATTCCAGCGCGAAGCGCATCGCGCGCATCTCGTCGCGCAGCAGGAACCCGGTGTCCTGCACCGCCAGCGAATAGCTGGGCGAGCGCAGTTGCGGGCTGTCGTCCGGGTCCGTGCCCATCGTCTCCGGCATGCCGCCTCTCAGGCCAGGGCCCGCTGCAGGCTCTCCACCAGCCGGTCCACTTCCTCCAGCGTGTTGTAGTGAACCATGGAGGCGCGCACCACGCCGTTGCCTTCCAGCAGCCCCAGCCGCTCCACCAGCCGGCGCGAGTGGAAATCGCCGAAGCGAATGCCGATCGGGTCCTGGTCCACCGCCGCCACGATTGAAGCCGAATCGCGCCCCGCCACCTTGAACGCGATCGTCGGCACCCGCACCGCGGCGTCCGAGGTCCGCTCGCCGATCACCCGGATATCGTTGCGGCTGCGCAGGAAGCCCAGCAGCCGCTCCGCCAGCGCCGCCTCGTGCGCCGCGATATCGCCGAAGCCGCGCTCCAGCGCCGCCCTTCCGGTGCCGCCGCCGAGCGATTCCAGGTAGTCCACAATCCCCGCCGCCCCCCAGGCGCCCTCATAGCTCGGGTTGCCGGGCTCCAGCTTGGCCGGCACCTTCTCGCGCCCGTAGAACCAGTGGTACAGGCCGTCCAGCTCCAGCAGCTTGTCGTGCTTGCCGTACATCACCGCGAAATGCGGCCCGTACGTCTTGTAGAAGCTGAAGATGTAGTAATCGACATCCCAGCCCGCCACATCCAGCGCCCGGTGCGGCGCATAGGCCACCGCATCCACCACCAGCTCCGCCCCCGCCGCATGCACCCGCCGGGCAATCTCCGCCACCGGCATGATCGTGCCCAGGATGTTGCTGGCATGGGTCACCGCCACCAGCCGCGTGCGTGGCCCCAGCAGGGCATCGAGGTCGGCCAGGTCCGGCCGCATCGTCTCGGGATCGATGCGCCACTCCCGCACCACCACGCCCGCCTTCTCCAGCGCGCGCCACGGGCCGATGTTGGACTCGTGGTCGAAATCCGTCACCACCACCTCGTCGCCAGGCTTCAGGCGCCCAGCCATCGCCTTGGCCAGGAACTGCGCCAGCACCGTGGTGGAAGGCCCGAACACCACCTCCTCCGGCCGCCGCGCCCCGATCCACGTCGCCACCCGCGCCCGCGCCTCGGCCAGCCGGGCGGAGGCGCGCTGCGAATGGGCATAGCTCGCACCCGTCTGCACGCTGGTGGTCAGCAGATAGTCCGCCACCCGCTCCGCCACCCCGCGCAGCACCAGCGAACCGCCGGCATTGTCGAAATAGGCAAACCCGTCGGCCAGCGCCGGGAAGCAGGAACGCACATGGGCAAGATCAAGCGGCATCGGGAATCCTTTCGCAGGCCGCGCGAAGGGTAGCGCAATGCAGGCGCATCGCAATCAGGGGGGCGCAATCAGGGCGCCACAATCAGCCCTGATGCGGTCGCCCGGCGAAACGCACCGGGGCGCCGGGATCATCCCCATGATCGCGGATCGGCGCAGGCACCACGGGCAGTTCCGGCGCGTCCCGGGCAAAGCCGGTGCGATGCTGCCCCCAATCCCACCGGGACCGCTCCTGCCACGCCTCCTCAGGCGCCTCCGCCTGGGTCGGCACCGGCCCGGTCAGCAGAAGGAAGCCCAGCGCGATCAGGCTGAGAAAGGGGCGGGCCATGGCAGGTCTCCTTGCCGCATCGGCAAGGCAAACGCGGCAGGCGCCATTCCGTTGGCGGCCGTTCCGCCCCCGGCAGGCCACGCCGCCATGCCGCGAGCATCACACAGGTGTCACGTTGGCATAACGCTTGCACAGACCCCAGCACCGGCGGATTTCACCCCGGCGCCGAGAACTGTCACTGCCTTGCCAGACCCTGCCTTTGCACAACGCTGCGTTTCAGCACCGCCTGTTTGATCCGGGCGACGCCAGGGTGACCCCGCAAGGGGCACCCTGGTTCCCCCACCCGGCCCCTTCGCATCAACTGCCACCGCCATAAGCCTTCGCTTTTATCCCAGCACTTTCAAGAACTTGCCCTAAAGGATACCCATGCGCCGTCTTCCCACTTCCGCGCTGCCGCCCCCCGCCGTGCTCAGCCGCGAAATCGCCGATGCCGCCGACGAATTGGCCTGCCGCATCGACCACGGCGAATTCGACGACCTGGACGAAGGCCAGATGGCCGATTTGCGCATGCTCTCCACCCAGATGGCCCAGTGGGCCGAATCCGCCCAGGCGATCGAGGAGCGGCTGGCCCTCGCCCACGGCACTGTAACAGCCAACCATCCGAGCGTTGCATTCTGCAACTGAGCCAGCGTGAATCCCCGCCGCGCTGATTTGCGTCGCATTTTGCAAGTGTAACCGCCACCTGCCAGGGCCCCATCCTGGCAGGGGATTGCCGCCAAGCCCGCCACGCCCGACACTGGACCGAAATCCAGGAGGAACATGGCATGGCCGCAAGCTGGCAGAATCAGGTCGCCCTCGTCACCGGCGGCGCCCGCGGCATCGGCCGCGCCACCATCCGCCGCCTCGCCGCCGCGGGCTGCGCCGTGGCCATCAACTACACCAGCCGGCCCGACGCCGCCGAGGAACTCGCCGCCGAGGTGAAATCCGCCGGCGGCCAGGCCATCACCGTCGGTGCCGACGTGGCCGACCAGGCCGCCGTACAGGCCATGGTCGCCCGCACGGAAGCCGAACTCGGCCCGATCACCATCCTGGTCAACAACGCCGGCATCGGCTGGCCCGCCACGCTGGAAAGCTGGGAGCCCGAAGGCTTCGCCCGCCTGCGCGCCGTCAACGTGGATGGCGTCATCCACGGCGTGCGCGCCGTCATGGCCGGCATGAAAGCCCGCCGCTACGGCCGCATCGTCAACATCTCCTCGGTCGCCTCCTTCGGCAACACCGGCTTCGTCGGCAACCACTTCTATGCCTCCACCAAGGCCGAAGTGAACCTGCTCACCCGCCGCTTCGCCTACGAGCTGGGCCAGCACGGCATCACCGTGAACGCCGTCGCCCCCGGCCTCACCCGCTCGGACATGACGCAAGGCAAGCGCAGCGCCGAGGAATGGGCCGAAACCACCGCCGCCTTCAGCAAGATCACCATCCTCGGCCGCGTCGGCGAACCCGACGAAATCGCCGCCGCGGTGGCATTCCTCGCCTCGCCCGATGCCAGCTTTGTCACCGCACAAGTGCTCACGGCCGATGGCGGGCGGACGGACTACATCGGGCACTGATACCAACCTCCGTAACCACCAACCGATCACCCCCTGTCATTGCGAGCGTAGCGAAGCAATCCAGTTCTTACCCTCCGCCGTAACACCGGTCATTGATTGCGCTGGTTAGTATAAGAAAGAAGTTTTTTTGAAAAAAAGAACC
>JAIXTK010000474.1 GCA_027483995.1 Acetobacteraceae bacterium
CCATATTGGCGATGGTGGCACGGTCGGCCAGCGTCATCTCGTCCAGGCCCGGGCCGAAGAACTCCACAAACTTGCCCACCACGCCGTGCTTGCGCAGCATCTGGGTCACGGTCAGCACCAGGTCGGTGGCCGTCGCCCCCTCCGGCATGCGCCCGGTCAGGCGGAAGCCCACCACGTCCGGGATCAGCATGGCGATCGGCTGGCCCAGCATCGCTGCCTCGGCCTCGATCCCGCCCACGCCCCAGCCCAGCACGCCCATGCCGTTCACCATCGTGGTGTGGCTGTCGGTGCCGTACAGGGTATCTGGATAGGCGAAGGTCTTGCCGTCGAGATCGGCGGTCCACACCGCCTGGGCCAGGTATTCCAGGTTCACCTGGTGGCAAATGCCCGTGCCCGGCGGCACCACGCGGAAATTGTCGAACGCAGTCTGGCCCCAGCGCAGGAAGGTGTAGCGCTCCCCGTTGCGCTCGAACTCCACCTTCTCGTTCTTCTCGGCGCTGTCGGCGCTGGCGGAGTAGTCCACCATCACGGAATGGTCGATCACGAGATCGACGGGCACCAGCGGGTTCACCTTCTCCGGGTTCCCACCCAGCCGCAGGATGCCGTCGCGCATCGCGGCGAGGTCCACCACAGCCGGCACGCCGGTGAAATCCTGCATCAGGATGCGCGCGGGCTTGAACGGCACTTCCTTGGCGCTGCTGGCATTGGCCAGCCAGCCGGAAACGGCGCGGGCGTCATCCACCGTATAGGCCTGCCCGTCCTCGAACCGCAGCACGTTTTCCAGCAGCACCTTGAGGCTGACCGGCAGACGCGCGACATCGCCGATCGCCTTCGCGGCCTCGGGGATGGAGAAGTAGGTATAGGTCTTGCCCGCCACCGCCAACGTGCGCTGCGTGTTCAGGCTGTCCCGGCCAATGCTCTTCATGGAGGCTCTCTTCGCTGATGGGGCGCGTACGCGGCCCGATGCCCGGTGGTTGCGCGCGCCGGATTAGCCCATAAGGGGCTGTAGGTCCACTAAGGGGCAGTAAAGACGTGCCTGACGGTCTTGAAGCCGAGGGGTTGGCCGCCATCCGCGGCGAAAGGCTGGTCTTTTCCGGCCTCTCCTTCGCCCTGCCCCCTGGCGGCGCGCTGCTGCTCGAAGGCCCCAACGGCTCCGGCAAGTCCACCCTGCTGCGCGTGCTGGCCGGCCTCGGCCGCGCCGAAGTCGGCACCCTGCGCTGGAACGGGGAGGACGCCCTGTCCGATCGCACCACCCACGCCACCCGCGTCGCCTATCTCGGCCACCAGGATGCGGTGAAGCCCGGACTCACCGTCGCCGAGAACCTCGCCTTCTGGGGCACACCACCCGAGATCGAAACCGCCCTCGCCCGCCTCAACCTCGCCCGCCTGGCCCCGCTCCCCGCCCGCATGCTCTCCGCCGGCCAGAAGCGCCGCCTGGCCCTCGCCCGCCTCGCCCTCGCCACCGCCCCGATCTGGCTGCTGGACGAACCCACGCTGGGGTTGGACACCGCCTCGGTTGCCGCCCTCGGCACCATGCTCGCCGACCACCGCGCCACAGGCGGCGTGGTGCTGGCCGCCACCCACCTCCCTTTGCCCCTGCCCGGTGCCGAAACCCTCAGGCTTTCGGCATGAGGAAGCTCCTCGCCCGCGAACTCCGCCTCTCGCTCCGCCACGGCACCGATTCCCTCGCCGCCATCCTCTTCTTCCTCGTCGCCGGCGCCCTCTTCCCGCTCGCCATCGGCCCCGCCCCGGAAACCCTCGCCCGCATCGCCCCGGGAATCGTCTGGGTCTGCGCCCTGCTTGCCGCCCTCCTCCCGCTCGACCGCCTCTTCGGCGCCGACGCGGAAGATGGCTCGCTCGACCACCTGCTCCTCTCCGGCCTCCCCCCCGCCGCCATCGCGCTTGGCAAGGCCGCTGCCCATTGGCTCACCACCGGCCTGCCCCTGCTGCTCGCCGCCATCCCCATGGCCATCATGCTGCGCCTGCCCGATGAAGCCCTGCCCGCCCTCCTGCTCGGCCTCGTCCCCGGCACCGCCTTCCTGTCCCTCATCGGCACCGCCGGCGCCGCCCTCGTCCTCGGCGCCCGCCGCGGCGGCGTCCTGCTCCCGCTCCTCGTCCTGCCGATGGCCGTCCCCGCGCTGATCTTCGGCGTCGCCGCAGCCGATGCCGCCGCCGTAGGGCTGGCGGCACGCCCCCATCTGCTGCTCTTGTCCGCCCTGTGCGCCGCCGCCCTCCCGCTCTGCCCGCTCGCCGCGGGTGCCGCGCTGAGGTCGGCCGCCGAGTAGGGGAGCGTCCATGAAACCCAACAGCGTGATCGCCGGCATGCTGCTGGGCGTCGGCGCCTACGCGTTCTTCGCGCTGAACGACGCCACCAACAAATACCTCGTCACCTACCTCCCCGTCGCCCAGGCCCTGTTCTTCCGCAGCCTCACCATCACCACCGGCTGCCTCATCGCCGGCCGCGCCCCCGCGCTCCAGGCCATCGCCGCCTCCCCGGTGCTGAAGCACATGCTCTTCCGCGCCGTCATCACCCTCGTCGCCTGGCTCTGCTACTTCACCGCCGCCCCGCTGCTGCCCTTCGCGCAGATGATGACGCTCTATTTCGCCTCCCCCATCCTCACCACGCTGCTTGCCATCCCCATCCTCGGCGAACGCGTCAGCGCCGTGCGCTGGGCCTCGATCATCCTCGGCTTCACCGGCGTCGTCGTCGCCGCAGACCCGCGCGGACTCCTCGTCGGCGAAACCCCGGCCTGGGCGATCGGCCTCGTCCTGGCCGCAGCCCTCCTCTGGGCCCACGCCGCCATCCTCATGCGCCAGGTCGCCCGCCATGAAGGCGCGGTGGTGCAGATGCTGCTCCAAAACGGCTTCTTCCTGGTCGCCACCGGCCTGTGGGTCGCCTTCCACTGGGTCACGCCAACGCCCTGGCAACTCGTCCTGCTGATCTTCATCGGCGTCATCGGCGCCGGCGGCCAACTCCTCCAATTCGCCGCCATCCGCCGTGCCCCGGTCGCCGTCATGGCCGTGGTGGAATACTCCGGCCTCATCTGGGCCTTCGCCCTCGGCTGGCTCATCTTCGCCGACCACCCGCCGCTCGCGGTCTGGATCGGTGCCGGCATCATCCTGGCCGCGGGTATGTTCCTGGTGGCGATGGAGCAGCGGCGGGAAAGAAAGTAAGGCTCTTCTTTTTTCTGAAGAAAAAAGAAGCAAAAAAGACTTCATTTGATTGCGCCGGGGCTACACCCCGGCGCAATCAACAAGAATGCCTAGCTGATCGCCTTGAACGCCCCATCCGCGGCCGCCAGCGTCTCCTCGATCGCCTGGTCGTCATGTGCCGCACTGAAGAACCACGAACACCGCTGGTTCACCCGCACCCCGCGCTCCTGCAACGCCCCATGCATCGCCA
>JAIXTK010000042.1 GCA_027483995.1 Acetobacteraceae bacterium
CGAGGATCCACAGGATCGCCGCCGCATAGAGCAGCCCCGCCGCCACCGAAAACCCGCCGGAGGCCGCCGCGAACCCCATCGGCGCCCCCCACCCGAACGTCACCCCCAGCATCAGCTGCGGCCACCATGTCACCCGCTTGGCCAGCGGATACAGCGCCACCAACAACAGGGACGCCACGCCCAACACCTGCGCCAGACCATTCAACTGCAACAGGATCGCCAGCCCGATCGCCAGCAGCACCCCCAGGAACCACGCCGCCTGCCGCATCCGCAGCGCGCCGGAGGCCAATGGGCGCCCCGCCGTGCGCGCCACCTGGCGGTCCAGATCGCGGTCCCACATGTCGTTCACCACGCAGCCCGCCGCCCGCATCACGATGCTGCCCACCCCGAACAACAGCACAAGCCACAGCGCCTGCCGAAGATCCGAAGCCGCCAGCACGATCGCCCACAGCCCCGGCAGGAACAGCAGCCAGAACCCGATCGGCCGATCCGCCCGCGCCAGCAGCGCATACGGCACCCATGCGGCCGGCAGCCGCGCCACCCAGCCGGTACGAACGATGTCGGTATGCGCCATGCCTGCTAGTCTGCCCGTTCCCATGACCCACTCCAACACCACTCCCCGCCTGTATGTCCCCGAACCCCTCGCCGAGGGCACGGAGATCGCCGCCACCCCCGCCCAGGCGCATTATCTCGGCACCGTCATGCGCCAGGCCGCCGGCGCCCCCCTGCGCCTGTTCAACGGGCAGGACGGCGAATGGGCCGCCCGCCTCGCCGCCATCCGCAAGGACCGCGCGACCTTCGCCGTGGAACACCAAACCCGCCCGCAGGCGCCGGAGCCCGATCTCTGGCTCGTCTTCGCGCCCCTGAAGCGGGATGCCACCGACCTCGTGGTGGAAAAGGCCACCGAGCTCGGTGCGTCGGCCATCCTTCCGGTGTTCACCGAGCGCACCAACACCGCCCGCCTCAACCTGGATCGCCTGCGTGCCATCGCCACCGAGGCCGCCGAGCAGTGCGAGCGCCTCACCCTGCCACGCATGGCAGACCCGCAGAGACTCACCGACCTCCTTGCCACCTGGCCCACCGACCGCAAGCTGCACGCCGCCCTGGAACGCGCCGAAGCCCCACCCCCGCGCGGCACCGACTCGCCCGCCGCCCTGCTGATCGGCCCCGAAGGTGGCTTCACCGCCACGGAGGCAACGATGCTCCGCCGCCTGGCCTTCGTGCGGCCGGTGTCCCTCGGCCCGCGCATCCTGCGGGCGGAAACGGCGGCCATCGCCGGGCTGGCCCTGTTGCTGGCGCCCGCCTGAGGCTATCTAGCCCAGCAAGCCGAACCACCGGCAGAATGATGCGGCCAGAACGAACGGAAGATACATGTCCAATCCCGGAGACGGCGACGCGACCCCGATCACCTCGCTGCGCCAGCTCGCGGAGCACATCGCCGTCGGCTGCAAGCCGCGCGAGCGCTTCAGCATCGGCACGGAGCACGAGAAGTTCGGCTTCCGCCGCACCGACATGACCACGCCGGCCTACGAGCCAAACGGCATCCGCGCCGTGCTCGAAGGCCTGGCCGCCGGCGCGCCGGCCGGCACCTGGACCCCGATCCTGGATCGCGGCAACCCGATCGGCCTTTCCAGCCAGAGCTACGCCGCCATCTCGCTGGAACCGGCGGGCCAGCTGGAGCTTTCCGGCGGCCTCACCGCCGACCTGCACGCCGCCCGCGCTGAGCTGGAAGCCCATTATGCCGAGGTTCGCCCGGTGGCCGACGCGCTCGGCATCGGCTTCGCCCCGCTTGGCTTCCATCCGCTGAACACCCGCGAGCAGATGCCCTGGATGCCCAAGGGCCGCTACGCGATCATGAAGGCGTACATGCCCAAGGTCGGCTCGCTCGGCCTGGACATGATGACCCGCACCTGTACCGTGCAGGTGAACCTGGATTACGAATCCGAGGCCGACATGGTGCGCAAGATCCGCATCGGCCTGGCGCTGCAGCCGCTGGCCTCGGCCATGTTCGCCAACTCGCCCTTCCTGGAAGGCAAGCCCAGCGGCTTCCTCTCCTACCGCTCCCAGGTCTGGACCGACACCGACAACCACCGCAGCGGCATCCCGGCCGTGTTCTTCGAGGACGGCTTCGGCTTCGAGCGCTACGCGCAATGGCTGGTCGAGAGCGTGCCGATGTATTTTGCCTATCGCGGCGGCAAGTATATCGACCTCTCCGGCGCATCGTTCCGCGATTTCCTGGATGGCAGGATCGGCCAGGAAGCCGGCCAGGCCACGGTGGGCGATTTCGCCGACCACATGACCACCGCCTTCACCGATGCCCGCCTCAAGCGCTACATCGAGATGCGCGGCGCGGATGCCGGCAGTGCCGAGATGATGATCGCGCAATCCGCCTTCTGGGTCGGCCTGTTCTACGATCCCGCAGCCCTGGAGGCCGCTTCCGCCCTGGTGCGGCGCCACGCCTGGACGGAGTTCGCCGCCCTGCGCCCGCAAGTCCCCCGCACCGCGCTCGACACGCCCTGGCAGAAGGGCACCCTGCGCGATCTGATGCGCGAAGCACTCGCCATCTCCCGCGACGGGTTGCGCGCCCGCGCCCGGCGCAACGCAGGCGGGCAGGACGAGACGATCCACCTCGCGCCCCTGGAAGCGATCGCCGCCGGCGGCCCGACCCAGGCGGAGCGCTGGCTGGAGCGGTATCACGGCCCATGGCGCGGCGATGTCACGCATATGCTGCGTGAGGCGGCGATCTGAGGCTGTTCGGCACACTATCGCACTCGTGATCGGCCATTGTCGTCAATTGTTACCTAAATCGTTAACGCGACGCTTGTCACGGTGCACAACTAGGAGTTTTATGCGGCCGCCCACGCACCCCTGAACGGGAGCCCGTGCCACGTCCGCCAGCCTGCCATCCCCCGCCGATCCCGTCCTCGTCCGCCTGCGCCTTATCGGCCAGATGGAGGCCTGGACGCTGACGAGCGAAAGCATCCTGCCGACCGGGCGCAAGACGCGCGCCCTGCTGGCCATCCTCGCCCTGTCCTCGCCGCGGCCGATGTTGCGCAGCAAGCTCGCCGAACTGCTCTGGAGCCGCCGGCCGGAGGAACAGGCCCGTGCCTCCCTGCGGCAGGAGATCCATCGCCTGCTGGAAGCGCTGCATCCCGTTGGCCAGCAGATCATGTCCGTCCAGCGCGACCACCTCACCCTGCGGCCCGGCACTGTCTGGGTGGATGTGGAGGAGGTGCTGCGCGCCTCCACCAGCAAGCCGCAGGCGCTCTCTCTGCTCGATGGCGAGTTGCTGGAAGATCTCGATGGCGTCGACCCCAGCTTCGACCAGTGGCTGGCCGGCGAGCGTGAACGCCTGCGCGACCGGGCCCGTGGCCTGGCCGAAACGCTGCTGCGCGAGAAGGACGACCCGGAGACGGTGATCCCCGCCGCCCAGCAGCTGCTGGCGATCGACCGCACGCATGAGGGCGCCTGGCGGGCGCTGATGCGCGCCTATACCAACCGCGGCGAGCGCGGCATGGCGATCCAGGCCTATGAACGCTGCCGCGCCGTGCTGGCGGACATGCTGGATGCCCAGCCTTCGGACGAGACCCAGCGCCTGCTGGCCGATATCCGTGCCTCCAGCCCGCCCGCGCCGCCGGCCCCCCGCCCGGTTGGCAACGCCACCCCGGCCCCCGCCCTGCCGCCCACCCCGCCGCGCCCGGAGCCGCGCATTCCCACGCGGGACTCGCGCTACGACATGATCCGCGAGCCACGGCCGGAACCGCGCGGCCCGGAGCGCGGCGAGGCGCGCGCCACCACCACCCGCGGCGGCGCCCGCGTGGGCGTGCTGCCGCTGCAGATGATCGGCACCACGGAATCGGAGAACCATCTCTCCACCGGCCTGGCGGACGAGATCACCTCCGCCCTGGCCCGCTTCCGCTGGATGTTCCTGGTCTCCTCCAGCTCGCTGGCACGCTACGCGACGCAGACGCGCGACGAGATGCAGATCCGCCGCGCCTTCGACATCCACTTCCTGCTGGATGGCACCATCCAGCGCGTGGGCGAGCGCCTGCGCATCAATCTGCGGCTGCTGGATCTGCGCGCGGGCAACCAGGTGGTGTGGAGCCAGCGCTTCGACCGCGCCGCCGACGACCTGCTGACGCTGCAGGACGATATCGCCGCCGAGGTGGTGGCGCAGATCGACCCTGAGATCCTGCTGATCGAATCCCAACGCGTCACCTCCCGCCCGTCGCACGACGCGAATGCCTACGACCTCGTGCTGCGCGCCATGCCGCTGATCAGCCGGCTGGACAAGCCGCTGTTCCTGGAAGCCGGTGACCTTCTGCGCCGCGCGGTGGAGCTGGAGCCGGACTATGCCGCCGGCCATGCCTGGTACGCCTACTGGCTGATGTTCCTGGTCGGCCAGGGCTGGACCGACGCACCGGCTGATGCCATGGCGGAAGCCGGGCGGCTGGCCGAACGTGCCATCACGCTGGATCCGCAGGACGCCAAGGCGCTGACCATCGCCGGCCATGTGCGTGCCTTCCTGCACCACCGCCTGCGCGAGGCGATCGCACTGCACGAGCGGGCGTTGATGCTGAACCCGAATCTGGCGATGGCGTGGAACCTCTCCGGCGTGGCCTTCGCCTATCTGGGCGACCTGCAGGAGGCCGACCGACGCGTGGCGCGCTACAAGCAGCTCTCGCCCTTCGATCCGCAGGCTTATTTCTACGATACGGCGCGCATCATCATCGCGCTGCTGAAGCGCCAGCATGAGCAGGCGGTGGAAATCGGGCGCGAAGTGAGCCAGATGAACCCGGCCTTCTCCGCTGCCTGCAAGCCCTACCTCGCCGCCCTGGGCCATCTCGGCGCCAAGTCGGAAGCGGAATCGGTGCGGGCGCGGCTGCTGGAGATCGAGCCGGAGTTCAGCATCAGCCGTTTCACCGCTGCGAGCCCGTTCGAGCGCGCCGAGGACCGGGACCATTATGTGCGCGGGCTGAGGCTGGCGGGGATCCGGGAATAGGACGCAGAAACACGTTCATACACGGCGCAGGGGATAGCGCCCGGCGCCGTGTATAAAAGTTTTTTGGTTCTTTTTTTCAAAAAAGAACCGCTTGCCTACAGGAAGCTTGTCCCGATCCCGCCATCCACCGGCAGCACCTGCCCGGTGATGTACAGGCTGTCATCCGAGAGCAGGAAGGTGATCGCGCGGGCCATGTCGTCCACTTCGCCCAGGCGGCCCAGCGGGGTTTGGGCGATGCGCCTGGCATCGCGTTCAGCGTTGCGGTTGCGCATGGTGCCTTCAGTCGGCGTGGCCGAGGGGGCGATGGCGTTGACGCGGATCTTGCGGGCGCCGAGGTCCACTGCCGCCGCGCGGGTCATGCCCATCACGCCGGCCTTGATGCCGCTGTACACCACGGAGCCCGGGGTGGAGCGGAAGCCGGCGGCGGAGGCGATGTTCACGATGCTGCCGGGGCCGGCCATGTGCTCGGCGGCAGCCTGCATGCCCCAGATGATGCCCTTGAAGCCGATGTTGAGCATGCGCTCCACCGTTTCCGGCGCGATCTCCGCGAGCGGCTGGTAGCGCACCCAGGCGGCGTTGTTGACCATGCCGTCCAGCCGGCCGGCTGCCTGGGCGAAGCGGGCGACCACGTCGCGCATCAGGTCGCGCTGGGCGACGTCTTGGGTGATACCCACCGCCTTTCCGCCTTCGGCCTCGATCGTGGCCACGGTTTCGGCCACGAAGGTTTCGCGCAGGTCGTTCACGCCGACCAGCGCGCCGAGGCGGGCGAGGTGGAGAGCCGTTGCCTTGCCGATGCCGTTGCCGGCACCGGTGATGAGTATGGCGCGGCCGGCGAAGGGGCGGTGGGTGTCGCTCATGGGATCAGCGGCCCTTGAACACGGGCTTGCGCTTTTCCAGCATGGCGGTGCGGGCTTCCACCGCATCCTCCGTGTGGGCCAGCTGCATGGTGAAGTTCTGCTCCATGCGGTAGCCGTCGCGCTGGGGCATCAGCTCGCACATGTTCAGGCTGTTCTTGGCATACTTGATACCGAGCGGGCTTTTGCCGGCGATCTCCTCGGCCAGCTTCATCGCTGTGGGCACCAGGTTTTCCAGCGTGGTGACCTCCTCGATGATGTTCATGCGGTAGAGGTCCGCAGCCGTCAGGCGCATGCCGGTGTACATGATGCGGCGCGCGGTGGACTTGTTGAACATGCGCTGCACCATCGCGGCGCCGCCGGCCAGGCCCACGTCGATCTCCGGCATGCCGAAGGTGGCGTTCTCGCTGGCGAAGAAGATGTCGCTGGCGGCCATCAGGCCGAGGCCGGCACCGAGGGCGGCGCCGTTCACCGCGCAGATGATCGGCTTGGCGCATTCGTGCAGTGCGTTGCCGGTCTCCCGCGTGACGCGGTTGTGCTCGTGGAAGGCACCGATCTTGGTCACGTCCGGACGGGCGCGGAGGTCGGCGCCGGCGCAGAAGACCTTGCCGGCGCCGGTGAGGACGGCGACGCGGATGTCGTTGCGCTCCGAAATCTCGTCGAAGATGGCGATGATGCGGTCGCGCATGGCGCGATCCAGCGCGTTCACCGGGGGGCGATTCAGGGTGACGAGCGCGATGTGCTTGTCTACCTCGAACTTGATGATATCGGAGTCGCTCATGGCCTTGGTCCTCTTGGTACGGACCGAATGGTGGCAAGGCGTGGAGGTGTTGGCCAGAGCAAGGAAGGAAGTCTTCTTTTTCTGAAGAAAAAGAAGCAAAAAGACTTTCTTCGATTGCAGCTCCGCCGCCTCGTCAAGAGAGCGAGGCGGTCGAGTCGGCAAACGAATGAAAGTTTTTTGGTTCTTTTTTTCAAAAAAGAACCGCTTGCTTACCCAAGCACATCCACCAGCACCACCTCTGCGGTTTCCTCGGCGGTAATGGTGACGACGTCCTCGCCGGTGATGGTCGCCCCGTCGCGGGTGTTCACCTTGGTGCCGTTCACGGTGACGCTGCCGGTGGAGGGCACCAGGTAGGCGACGCGGCCGGGGGGCAGGGCGTGGGTGACGGACTGGCCTTTTTCCAGCGTGGCGGCGAGCACGGCGGCATCGGCGTGGAGCGGCAGGGCGGAGCCGTCCGCCACGTCGCGGCCATCGGCCAGGGCCACCAGGCCGCCGCCCTGGCGGGGGAATGTGCGGGTGCCCCAGCCGGGCTGCACGCCGCGCTTGCCGGGGATGATCCATATCTGGAACAGGCGGGTGGCGGTGGTTTCCTTGTTGTATTCGGCGTGGACGATGCCGGTGCCGGCATGCATCACCTGCACGTCCCCGGCTTCGGTGCGGCCTTCATTGCCGAGCGAATCCTTGTGGGTGATCGCACCTTCGCGCACGTAGGTGACGATTTCCATATCCCGGTGGGGGTGGGGGTCGAAGCCTTGTCCGGGGGCGATTTCGTCGTCGTTCCACACGCGCAGCGCGCCGGCGCCCATGCGGGTGGGGTCGCGGTAGTCGCCGAAGCTGAAGTGGAAGCGGGCATTCAGCCAGTCGTTACGGAAGCGGCCGAGGTTGGCGAAGGGCTGGACCTGGATCATCGGGCTCTCCTGTCGGTTTGTTGTTCGATATCGAACAATTCGACAATGAAGTAGTGCGCCGCAGCGGCGGGTTCAAGCCCCGGTGGCGCCGGTGCCCAGCTTGCGCAGGAGATGGCCGAGGGTTTCGAGTTCCGCCGGGGTCAGGCCGGCCATGGCGTGGGCGATGTCCGCGGCGTGGCGGGGGAAGATATCCTCGATCAGGTCGCGGCCGGCCTGGGTGAGTTCCACGCGCACCTGCCGTCGGTCCTGCTCGGCGCGCACGCGGGTGACGAGGCCGCGCTTCTCCAGCTTGTCCACCACGTCCGTCAGGTTACCGGGGGAGGTGAGCAGCTTGCGGCCGAGTTCGCGGTGGGTGAGGGGGCCGAGATGCAGCACGGCCTCCAGCACGCCCAATTGGGTAAGCGTGAGCGCGCAGGCGGCGAGCGCCGGCTCCAACCGGGCGACCACGCCGCGCTGGGCCCGCATCAGCTTCACATAGGCGCGGACGGCGGCGACCGTGGCCGTGTCGTCCACGCCGAACATCAGGCGGTGGAGCCGGCTAGCGGGTCATCATCACCGGCAGGTCGGCGTTCTCCAGCACGTGGCGGGTGACGCCGCCGAGGATGAGCTGGCGCAGGCGGGAGTGGGAATAGGCGCCCATGCTCAGCAGGTCGGCCTGGAAATCCTTCGCGGCGCGCAGTAGGCCGGCGCCCACCTCGCGGTCGATCGGGCGGAACACGGCGGTGTCGGCGGTAATGCCGTGCAAAGCGAGGTAGCTGAGCAGGTCGGCCGCGCCGGGGCCGCGGCGATGGTATTCGTCGGCGGTGAGCACGCGCACGGCCTCGGCCTGCTGCATCCAGGGCAGGGCGGCCTGCACCGAGGCGGCGGATTCCGCGGTGCCGTTCCAGGCGATGCAGACGCGGGTGCCGATGCGGGCGGGGGCGACCAGCGGGGCGATCATCACCGGGCGGGCACTGTCGAACAGCACGGCATGGAGAGCATCGGAGGAGGACACATCCTCACCGGCCTCGGGGTGCGGCACCACGGTAAGGTCGGCCAGGCGGGCCTGCTGGGCGACGAGGTCTTCCTCGCGGCCCACCACGGTGGCGAAGCTGGCGCTCATCTCGTTCAGGCGGGCCTCGCCGACGAGCACGTGGTTCTCGGTCACGTAGCGGTCGAACATCGCGCGCACCGCGCGGGCGCGTTCGTTGCTCTCCTTTTCCGTGGCGGACATCATTTCCTCGATCATCGCGCCCGACAGGCCCTCGCCGGCCAGCGGCGCCACGTCGCGGCTGTCCACGCGGACATGCAGCGCGGTGACATGGGCGTTCCAGATGCGCGCGATGCGCACGGCGGTATCGAGTGCCGCCTCACCGGCGGCAGTACCGGTCAGCGGCAGCAGCAGCTTGCGGATGGCCATCGCACGGACTCCCTTCGTTAGCGCCCCCTATATGTGGGCTTTTGGGGAACGTATCGCAAGCGAGGCACGGATTGTGGCGGCGGCTTCGCTCGCGCGGGTGCCATCGACGGCCAGCCAGGTGCCTGCGGAGGCGCCGGCGCGGGCGGTGCGGCGCAGGATGGCGAGGTCGGCATCGGAGGCATCGCCGGTGCGGGCGGCCACGCGGCGTTCCAGTTCGGGCAGGGGCACATCCAGCCAGGCGCCGAGGAAGGGCTGCCCGGCCAAGGCGGCTTCAAGCCGGGCGCGGTGGGCGGGGTCCATGTAGGTGGCGTCGGCAATCACGCAGTGCCCGCCTGCGACGATGCCGTGGGCTGCCTCGGCGATCTCGGCAAAGACGGCCTCGCTGGCCGCGGCGGTGTAGCCCTGCTGGCCCAGTTTCTGCTCGGGCACGAGGCCGAAGCGGCGCTTGCGGATCTCGTCGCTGCGCAGGATCACCGCCCCTGGCGCGGCGCCGAGGCTGGGGGCGAGCACCCGCGCCACGGTGGATTTGCCGGAGCCGGGCAGGCCACCGATCGCCACCGCGCCGGCAAAGGCGGGGGCGAGGCTGGCCAGGGCGTGGTCGAGATAGCGGCGCGACTCGGCGGGGTGGCCGCGTGCCGCCTCCACATGGGCGCGCACCATGGCGCGCATGGAAAGCCACAGCGGCAGCAGGGGCACCAGCGCCCAATCGCCGGTGCGGGCGAGGTAGCGGTTCATCACCCGGTTGGCGGCGGCGCGGTCCACGCGCAGGTCGAGGTCCATCAGCAGGAAGGCGAGGTCGTAGCCGATGTCGATCGTGGCCAGCGCCTCGTCGAACTCCAGCGCATCGAAGGCCACCGGGGCGCCGTGCCAGAGGCACATGTTGCCCAGATGCAGGTCGCCGTGGCAACGGCGCACGAAGCCGCTGGCGCCGCGGGTGCGGAGCGTTTCGGCGTGGCGATCGAGCTGGGCCTGCATGCCGGTGCGCCACGCGGCGATGTCGGCGGGATCGAGCCCGGCCTGGCGGGCGGCAAGTGCGTTGCCGTCCGCCACCTGGCCGAGGGCTTCGTGCTGGTCGCGCGGGATCACAGGGTTGCCCGCGTGCAGTGCCACGACGGCATCGGCCATCGCATCCAGCAGCGGGGCATCGAGCGTGCCGCGGGCGGCGACCTCATCGAGGAAATCGCCCGGCGGCACGCGGGCCATGCGGACCACCCAATCCACCACCTCGCCGCCCTCGCCGAGGGCATGGGTGCCATCGGGGCGGCGGGTGACGGGCACCACATCCCGGTAGAGGCCGGGTGCGTTGGCGGCGTTCAGCTCCCACTCGCGCCGGGCGGTGCGTTCGCGCTCGGCCAGGGTGGTGAAGTCCACGAAGGCCAGCTTTACCGCGCGGCGCAGCTTCCACACCGTGTCGGCGCCAAGGAACACGGCGGAGATATGTGTCTCCACCGGCGCCGCCCCGGCGAGGTGCCGCAGCAGGGCGGCGGTTTCAGCCTGGTCGGGAGGAAGGGTCACGGCCGCTCCGCGGCCTGGGGGATCAGGGGAACAGCTTCTGCACGGTCCAGCCATCGCCCACGCGGGTGTAAACGCTGCGGTCGTGCAGGCGGAACGGCATGTCCTGCCAGAACTCGATCATCTTCGGGATCACCCGGAAGCCGGACCAGTATTCCGGGCGGGGGATGTCCTCGCCGGGATACTTCTTCTCCGCCTCGGCCAGCCGGGCTTCCAGCACCGAGCGATCCGCCAGCGGGCGGGACTGGTCTGACGCGTGGGCGCCGAGGCGGGAGATGCGGGGGCGGGAGTTGTAGTAGGCGTCCGCCTCCGCCTGGGTGGCGTCCACCACCGGGCCCTCGATGCGGATCTGGCGGCGGCGGCTTTTCCAGTGGAACAGCAGGCAGGCCTGGCGGTTGGCCAGCAGCTCCCCGCCCTTGCGGCTTTGCAGGTTGGTGTAGAAGACGAAGCCGCCCTCATCCCAGCCCTTCAGCA
The DNA here is from genome assembly GCA_027483995.1 of Acetobacteraceae bacterium. Taxonomy (GTDB): domain Bacteria; phylum Pseudomonadota; class Alphaproteobacteria; order Acetobacterales; family Acetobacteraceae; genus CAMDGX01. Next base: position 10,931 of record JAIXTK010000042.1, read on the forward strand.
GCACGGTGCGCGCCGCGGGGCGGCCATCGGGCGTGGCGGTGGCCAGGGTCATCGCGTTCGCGTCGTTGGGCTCGCTGGCCTCCGCCTCTGCCAACCAGGTGGCGAATTGGGCAAATGGGATACTCAGGGCGGCGTCGGACATCGCGTATGCTCCTTCGATCCGCAACAGATGACTCCGCCCCGCGCATTCGCCAAGGGCGCGTTGTGCACTCCCGGCACTTGCCCGCCGCATGCGCCCTGTGTCACCACAGGCCCGGAAACCAAGGCCGAAAGCAGGATTCCCCATGCCAGAGACCGAAGCCGCCCCGCCGCCGCCGCCGAAGGGAACCCTTTTGGCGGGCAAGCGTGGGCTGATCATGGGCGTTGCCAACAACATGTCCCTCGCGTGGGGCATCTCGGCCGCCTGCGCCGCCCAGGGGGCGGAACTCGCCTTCACCTACCAGGGGGAGGCGCTGGGCAAGCGTGTGAAACCATTGGCGGAAAGCCTCGGCAGCGACATTGTGCTGCCCTGCGACGTGACCGACGACGCCAGCATGGATTCCGCCTTCGCCGCGATCCAGGAACGCTGGGGCAAGCTGGATTTTCTGGTGCATGCCATCGGGTTTGCCGACAAGAACTTCCTGCGCGGCCGTTACGTGGATACGCCACGAAACGTGTTCCTGCAGGCGCTGGATATCTCCTGCTTCTCCTTCACCGCCGTGGCCAAGCGGGCGGCCGCGATCATGAACGATGGCGGTTCCATGGTGACGCTGAGCTACCTGGGGGCCGAACGGGTCATTCCGCACTACAACGTGATGGGCGTGGCCAAGGCGGCGCTGGAGGCCTCGGTGCGCTATCTCGCCACCGATCTCGGGCCGAACGGCATCCGCGTGAACGCCATCTCCGCCGGGCCGATCCGCACCCTGGCGGCCAGCGGGATCGGCGATTTCCGCTACATCCTGCGCTGGAACGAATACAACTCCCCGCTGCGCCGCAACGTGACGATCGACGACGTGGGCGGGGCCGGGCTCTATCTGGTCAGCGACCTCTCCCGAGGGGTGAGCGGGGAGGTGCATCACGTGGATGCCGGGTATCACTCGGTGGGGATGAAGAACCCGGATGCGCCGGATATCTCGGTGGTGCATGAGTAAGGGAAGAATGTTCTTTTTTGAAAAAAAGAACCAAAAAACTTTTGAAAGTCTTTTTGCTTCTTTTTCTTCAGAAAAAGAAGGCGCTTGCTTTCTTGGGCTTGGGTGAATGTCACATAACAGCGTCGGCCACCTCTTCCGCGTCACCACCTGGGGTGAAAGCCATGGCCCCGCCATCGGCGGCGTGGTGGATGGCTGCCCGCCGGGGATTGCGCTGACCGAGGAGGACATCCAGCCCTGGCTGGATCGTCGGCGCCCGGGCCAATCCAAGTTCACCACCCAGCGCCAGGAGCCGGACCAGGTTCGCATCCTCTCGGGCGTGTTCGAGGGCCGCACCACCGGCACGCCGATTGCGTTCATCATCGAGAACGTGGACCAGCGCTCGAAGGATTACGGCGAGATCGCCACGCGCTTCCGCCCGGGCCATGCCGACCTGACCTACGCGCTGAAATACGGCATCCGCGACTATCGCGGCGGCGGGCGCAGCAGCGCGCGGGAGACGGCGATGCGGGTGGCCGCCGGCGGCGTGGCGCGCAAGGTGCTCGATGGCGTGACCGTGCGCGGCGCGCTGGTGCAGATGGGCCCGCACCGGATCGACCGCAGCCGGTGGGACTGGGCGCAGGTGAACGAGAACCCGTTCTTCTGCCCGGATCCGGTGGCGGCGGTGGAGTGGGAGGCGTATCTGTCGGCCATCCGCAAGTCCGGCTCCTCCTGCGGAGCGGTGATCGAATTGGTGGCCGAGGGCGTGCCGCCCGGGCTGGGTGCGCCGATCTACGGCAAGCTGGATGCCGATATCGCCGCGGCGCTGATGAGCATCAACGCCGTGAAGGGCGTGGAGATCGGCGACGGGTTCGAATCCGCCGCGCTGTCCGGCGAGGACAATGCCGACGAGATGACGATGGAAGACGGACGGGTGCTGTTCGGCTCCAACCATGCCGGCGGCATCCTGGGTGGGATTTCCACCAGCCAGCCGGTGGTGGCGCGCTTCGCGGTGAAGCCCACCAGCTCCATCCTCGCCCCGCGCCGCAGCGTGGACATGCAGGGGCAGGAGGTGGAGGTGGTGACCAAGGGCCGCCACGACCCCTGCGTGGGCATCCGCGCGGTTCCGGTGGGGGAGGCGATGCTGGCCTGCGTGCTGGCCGACCACCTGCTGCGCCACCGCGCCCAGAACCCGGATGCGCCGACGGAGGCCCGGCTGCCGCGCAACTGATCCAACCGCGCGTGCCGGTCGTTAAGGAGATGTAGCACCCGTTCGACCACCAGCGCCGAGGATCCGATGCCGCTTGTCCCGGAGCATTTCCTGTTGCCGCCCCAGCCCGCCACCGCCGCGGTGTTCATCCGCCTGGTCGGCGCGAAACCGTGGAAAACGCGCATGGCGGAGCTGGCGGAGCGCGCCTGCTGCGGCGTGCGCGGCGGCAAGGCCCTGGTGCAGCGCCACGCCTTCGAACTCACGCTCGACCGGCAGGCGCGCGGCGCCATGTTGGACAGCCGGGCGGCACAGATCGTCGCCGGGCTGGCGCAGGAGGTGGTGGCGACGCATGCCAAGCTTTCGCCCACGGGCCGCGCCGCGCTGAAGGAGCGGCTGCGGGCGGCGCTGTCGGGCGAGGCCACGCTGGCGCCGCTGATGCACCTGTTCCGCACCGCCGCGCTGCAACGCTCGCGCGGTTTCCTGGTGCGCCACACCGGGCTGGAGGATGGCACAACGCACGACCTTCTGATCACCCGCGACGGCGCGGAGGCCGAGATCGCGTGCGATGCCATCTCTGCCGAGGAAGGCCGCGACGTGCATCGCGGCGCCTGGAGCCACCTGGTGGATCTGGTGGACCCGGATCTGCAAACCTGGCTCGCCGCCCATCCCGGCCGCTACGTGTTGAAGCTGACGCTGCCGCAGGGGCTGCGGGCGGACCAATCGGGCCTCGCGCATCTGCATGGCCGCATCCGCGCCATGCTGGAATCGCAGCGTCGTGCCGATCACGACGAAGCGGCGGTGCTGCGGCTGGACCCGCTGATGCTCGCCGGCGCGCAACTGCCGGATCACGCCAACCCAGGCATCATGGGCTCGCTGCGCCGCGAATTCGGGGCGGAGGCGAACCTCGCCGTCACCACCGGCGCCGATGGTGTGTTCGTGCTGGCCGCCCGCGCCTCGCGCGCCGACGAGGTGGCCGTCGCCATCCGCAAGCGGCTGTCTTCCATCGCACCGCTGCGGCTGTCGGGCACGCGGCCCGGCATCCTGGCCATGCTGGTGGAGGATACCGACCGCCTCGAATGGCGCGCCCTGCGCGAGCGGCTCGAGCTGGAAGGGGAGGCGCGGCAGTTCCTGGCCTATCCCAGCTCCCGCGGCGTGATCGCTGTTACCTGCGCCTCCCGGCTGGAGATGCTGGGGGCTGGTGCGCCGGATGCGGCGCCGGAGGGCGAGATGCGCTTCCGCAACCCGTCCCACCCCGCGGCCAAGGTGGCAGGGCTGGCGCCGGCGGTGCTTTCCTCACTCTAGCGTGATCTGCTAACCGGCGGGCATGACCCGCATCCAGGCCACCTACCGCATCCGCGGCGAC